>NZ_JBEZNL010000018.1:81040-157511 GCF_040653275.1 Streptomyces sp. NPDC048002 | reverse complement strand
GCCAGAAGGGCGTCCAGGTTTGTCTTCACACACTGACCAACGGGCGCCCTTCGCCATGGTCGCGACCAGCACACACATCGGACTCACTCATCTAGGGGCGTCCCCACCGTCCCGGGACCTACATCACAAAGACGGTGAAGGAAGGGGACTGGCGCGCTCGTTACTGCCCGGTTAAGCTCAGACGAGCGAGATACCCCCTCGCGATCGACCCGCGGTGGCCTGGTGACGCAGCCGCCGTGGGAGCAGTCGGTTCGGTGCCTCAGGTACCGCAGTACGACCAGGCCACGGGACAGGGCCGGTCGGCCATCACCGTTCGCCGGACGTGTGCACGTCCGCGGCGACGGCACCGGGCGTGTGCGCATGCAGCCCGGATCACACCCGCATTGCTTCCGCACCCGGTGCGCCCCTCGGCGCACCCGGGCGCACTCCCAGTCGTCACCCTCATTCCTGGAGTCCCGCGATGGCCACTCCCCTGTCCGACACCCCTCAGTCCCCGATCCGGACCGTCGCCGTCGTCGGCCTCGGCACCATGGGCACCGGTATCGCCGAAGTGCTCGCCAAGGCCGGCCGCGAGGTCGTCGGCATCGACATCAGCGAGGCCGCGGCCGTCCAGGCGGTCACCGCGCTCGCGGCCTCCACCGCCCGTGCCGTGGAGCGCGGAAAGCTCACCGAGCAGGAGCGCGCGGACGCCCTCGCGCGGGTCCGCACCGGCACCGACCTCTCCGCGGCGGCCGGCGCCGACCTGGTGATCGAGGTGGCTCCGGAGTCGTACGAGATCAAGCAGCAGATCTTCCGCGAACTGGACGGCATCGTGCGGCCGGAGACGATCCTGGCCACCGGGACGAACGCGCTGTCCGTCACCCGGCTCGCCGCCGACTCGGCCCGCCCCGAGCGGGTGCTGGGCCTGCACTTCTTCAACCCGGCCCCGGCGATGCGGCTGGTGGAGGTGGTCTCCTCGGTGCTGACCGCGCCGACCGCCGTCACCGCCGTCACCAACCTCGCCCTCGACCTCGGCAAGGAGCCCGTCGCGGTCGGCGACCGCCCCGGATTCGTCGCCGACGGGCTGCTGTTCGGCTATCTCAACCAGGCCGCCGCGATGTACGAGGCCAAGTACGCCTCCCGTGAGGACATCGACGCCGCGATGCGGCTGGGCTGCGGTCTGCCCATGGGCCCGCTCGCCCTGCTCGACCTGATCGGCATCGACACCGCGCGCACGGTGCTGGACGCCATGTACGCGGAGTCCCACGACCGGCTGCACGCCCCGGCCCCGATCCTCAAGCAGCTCAGCGAGGCGGGCCTGACGGGCCGCAAGTCGGGCCGCGGCTTCTACAGTTACGAGGCCCCGGGCAGCGCCGTCGTGGTGCGTGACGCGCTGACCCCGCTGGAGGGCTCGGTGCCGGTCGCGGGCCGCGAGGTCCGCTCGGTCGGCGTCGCCGGCTCCGGCACGATGGCCTCCGGTATCGCCGAGGTCTTCGCCAAGGCGGGCTACGCGGTCGTCCTCGCCGCGCGCAGCGAGGAGAAGGCGCAGACCGCCAAGGCCCGGATCGGCAAGTCCCTGGCCCGTTCCGTGGACAAGGGCCGGATGACGGCCGAGGCCGCCGCGCGGACCCTGGACCTGATCACCCCGGCCGGCTCCTACGACGCCTTCGCCGAGGTCGACCTGGCCGTCGAGGCCGTCGCCGAGGACCTGGAGATCAAGCAGCAGCTGTTCGCGACGCTGGACAAGGTCTGCAAGCCGGGCGCGGTGCTGGCCACCACGACCTCCTCGCTGCCCGTGGTCGCCTGCGCCCGCGCCACCTCGCGTCCGCAGGACGTGATCGGCATGCACTTCTTCAACCCGGCCCCGGCCATGAAGCTGGTCGAGGTGGTGCGCACGGTGCTCACCGCCGACGACGTCCACGCGACCGTGCGGGAGGTCTGCGGGCGGATCAGGAAGCACGCGGTGGACTGCGGCGACCGCGCCGGGTTCATCGTGAACGCCCTGCTGTTCCCGTACCTGAACAACGCGATCAAGATGGTGCAGGAGCACTACGCCTCGCTGGACGACATCGACGCGGCGATGAAGCTCGGCGGCGGGTACCCCATGGGCCCGTTCGAGCTGCTGGACGTGGTCGGGCTGGATGTCTCGCTGGCCATCGAGAAGGTCCTGCACCGCGAGTTCCGCGACCCCGGTCTGGCCCCCGCGCCCCTGCTGGAGCACCTGGTGGCCGCGGGCTGCCTCGGCCGCAAGACGGGCCGGGGTTTCCGCGAATATGCCCGGCGCTGACCGTCCGGGCGACTGGTTCACCGGCGGCGAGGACTGGGGCGGCCTGCTCGACCCCGCGGACTCTCCCCCGCCCCTCACGGGCGGGGGAACCCCTGGACACGCGCACCACCCTGCGCAGATGCAGTACGTTCGGGTCATGTCCCAGCCCGCCAGGTCCTCACGTACACCAGCCACGCCCGACGCGCCGGAAAGTGCCGCGGGCAGTCGCGCCGCCGCCCAGCGGCTCAAGATGCGCCGGGAACTGGCGGCAGCGGCGATGGAGCTGTTCGCCACGAAGGGGTACGAGGCGACCACCGTCGACGAGATCGCGGCCCAGGCCGGGGTCGCCCGCCGTACCTTCTTCCGTCACTTCCGCTCCAAGGAAGAGGCGATCTTCCCCGATCACGACGACACCCTGATCCGCGCCGAGGCGGTGCTCAACGCCGCCCCGGCGCACGAGCATCCGCTCGACACGGTGTGCCGCGGCATCAAGGAAGTCATGCGGATGTACGCGGCCCGCCCGGAGATCTCGGTCGCCCGCTACAAGCTCACGCGCGAGGTGCCCACCCTGCGCGAGGCGGAGATCGCCTCGGTGGCCCGTTACGAACGGCTCTTCACCCGCTACCTCCTGGGCCACTTCGACGAGCACGCGCACGACGACGACGCCAACGACGACCCGCTGCTGGCGGAGGTGGCGGCGTCCGCCGTGGTCACCGCGCACAACCATGTGCTGCGGCGCTGGCTGCGGGCGGGCGCCCAGGGCGATGTGGAGGCGCAGCTGGACCACGCCTTCGCGATCGTCCGCAAGACCTTCGGCACCGGCATCGGGGCCGGCCGCTCCACCGCGCAGCCCCAGCCGGCCGCGGCGGCGCTCTCCACCCATGGCGAGGTGCTGGTGACGGTGGCGCGCACGGACGCGCCGCTGGAGCAGGTGATGCGGACCATCGAGGAGGCTCTCAAGGAGCGCTGAGGCGCACCGCGAGGGCCCTGCCCCACTGTGATGACGGCCACCCCACGGGGTGGCCGTTTTGGCATGTCAGGGCAGGTTTTCTGGCGGCTTCCCGTCCCCGTTCGATCGATCATCGCTCATTTGTTACGTAAAGATTTCATCTGAGAGCAATCACTGGCACTCAGTGCCTTGCCACGTGACACGCGGTGTCATACGTTGAAGAGGTCCGGGCGACCGGCGTGCAGAGACCTTTCGTACGCCGGCTGTCCCCGCAGCCCCATGGACTGCGCGCCCGGACGCCTGCGTCACAGGCACCCTTCCGCGCCACAAAGCGCTGCCGATCAGCACCATCCGCCGAACCGACGGCACCCACTCCACCCTCAGCAGCACCGACGTAACCCTCAGCGTTCCCCTCAGGACGCGCATCGCCGGAGGCATCACCGTGACCGTGAAGGACATCCTGGACGCGATCCAGTCGCCCGAATCCACCTCGGCCGACTTCGCCGCCATCCCGCTCCCCGAGTCGTACCGCGCGATCACCGTGCACAAGGACGAGACCGAGATGTTCGCGGGTCTGGAGACCCGCGACAAGGACCCGCGCAAGTCGATCCACCTCGACGACGTCCCGCTGCCCGAGCTGGGCCCGGGCGAGGCCCTGGTCGCCGTGATGGCCTCCTCGGTCAACTACAACTCGGTGTGGACCTCGATCTTCGAGCCGCTGTCCACCTTCGGCTTCCTGGAGCGCTACGGCCGCACCAACGACCTGGCCAAGCGTCACGACCTGCCGTACCACATCATCGGCTCCGACCTCGCGGGCGTCGTCCTGCGCACCGGCCCCGGCGTCAACGCCTGGCGGCCCGGTGACGAGGTCGTCGCACACTGCCTCTCGGTCGAGCTGGAGTCCTCGGACGGCCACAACGACACCATGCTCGACCCCGAGCAGCGGATCTGGGGCTTCGAGACCAACTTCGGCGGCCTCGCCGAGATCGCCCTGGTCAAGTCCAACCAGCTGATGCCCAAGCCGGGCCACCTCAGCTGGGAGGAGGCCGCCGCGCCGGGCCTGGTGAACTCCACCGCCTACCGCCAGCTGGTCTCCAGCAACGGCGCCGCCATGAAGCAGGGCGACAACGTCCTGATCTGGGGCGCGAGCGGCGGACTCGGCTCCTACGCCACCCAGTTCGCGCTGGCCGGCGGCGCCAACCCGATCTGTGTCGTCTCCAGCGACCAGAAGGCGGACATCTGCCGCTCGATGGGCGCCGAGGCGATCATCGACCGCAACGCCGAGGGCTACAAGTTCTGGAAGGACGAGACCACCCAGGACCCCAAGGAGTGGAAGCGCTTCGGCAAGCGCATCCGCGAGCTGACCGGCGGCGAGGACATCGACATCGTCTTCGAGCACCCGGGCCGCGAGACCTTCGGCGCCTCGGTCTTCGTCACCCGCAAGGGCGGCACCATCACCACCTGCGCCTCCACCTCGGGCTACATGCACGAGTACGACAACCGGTACCTGTGGATGTCCCTGAAGCGGATCATCGGCTCCCACTTCGCCAACTACCGCGAGGCCTGGGAGGCCAACCGCCTCATCGCGAAGGGCAAGATCCACCCGACGCTGTCGAAGACGTACTCCCTGGAGGAGACCGGCCAGGCCGCGTTCGACGTGCACCGCAACCTCCACCAGGGCAAGGTCGGCGTGCTGTGCCTCGCCCCCGAGGAAGGTCTCGGCGTCCGCGACCAGGAGATGCGCGCCCAGCACATCGACGCCATCAACCGCTTCCGCAACATCTGAGGGCAGCACACATGAGCGAGCGTCAGACCCCGTCTGCGGCGCAGGGCGCGCCGGTGTCGAAAGAGACGAGGACAAGGGAGCGCAGCGACCGCGGGCTGAGGAACGTCGACACCGGCACAGAGCGCCCTGCGCCGCAGGCGCCGAGAGAAAAGGACCGGCCGTGGTTGATGCGGACCTATGCCGGCCACTCCACGGCCGAGGCGTCCAACGAGCTGTACCGGCGCAACCTCGCCAAGGGCCAGACGGGTCTGTCCGTCGCGTTCGACCTGCCGACGCAGACCGGCTACGACCCGGACCACATCCTCGCCCGCGGCGAGGTCGGCCGGGTCGGGGTACCCGTCTCGCACCTCGGTGACATGCGCCGGCTGTTCCAGGACATCCCCCTGGAGCAGATGAACACCTCGATGACCATCAACGCCACCGCCATGTGGCTGCTGGCGCTCTATCAGGTCGTCGCCGAGGAGCAGGGTGCGGACATCACCAAGCTCCAGGGCACGACCCAGAACGACATCGTCAAGGAGTACCTGTCCCGGGGCACGCACGTGTTCCCGCCGGGACCGAGCCTCCGGCTGACGACGGACATGATCGCGTACACGGTCTCCCACATCCCGAAGTGGAACCCGATCAACATCTGCAGCTACCACCTGCAGGAGGCGGGCGCCACCCCGGTCCAGGAGATCGCCTACGCGATGTCCACGGCGATCGCGGTCCTCGACGCCGTGCGCGACAGCGGCCAGGTCCCCCCGGAGCGGATGGGCGATGTCGTCGCCCGGATATCCTTCTTCGTCAACGCGGGCGTCCGCTTCGTCGAGGAGATGTGCAAGATGCGCGCCTTCGGCCGCATCTGGGACCGGATCACCCGCGAGCGCTACGGCATCGAGAACGACAAGCAGCGCCGCTTCCGCTACGGCGTCCAGGTCAACTCCCTGGGCCTGACGGAGGCGCAGCCGGAGAACAACGTCCAGCGGATCGTGCTGGAGATGCTGGCCGTCACCCTCTCCAAGGACGCCCGCGCGCGGGCCGTCCAGCTGCCGGCCTGGAACGAGGCGCTGGGCCTGCCCCGGCCCTGGGACCAGCAGTGGTCGCTGCGCATCCAGCAGGTCCTCGCCCACGAGAGCGACCTGCTGGAGTACGAGGACCTCTTCGAGGGTTCGAAGGTGGTCGAGGCCAAGGTCGACGCGCTGGTCACCGAGTGCCTGGCGGAGATCGGGCGGATCGAGGAGATGGGCGGCGCGATGGCCGCCGTCGAGTCGGGCTACCTGAAGTCGCAGCTGGTCGCCTCGCACGCCGAGCGGCGGGCCCGGATCGAGTCGGGCCAGGAGAAGATCGTCGGCGTCAACGTCTTCGAGACGACCGAGCCCAACCCGCTCACCGCCGACCTCGACACGGCCATCCAGACGGTGGACCCGGCGGTCGAGGAGCGCGTCATCGAGTCGCTCGTCCACTGGCGGGACACCCGGTACCAGCCGCCCTTCAACCACCCGCGCCCGTGCAAGGCGCTGGAGCGGCTGAAGGAGGCGGCCAAGGGCACCGCCAACCTCATGGAGGCCACCCTGGAGTGCGCCCGCGCCGGGGTCACGACCGGCGAGTGGGCCGGGGCCCTGCGCGAGGTGTTCGGCGAGTTCCGGGCACCCACCGGGGTCTCCTCGGCGCCCGTCGCGGTGGCCGCGGCGGAGGGCACGGCGCTGGCCGAGGTGCGCCGGAAGGTGGCTCTGACGGCCCAGGACATGGGCGTGGGCAAGCTGCGCTTCCTGGTCGGCAAGCCCGGCCTGGACGGGCACTCCAACGGCGCCGAGCAGATCGCCGTCCGGGCCCGCGACGCCGGCTTCGAGGTGGTCTACCAGGGCATCCGGCTCACCCCGGAGCAGATCGTGGACGCGGCCCTCGCCGAGGACGTGCACGCGGTCGGCCTGTCGATCCTCTCCGGCTCGCACGCCCGGCTCGTGCCGGACGTCCTGGAGCGGCTGCGTGTGGCCGGTGCCACAGATATCCCGGTGATCGCCGGTGGCATCATCCCGAATGGTGATGCCGAGCAGCTCCGGGCCGCCGGAGTGGCCGCGGTCTTCACCCCGAAGGACTTCGACATCACCGGAATCATCGGCCGCATCGTCGACGAGATCCGGAAAGCGAACAAGCTCGACCCCCTGGAGGTCCCCGCATGACGACCGTCAACCGCCTTCGCCCCCGGCGCTCCTGCCTGGCGGTTCCGGGCTCGAACCCGCGCTTTTTGGAGAAGGCCCAGGGCCTCCCCGCCGACCAGGTCTTCCTGGACCTGGAGGACGCGTGCGCGCCGCTCGCCAAGCCCGGGGCGCGGCACACCATCGTCAAGTTCCTCAACGAGGGCGACTGGACCGGCAAGACCCGCGTCGTGCGCGTCAACGACTGGACCACCGAGTGGACCTACCGCGACGTCGTCACCGTCGTCGAGGGCGCCGGGCAGAACCTCGACTGCATCATGCTGCCGAAGGTGCAGGACGCCCAGCAGGTCGTCGCGCTGGACCTGCTGCTGACCCAGATCGAGAAGACGATGGGCTTCGAGGTCGGCAAGATCGGCATCGAGGCGCAGATCGAGAACGCCCAGGGCCTGAACAACGTCAACGAGATCGCGCAGGCCTCCCAGCGCGTCGAGACGATCATCTTCGGCCCGGCCGACTTCATGGCGTCGATCAACATGAAGTCCCTCGTCGTGGGCGAGCAGCCGCCCGGCTACCCGGCGGACGCCTACCACTACATCCTGATGAAGATCCTGATGGCGGCCCGCGCCAACAACCTCCAGGCGATCGACGGCCCCTACCTCCAGATCCGCAACGTCGACGGCTACCGCGAGGTGGCACGGCGTGCCGCCGCGCTCGGCTTCGACGGCAAGTGGGTGCTGCACCCCGGCCAGGTCGACGCGTCGAACGAGATCTTCTCGCCCTCGCAGGAGGACTTCGACCACGCCGAGCTGATCCTGGACGCGTACGACTACTACACGTCCGAGGCGGGCGGCAAGAAGGGCTCGGCGATGCTCGGCGACGAGATGATCGACGAGGCCAGCCGGAAGATGGCGCTGGTCATCTCCGGCAAGGGCCGCGCGGCCGGCATGCAGCGCACCAGCAAGTTCGAGATCCCGGAGGCGTAGGACATGCAGTTCGGACGCACCTACGAGGAGTTCGAGGTCGGGGCGACGTACAAGCACTGGCCGGGAAAGACGGTCACGGAGTACGACGACCACCTGTTCTGTCTCCTCACCATGAACCACCACCCCCTCCACATGGACACCAACTATGCGGAGAAGACGACGGACTTCGGCCGGAACGTCGTCGTGGGCAACTACATCTACTCGCTGCTGCTCGGCATGTCCGTCCCGGACATCTCCGGCAAGGCGATCGCCAACCTGGAGATCGAGTCGCTCAAGCACGTGGCGCCGACCTTCCACGGCGACACGATCTACGGCCAGACGACCGTGCTGGACAAGTGGCCGTCGAAGTCGAAGGACGACCGCGGCATCGTCTACGTCGAGACCAAGGGCTACAAGCAGGACGGCACCCTGGTCTGCGTGTTCCGCCGCAAGGTGATGGTGCCGACCGAGACGTACATCAAGGAGCGCGGCGGCGAGCAGCCGGGCCGCCCCGAGCTTCAGGAACAGGGGAAGTAGTCATGGCGCGACTCGCCCAGACCGCCGGTCTGACCGACGTCCAGCAGGAGATCCTGTCCACGGTCCGCGACTTCGTGGACAAGGAGATCATCCCGGTCGCCACCGAGCTGGAGCACCGCGACGAGTATCCGCAGGCGATCGTCGACGGCCTCAAGGAGTTGGGCCTGTTCGGCCTGATGATCCCGGAGGAGTACGGCGGCCTGGGCGAGTCGCTCCTGACGTACGCGCTGTGCGTCGAGGAGATCGCGCGCGGCTGGATGTCGGTGTCCGGCATCATCAACACCCACTTCATCGTGGCGTACATGCTCAAGCAGCACGGCACACAGGAGCAGAAGGACCACTTCCTGCCGCGCATGGCGGCCGGCGACATCCGGGGCGCCTTCTCCATGTCGGAGCCGGGCCTGGGCTCGGACGTGTCGGCCATCACGTCCAAGGCGGTGAAGGACGGCGAGGAGTACGTCCTCAACGGCCAGAAGATGTGGCTGACGAACGGCGGCACGTCCTCCCTGGTCGCCGTTCTGGTGCGAAGTGACGAAGGACACCCCGAGGGCACGGCGCCCCACAAGTCGATGACGACCTTCCTCGTCGAGAAGGAGCCCGGCTTCGGTGAGGTCCGCCCCGGCCTGACCATTCCGGGCAAGATCGACAAGATGGGGTACAAGGGCGTCGACACGACCGAACTCATCATGGACGGCCTGCGCGTTCCCGCCGACCGGGTGCTCGGCGGGGTCACCGGCCGAGGTTTTTACCAAATGATGGACGGCGTCGAGGTCGGCCGGGTCAACGTCGCGGCGCGTGGCTGCGGTGTCGCTCAGCGTGCCTTCGAACTCGGTGTCCAGTACGCCCAGCAGCGTCACACTTTCGGCAAGCCGATCGCCCAGCACCAGGCGATCCAGTTCAAGCTGGCCGAGATGGCTACCAAGGTCGAGGCCGCCCATGCGATGATGGTGAACGCGGCTCGCAAAAAGGACTCCGGGGAACGAAACGACCTTGAGGCTGGGATGGCGAAGTACCTCGCCTCCGAGTACTGCAAGGAGGTCGTGGAGGACGCCTTCCGGATCCACGGCGGCTACGGCTTCTCCAAGGAGTACGAGATCGAGCGCCTCTACCGGGAGGCTCCGATGCTGCTGATCGGCGAAGGTACCGCCGAGATCCAGAAAATGATCATCGGTCGCAGGCTGCTCGAAGAGTATCGATTCCAGGGCTGATTGTCCGGATACGGGGTGTTTTCTTGGAGAAGAAGATCACACCCCGTCAACACTCTTCGGCTGCCGACTCGGCTTCCTGGCTTGCCCAGTTGTGGTCCGCGACCGGTACCATCCCCGGAAAGCCGCCGTCCCCCTCAATGCGCGGCATCATCCGCTACGAAGGTCATCCATGCCCCACAGCCAAACCTCTGCACCTCGCGACAGCCTGGCCGGCGTACGCCTGGCACGCGGAGCATCGCCGTGGCTTCTCCCGACCGTCGCCACGGCAGCCCTCAGCCTCGTCAAGGCCCGCCGCTCCGGCGCCGCCAAGGCCGTCGCCGTGCCCGCCACCGCCCTCGCGGCGGGCATGCTGTGGTTCTTCCGCGACCCCGAGCGCGAGATCGCCCAGGGCCGCGTCATCTCGCCCGCCGACGGTGTGGTGCAGAGCATCATGCCGTGGAAGGACGGACGCACCCGCGTCGCGATCTTCATGAGCCCGCTGAACGTCCACGTCAACCGCGCGCCCCTCTCCGGCACGGTGACCTCGGTCGAGCACATCCCCGGCGGGTTCGTTCCGGCGTTCAACAAGGAGAGCGAGAACAACGAACGCGTCGTCTGGCACTTCGACACCGAGCTCGGTGACATCGAGATGATCCAGATCGCCGGCGCGGTGGCCCGTCGCATCGTGCCGTACATCCCGCAGGGGACGAAGGTCGAGCAGGGTGACCGCATCGGTCTGATCCGCTTCGGCTCGCGTGTCGACATCTATCTGCCCGAGGGTGTGGAGGTCGCGGTCGAGGTCGGGCAGAAGACCGTGGCTGGGGTGACTCGCATTGACCGTGATTGATCCGGAGACACAGGCGGGCTGGGTGCCCGAGGCCGACGAGGTGGACGAAGAAGAGGAGATGCCCCTCTCTCTTCGCCTGTCGATAGCGGACACCCTGACGCTCGGCAACGCGACCTGCGGCTTCATGGCGGTGTACTTCACCACCACCGGCATCCTGATCCCGCACCTCACCGGCAGCCAGGAATCCGGCATGGCCCGCCACAGCGCGGCCACCGCCGTCATCCTGATGCTCTGCGCGGCGGTCTTCGACCTCTTCGACGGCCTGGTCGCGAGGAAGCTCCGCTCGTCCCCCATGGGCGCCGAGCTGGACAACCTCTCCGACCTGATCAGCTTCGGACTGGCCCCGGCGTACTTCGTCCTGGTCTACGGCATGGTCGCGGACGACGCGCACCAGAAGGTGGCCGCGGTCGGAGCGATCGTGGTCCTGCTGGCCGTGGTGCTGCGCCTCGCGCGCTTCTCCTGCGTGACGCCGCCGAACGGCATGTTCCAGGGCATGCCCTCGCCGTTCGGCGCGCTGACGGTCGTCTCGATCGTGCTGCTGGAGCTGCCGTTCGTGGCGACGCTGCTGGCGATCCTGGGCACCGCGTGGCTGATGGTGAGCCGGGTGGAGTACCCCAAGCCGCGGGGGCGCCTCGCGGTGGCGATGCTCGCCTGGATCGTGCTGAGCATGGGTCTGCTGGCGGCGTGGGCGTTCGACGCGCCCAGCGGTCAGCTGCTGCTGCAGACGGGGTGTGCGCTCCAGCTGGTCATGGGGGCGGTCATTCCGCTGTTCGCGACGGCTCGGCGGGTGAACAACTTCCGTGACAATCGGCGGGAGGCGCGGGCGGCTCAGCCGTAGCGCTCCGCTGGGTGCGGTGAAGAGGGGCCCCGGGTTTGTACCCGGGGCCCCTCTTCGTGCTTTGGGCGCGGTCCGGATTCGGGCGCGGCGCCGTCGTGGTGGTTGCGCAGTTCCTCGCGCCCCTGGGGGAAAGTGCGGCGCCATCGGGGCTTGTCGCGCAGTTCCCCGCGCCCCTGAGGGAAAGTGCGGCGCCATCGGGGCTTGTCGCGCAGTTCCTCGCGCCCCTGGGGGTAGGTGCCGCGCCGTTGTGGTGGTTGCGCAGTTCCCCGCGCCCCTGGGGGTAGGTGCGGCGCCGTTGTGGTGGTTGCGCAGTTCCCCGCGCCCCCGAGGGAAAGTGCGGCGCCATCGGGGCTTGTCGCGCAGTTCCTCGCGGCCCTGGGCGTGGGGGTTGCGGTTGGGGGGTCTTGGCTTCGGGGTAGAGGGGCCGAGCTCGTACCTCCCCAGGGGCGCGGGGAACTGCGCGACCGGCCACGACGGCGCCGCACTCGAAGGACGAGGTGGGGGCCCGGCGCCCCCAGGGGGTGTCAGGTCAGGAAGTCTTCTGCGATGCGGGACGCCGTGCGTTCCAGGATGGGGCCCGCCTCCGCGATGCAGCGGGCCACGTCCGGCTCGACCTCCGTCAGCGGGTAGGCGCGGCGGATACCCGCTCGGCCCAGGGCCTCCGGAGGAAGGGCCAGCCGCCCGCAGACCGCGACGACCTCCTTGCCCGCCGCCCGCGCCGCCGCGGCGACACCCGCCGGGGCCTTGCCGTGCAGCGTCTGCTCGTCCAGGGACCCCTCCCCGGTGATCACCAGCTCGGCCCGCTCCAGCGCCGGCCCGAAGCCCAGCACGTCCAGCATGACCTCGATCCCGGGACGGAACCGGGCGCCGAGCAGCAGGGCGCCGTAGCCGATGCCGCCGGCCGCGCCCGCCCCGGGCGAGACGGCGTACTCGGCGGCCCGCGGCCCCACGGCCGACTCCAGCACCTTCGCGAAGTGGCCGAGGGCCGCGTCCAGGGCGGCCACGTCGTCCGGTGAGGCGCCCTTCTGCGGCCCGTAGACCGCCGGTGCGCCCTTCGGGCCGGTGAGCGGGTTGTCGACGTCGCTGGCGAGCACCAGGTCGACGGAGGACAGCCGCGGGTCCAGACCGGAGAGGTCCGCCGAGGCCAGCTCGCCGAGCCCGCCCCCGCCGGGCGCGACCGGCTCGCCGTCCGCGTCCAGGAACCGCGCGCCGAGAGCGGTGAGCATGCCGGCCCCGCCGTCGGTGGTGGCGCTGCCGCCGACGCCGAAGACGATGGTGCCCGCGCCCGCGTCCAGGGCGGCGCGCAGGAGCTCCCCGGAGCCGTAGGTGGACGCCGTCAGCGGAGCGAGGACGCCCGCCGGAAGCCGTTGCAGTCCGCTGGCCTCGGCCATCTCGACGACGGCCGTCTCCCCGCGCAGCGCGAACGCCGCGGTCACCTCGTCACCGAGCGGCCCGGCGACCCGGACCTCGTGCCGCTCGAACCCGGCGGCGACGGCCGCGTCGACGGTGCCGTCCCCGCCGTCGGCCACGGGCAGGGCCTCGACCTCCGCCTCGGGTGCGACCGCGCGCAGCCCCGCCGTCACCCGCTCGGCGACCTGCACGGCCGTCAGCGACCCCTTGAACTTGTCCGCGGCGATGAGCACGCGCTGTGTCACCTGTGATCCCCTTGCTCTCCGGGCCTACGCATGTCAGGCCAGTCGCGCCGCTGCGACCTTAACCGGAGGACACCCTCGCCGTCATGCCCCGCCCGGTCCCTGGACGGCCCCCGCCTCCGCGCTGTGCGGGCCGCGCGGAATCGGGTAGACCGGAACCATGACCCCTGTGGGCACCGAGCCCGAGTTCACCGACCGCGTCCTCGGGGGCTGGCTCGGCCGGATCGCCGGCAACATGCTGGGCAAACCGGTCGAACAGGGCGACCTGTGGACGCGGGACCGCATCGACCGCTATCTGCGGCGGGCCGCGGCGCTGCCGCTCACCGACTATCTGCCCGAGCCCCCGCCGGGCGGGGACGAGGTCTTCGAGCTGCGCCCCGAGTGGCGCCGGTGCGTGCGCGGCCGGATCCACGGCAGCTGCCGCGACGACGACGTCGACTACGCCATCCTCGGCCTGGACCTGCTGGAGACCCACGGCTTCGGCTTCAGCACCGAGCAGGTCGGCGATCTGTGGCTGCTGCGGCTGCCGTACCTCCAGACGTTCACCGCCGAGCGGGCGGCCTACCGCAACCTCACGGGCGGGCTGAAGCCACCGCTGACCGCCACCTACGACAACCCGTTCCAGGAGTGGATCGGCGCGCTGATCCGCGCGGACATCTTCGGCTGGACGTGCCCGGGAGACCCGCGCCGGGCCGCGTCGCTGGCGCGCCGGGACGCGGTCCTGTCGCACACCGGGAACGGCGTGTACGGGGCGATGTGGGCGGCGGCGCTGGTCTCGGCGGCGTTCACCGCGCCGACGGTGCGCGAGGCGCTCGGCGAGGCGCTGACCGTGATCCCGGCGTCGAGCCGGCTCGCCCGGACCGTCCGCCGGGTGGTCTCCCTGCACGACGCCCGGCTGTCCTGGGAGGACACCCTGAGCACGATGTCCGAGGAGACCGGTGGCCTGGGCTGGATCCACACGGTCCCCAACGCGGCCGTCCTCACCGCCGGACTGCTCTACGGCGACGGCGACTTCACGCGCACCATCACGCTCACCGTGCGGGGCGGCCTGGACACCGACTCCAACGGGGCGACCGCGGGCTCGGTGGCGGGGGTGCGGACCGGGGCCGAGGCCATTCCCGCGCAGTGGCGGGACCCCCTGGAGGACACGGTGCGCAGCGCGGTGTTCGGCTTCGACGGGGTGCGGATCAGCGACCTGGCCCGGCGCACGGTGGCGCTGGCGAACGGCGGGTGAGGGCGGCCTCGTTACCCTGTCCGGATGACCACTCAGGACTTCGCCACGTACATCGCGGGGCTCCCCCGTGTCCTCGCCGGTGCCGCCGCCCTGTTCCGGGACGCCGCGGGACGGGTGCTGCTCGTCGAGCCCAACTACCGCGAGGGCTGGGCGCTTCCGGGCGGCACGGTGGAGTCCGACGCCGGCGAGAGCCCGCGTGCGGGCGCGCGCCGGGAGACGGCCGAGGAGATCGGGCTCGACCGGCCGCTCGGTCCGCTGCTGGCGGTGGACTGGGTGCCGGGCACGAACCGACCGCCCCTGGTCGCCTACCTCTACGACGGCGGGATCCTCGGCGAGGACGACTTCAAGGCGATCCGGCTCCAGGAGGCGGAGCTGCTGTCGTGGCGCCTGGTCCCGCGCGAGGAGCTGACCGGCATGCTGCCGGGCGCGCTGGGCCGCCGGGTGCTGGCCGCGCTGGACGTGCTCGCCGACGGAGGCGGCACGGCGGAGCTGGAGGACGGGCACCGGGTCGGCTGACCGCCCGACGCAGCCGAATATCCGTTCGCCCGGGTCACGGACCCCCGCCTACGCTCGGTGCCATGACCAAGCCCCTCGTCGCCCTGCTCAGCGGCGCCGGTATCAGCACGGACTCCGGAATCCCCGACTACCGCGGGCCGAACGGTCTGTGGCGGCGGGATCCCGAGGCCGAGAAGCTCGTCACGTACGAGTACTACATGGGCGATCCGGAGATCCGCCGGCGCTCCTGGCAGATGAGGCGGGCGAACCGCACGCTGACGGCGGAGCCGAACGCCGCGCACCACGCGGTGGTGGCGCTGGAGCGGTCCGGGGTGCCGGTCAGGGTGATCACCCAGAACGTGGACGGACTGCACCAGCTGGCCGGGATGCCCGACCGCAAGGTGCTCGAACTGCACGGCACCGCACACCGGGTGGTGTGCACCGGGTGCCACGCCCGCGGCCCGATGGAGGAGGCGCTGGCCCGGGTCGAGGCCGGTGAGGCGGACCCGCCGTGCCGCGAGTGCGGCGGGATCCTGAAGTCGGCGACGGTGATGTTCGGCGAGCGGCTGGACCCGGTGGTGCTGGGCGAGGCGGCCGCGATCACCAAGGCCTGCAAGGTGTTCGTCGCGGTCGGCAGCACGCTCCAGGTGCAGCCCGCGGCCGGGCTCGCGGGGGTCGCCGCCGACCACGGGGCGCGGCTGGTCATCGTCAACGCCGAGCCGACGCCGTACGACGAACTCGCCGACGAGGTGATCCGGGAGCCCATCGGCACGGCGCTGCCGGAGCTGCTGCGCGGGCTGGCCGCGTAGATCACAATCCGTTGCATGACCTCTGCCATTCGCCATGTGACGATCGACAGCTCCGACGCCTACGGGCTCGCCACGTTCTGGTCCCGGGTGCTGGGCCTGCCCCTGCACGAGGACGACGAGCCGGGCGCCGGGGAGGCGCTGATCGCGGGGGCGGGGCTGCTGTTCGTCACCGTCCCCGAGCCCAAGACCGTCAAGAACCGGATCCATCTGGACCTTCAGCCGCAGGATGGCACCCGGGAGGAGGAGGTCGAGCGGGTCCTGGCGCTCGGCGCCACCCTGGTCGACGACCGCCGCACCCCGGACGGCCTGGGCTGGGCGGTCCTCGCCGATCCGGAGGGCAACGAGTTCTGTGTGGAGCGCAGCGCGGCGGAGCGCGCGGACTGAACGGACTGAACGGACTGAACGGACTGGCTAGAACAACGCCGTCGCGCGCTCCAGGTCCAGCAGCCGCCGCTTGCGGTCCAGGCCGCCGCCGTAACCCGTGAGGCTGCCGTCGGCGCCCACGACCCGGTGGCACGGGACGACGATGCCGACGGGGTTCTTGCCGTTGGCGAGTCCGACCGCCCGGGAGGCGGCGGGCTTGCCGAGGGCGTCGGCGAGTTCGCCGTAGGTGCGGGTCTCGCCGTACGGGATGCGGCGCAGCTCGTCCCAGACGGTGCGCTGGAACGGCGTGCCGTGCAGCCGGAGTTCGAGGGTGAACTCCGTCAACTCGCCCGCGAAGTAGCCCTCCAGCTGTTCCTCGGCGGCGGCGAACAGGGTGTCGTCGCGGTCGCCGAAGGTCTCCTCGGCGGGGCGGTGGCGCTGCTCGGTCATGTAGAGGCCGCACAGGACCCCGTCGTCGGCGACGAGGGTGAGGGGTCCGTACGGGCTGTCGATCACGCTGTGTCGGCGCATGGAACGTCCTTAGACCGGGAGGAAGTTGATCGGGTGGCTGTCGGTCGCCCAGAGGTACTGGACGGCGTACGCCCGCCAGGGCCGCCAGGCGGCGGCGCGGGCCGTGAGGGCGGCGGGGGTGGAGGGCAGACCCAGTTCGCCCGCCGCGCGGCGGATGCCGAGGTCGGTGGGGAGGAAGGCGTCGGGGTCGCCGAGGGCCCGCATGGCGATGACCTCGACGGTCCAGGGCCCGAAGCCGGGCAGTGCGAGCAGCCGGGCGCGGGCCTCCTCCCAGTCGCTCTCCACGCCCAGGTGGAGGCCGCCGTCGGCGAGCCGGTCCACCAGGGTGGTGAAGGTCCGGCGGCGGCTGCGCGGCATGGCGAGGGACTCCGGGTCCAGCGCGGCCAGGGCCGCGGGCGCCGGGAACAGGTGGGTGAGACCGCCCTCGGGGTCGTCCACCGGCTCGCCGTGCGCGGTGACCAGGCGGGCCGCGTGGGTGCGGGCGGCCGCGGTGGAGACCTGCTGGCCGAGGACGGCCCGGACGGCGAACTCGGCCTCGTCGACGGTGCGCGGCACCCGGCGGCCGGGCGCCTTGGCGACCAGCGGCGCGAGCAGCGGGTCGGTGGAGAGCTGTTCGTCGATCGCTACGGGGTCGGCGTCCAGGTCGAGCAGCCGGCGGCAGCGGCTGATGGCGACGGTCAGGTCGCGCAGGTCGCCGAGGGTGAGCCGGCAGGCGATGTGGTCGGGGCGTGGGGTCAGGGCGACGACGCCGTGGCCGTAGGGCAGGCGCAGAGTGCGGCGGTAGGCGCCGTCGCGCCACTCCTCCACGCCGGGCACGGCGGTCGCGGCGAGGTGGCCGAAGAGGTTGTCGGGGTTGAGCGGTGCGCGGAACGGCAGGCGCAGGGTCAGTGCTCCGGAGGTCCGTCCGGGGCGGGGGGCGCGGGCGCGCAGCTCGCTCGGGGCGAGGGCGTAGACCTCGCGCACGGTGTCGTTGAAGGTGCGGATCGAGGAGAACCCGGCGGCGAAGGCGATCTCCGCCATCGCCAGCGGGGTCGTCTCGATGAGCAGCCGGGCCGTCTGGGCGCGCTGGGCGCGGGCCAGGGCCAGCGGGCCGGCGCCCAGCTCGGCGAGGAGTTGGCGCTCCACCTGGCGGGCGCTGTAGCCGAGCCGGCCGGCCAGCCCCGGCACGCCCTCGCGGTCCACCACCCCGTCGGCGATGAGCCGCATGGCTCGGGCCACCAGGTCGGCGCGCCGGTTCCACTCCGGGGAGCCGGGGCTGGCGTCGGGCCGGCAGCGTTTGCAGGCCCGGAACCCGGCCTGCTGGCAGGCGGCGGCACTCGGGTGGAACACCATGTTCTCGGGCTTGGGCGCGACCACCGGGCAGCTCGGCCGGCAGTAGATCCCGGTGGTCAGGACGGCCGTGTAGAACCAGCCGTCGAAGCGCGCGTCCTTGGCCTGTACGGCCCGCACGCAGCTCTCGGTCTCGGTGTGCATCCCCGTTCGCATGCCTCAAGCATCGAGGACCCGGAGCGGGAAGGCTGGCGAGAATCCGACATCAACCTCGGCTGTCCTGGACCCATGCCGATTCACGCAGCAGCCGGAGCCCGTTGAGTCCGACCAGTACGGTCGAGCCCTCGTGCCCGGCGACGCCGAGCGGGAGCGGGAGGTGGCCGAGCAGGTCCCACAGGACGAGCCCGGTGATGAAGACGCCCGCGATGACGAGGTTCTGCGCCACCAGGCGGCGGGCGGCACGGGAGAGCCGCACCACGGCGGGCACCGTCGTCAGCTCGTCGCGCACGATGACCGCGTCCGCGGTCTCCAGCGCCAGGTCGGAACCGGCCCGGCCCATGGCGATGCCGGAGTGGGCGGCGGCCAGGGCGGGCGCGTCGTTGACGCCGTCGCCGACGAAGAGCACCTTGCGGCCGCTGTCCTGGAGGGCGCGCACGGCCTCGACCTTGTCCTCCGGCAGCAGGCCGGCGCGGACGTCGGTGAGGCCGGTCGCGTCGGCGACGCGGGCCGCGGCGCCGGGGTGGTCGCCGGTGAGCAGGACGGGGGCGGTGCCGGTGAGGGCGGTGAGGGCGGCCGTGGTGGCGGGGGCCTCGGCGCGCAGCCGGTCGGTGAGGGCGAGGGTGCCGACCGGCTCGCCGTCCCGGGTCACGGCCACGACGGTGGCGCCGCTGTCGGTGTCGGCCCGGCCCACGCTCACCTCGTGCCCCTCGACGGTGGCGGTGACGCCCCGGCCGGGGTGGGCGGTGAAGTCCTCGGCGGGGGCGAGCCGCAGGCCGCGGGCGCGGGCGGCGGCGACGACCGCGCGGGCCAGCGGATGCTCGCTGGGGTGTTCGGCGGAGGCGGCGAGGGCGAGCAGCGCGTCCCCGTCGAGGCCGGTCCCGGCGGCCGGGCGCACGGCGGTCACCTCGGGGGCGCCCTCGGTGAGGGTGCCGGTCTTGTCGAGGGCGGCGAGGTCGGTCTCGCCGAGGCGCTCCATCGCCACGGCCGACTTGACCAGCACGCCGTGCCGTCCGGCGTTGGCGATGGCGGAGAGCAGGGGCGGCATGGTCGCGAGGACCACCGCGCACGGCGAGGCGACGATCATGAAGGTCATCGCGCGCAGCAGGGCGTCGGCGAGTTCGGCGCCGAAGGCCAGGGGCACGGCGAAGACGGCGAGGGTGGCGACGACGAGACCGGCCGCGTAGCGCTGCTCGACCTTCTCGATGAAGAGCTGGGTGGGCGCCTTGGTGCGGGACGCCTCCTCGACCAGGGTGACGATCCGGGCGATCACGGAGTCGGCGGGGTCGCGGGCGACCCGGACGCGCAGGGCGCCCGCGCCGTTGAGGGTCCCGGCGAAGACCTCGTCACCGGGGCGCTTGGGGACCGGCAGCGGCTCGCCGGTGATGGTGGCCTCGTCGGCCTCGCTGGTGCCGTCCAGGACGTGTGCGTCGGCTCCGACGCGTTCGCCGGGCCGGATCAGCAGCAGGTCGCCCACGGCGAGCGCGGCGGCCGGGACGGTCTCCTCGCCCGTGTCGGTGATCCGGGTGGCGGTGGTCGGGGCGAGGTCGAGCAGTCCGCGCACGGAGTCGGCGGTGCGGGCGGTGGCCAGGGCCTCCAGCGCGCCGGAGGTGGCGAAGATGACGATCAGCAGGGCGCCGTCGCGGACCTGTCCGATCGAGGCCGCGCCCAGCGCCGCGACGATCATCAGCAGATCGACGTCGAGGGTCTTCTCGCGCAGGGCGCGCAGCCCTTCCAGGGCGGGCTCCCAGCCTCCGGTGGCGTAGGCGGCCGCGTACAGCGGGGCCCAGGCCCAGGCCGGGGCGCCGGCCAGGTCGAGGGCGAGGGCGAGCAGGAAGGCGAGGGTCGCGGCGAGCGCCCAGCGGGCCTCGGGCAGGGTGAGGAACCGGGTGCGGCGGCGCGGGGCGGCCGGGGCGGACGCGGGGGCATGGGCGGGAGCGAGTGCGGTGGACACGCGGGCCACCATACAGGAACACATGAAGACTCATTCATCTGTTCATGTCTGATGGGTAGGATACGCCCATGGGTCATGGAGCCGTCACCACCACCGACGACGAGCGGGTGCGTCTGGACGCCGACAACGTCGCGAAGGTGGCGACCACCCTTCAGGCCCTGTCCACCCCCTCCCGGCTGCTGATCCTGGCCCGGCTGCGCGAGGGCCCGCTGCCGGCCACCGAGTTGGCGGCCGAGGTGGGCATGGAGCAGTCCGCGTGCTCGCACCAGCTGCGGCTGCTGCGCAATCTGGGGCTGGTGGTGGGCGAGCGGCGCGGCCGGTCGGTCGTGTACGCACTGCACGACCACCACGTGGCCGAACTCCTCGACCAGGCCGTCTACCACGTGGAGCATCTGCGCCTGGGGCTCAGCGACACGGCCGAGTGAGCCGACGCGAAGGCTAGGACGCGCGCCCGCGCTGCGCGGTGCGGGGCTCGCCCTCCTCCTCCGCCACGAACTCCACCACCGCCAGGGCGAAGAGCAGGGTGAGGGCCAGGCCGAACACGACCGCGCCGGTCGGGTAGGGCCACAGCACGAAGGCGACCACGGCCGCCGCCACCAGCAGCCAGGAGATCCAGACGCGGTGGCGGTACAGGAAGTGCCCGACCCGTCCGGTGCGCAGGCCCGCCCGGTCCGCGGTGTCCCGCAGCGCGCCGATCCCGGAGTGCCACAACTGCCGGACGAAGCCGGCCCGTCGTCCCGGTCCGGTGAGCCAGGCCGCGAGGGCGACCACCACACCGAGGACGATGCCCACCCGGACGGCGACCCTCAGATAGCGGACGAGGGTGTCGTACACCGACCCGGCGGCCGACTGCGAGACACCCGGTGGCAGGGCGTCGAGGTAGACCACCCGGAAGACGGAGAGCGCGACACCGAGCAGCCCGACGGCGAAGGCGAAGCCGAGCGCCCCGGCGACCAGGGCCCGGCGCCGTCGCACGGCCACCGCCACACCGCCCGCGATCAGCAGGACCGACAGCACGGGGAGCCAGAAGCCGACGAGTTGGAGCAGCCGGAAGCCGGTGCGGACCTTGCCGATGTCCTCCGACTGCACGACGGTGATGTCGGTGTGGATCTCCGGGATGTTCCCGGCGACCGTCAGGCCGTCGTCGACGAGCCGTTCCTTGAGCCGGTCCACGACCGGCCCTAGGTCCACCGTGACCGCGTCGTCCTTGAGCTGCACCGCGCCGCCGCCCGCGCCGGTCAGTGCCTTGACGACGGCGGCGTGGGCCCGGCGGTTGGCCTCGGTCCAGATCGTCTCGAAGGCGTCCGAGGCGACGACGTCCTGCGCCTTGTCGTGCACGAAGCTGCCGACCGCGTCCTGGAGGGAGTCGCCCAGCTTGCCCAGGGCCTTCTCCACCAGCGGCCGGTCCGCGGCGGCCGTGTCCTGGAGCAGCGCGGCCAGGTCGAGGCGGGACATCACGGCGTCGGTGACCCGGGTGGCCACCGCGTTCTGCACGTCCCGGTCGCCGGCGAGCGGCTCGACGGTATCGACATAGCGATCCGTGTCGCCGGCCAGGTCCGCGGTCCACGCGGCGACCGCGCCGAGCGGGGCGAGGATGCAGCCGAGGACGATCATCACGGTCGCCAGCACGGCCCGGCCCACATGCCGTTTCGGCCGCGCGGCCCGCTCCTCCTCCAGCGCGGCGACCCGCGCTCGCAGCCGTTCCAGCTCCTCCGGGGAGGCGCCCGCGGCGTCGCCGTCGCCTGCCATGCCGTTCTCCCTCCTGCTCCCCCGGGTCTCAGCAGAACCCGGGGAGCGGAGGGCGGCGACCGTGGCGGGCCGGACGGGTGAGCGGACGGGCCGCATCGCGCCCGCTCAGCGCAGTTGGGCGGGGAGGACCCCGTGCGGCCGCTCAGCACAGTGGGCCGGCGAGGACCCCGTACGGCCCCTCAGCACAGTTGATCGGCGAGGACCTCGTGCGCCCGCCCAGCGCAGCTGCTCGGCGAGGACCCCGCACGCCCCCTCAGCGCAGCTGCTCGGCGAAGGCCTCGTACGCCCGCTCGTCGAAGAGGACGAACCGCGCCTCCTCGACCTCCGTCCGCGCGTCGCGCACCGTCTCCACGGCGATCCGGGCCGCGTCCCGCATCGGCCAGCGGTAGACACCGGTGGAGACGGCCGGGAAGGCGACCGTGCGGGCGCCCAGTTCGTCGGCCACGCGCAGGGACTCGCGGTAGCAGGAGGCGAGCAGGTCCGAGCGGTCCTCGGTGTCGCTGTGCACCGGGCCGACGGTGTGGATCACCCACCGGGCGTCGAGGTCTCCGGCCGTGGTGGCGACCGCCCGGCCCGTGGCCAGGCCCTTGCCGTAGTGGGAGGCGCGCAGCGCCCTGCACGCTTCGAGGATCGCCGGGCCGCCGCGCCGGTGGATGGCGCCGTCGACTCCGCCGCCGCCGAGCAGCGAGGAGTTGGCCGCGTTGACGATGGCGTCGGCGCTCTGGCGGGTGATGTCGCCCTGGACGAGCGTGATGGCGGTCATGTCTGCCTCAGTCTTCTCCAGACGGCCTTGGCCGCGTTGTGCCCCGACATCCCGTGCACACCGGGTCCGGGCGGGGTGGCCGAGGAGCAGATGAAGACCGCCGGGTGCGGGGTGGAGTAGGGGAACAGGGACAGCTTCGGCCGCAGCATCAGCTGGAGTCCGGAGGCCGCGCCGGAGCCGATGTCGCCGCCGACGTAGTTGGCGTTGCGGGCGGCGAGTTCGGCGGGTCCGGCCGTGGCGCGGGCGAGGACGAGGTCCCGGAAGCCCGGCGCGTGGCGCTCCAGTTGGCGTTCCATCGCTTCGGTGAGATCGCCGGTCCAGCCGTTGGGCACATGCGCATACGCCCAGAAGACCTGCTTCCCCGCGGGGGCCCGGTCCGGGTCGACGACCCCGGGCTGGACCGTGATCATGAACGGCCGGTCGGGTGCCCGGCCCTCCCGGGAGGCGGCGCGCAGCGCAGCGCCGATCTCCGCGCTGCCCGCGCCGAGCTGGACCGTCCCGGCCCGACGCGCCTCCGGGGCGGTCCACGGGACCGGTCCGTCCAGCGCGTAGTCGATCTTGAAGACGCCGGCACCGTACCGGTAGCGCTCGTAGTAGCGCCCGAACCCGGCGATCCGGGCCAGGGCGGTCGGTGAGGTGTCGAAGATGTACGAGCGGGCCGGCGGCAGGTCGTCGAGGCGCTTGACCTCGTAGTCGGTGTGGATCACGCCGCCGAGGTCCTTCAGGTACGCGGCGAGCGCGTCGGAGATCGCCTGGGAGCCGCCGCGGGCCACCGGCCAGCCCCGGGCGTGCGCGGCCAGGGCGAAGACCAGGCCCACGGCGCCGGTGGCGAAGCCGTTGAGCGGCGCCATGACATGGGCCACCAGGCCGGCGAAGAGGGTCTTGGCGCGCTCGCCCTGGAAGCGGCGGGTCAGCCAGCTGGACGGAGGCAGTCCGGCCAGGCCGAAACGGGCGAGGGTGACCGGGTCGCGGGGCAGGGAGGTCAGCGGCAGGGACATGAAGTCCCGGGCCAGGGTGTCCCAGCGGGACAGGAAGGGCTCGACCAGTCTGCGGTAGGCGCCCGCGTCCCGTGCCCCGAAGGAGGCGGCCGTCTCCCCGACGGAGCGGGACAGCACCGCGGCGGTGCCGTCCGGGAACGGGTGCGCCATCGGCAGGTCGGCGTGCAGCCACTCCAGGCCGTAGCGCCCGAGCGGCAGGGCGCGGAACGCCGGGGAGTTGACGCCCAGCGGGTGCGCCGCCGCGCAGGGGTCGTGGCGGAACCCCGGCAGGGTGAGTTCCTCGGTGCGGGCGCCTCCGCCCACGGTGTCGCGCGCCTCGAAGACGGCGACGGAGAATCCCCGCCTGGCCAGCTCCACGGCGGCGGTCAGCCCGTTCGGCCCCGCCCCCACCACGACCGCATCGAGCATCGACGGCACCTTCGGACTCCTTCGTCAGCCGATGGCCACTCGGGATCAGGATAGGCCGGGGCACCGACAGCGGGGGAAGCACGGGCCCGGACGGGACAGCCCGGACGGGACAGCCCGGCCACCGCCCTCCGGGCGGGCCGGTCCGGTCAAGGTCCCGGCGGGCGGGCGAACCCGGTGTCCCGGATGCGCCCCGCCCCAGCTGTCCCCATTCGTCCGCCGCCGTCGTCGTCCGGTTGCTCAGGCTGGCCGTTCAGGCCGACTGCGCCCTCAGCAGCGCGCGCAGCCGACGCGCCGTGGCCTCGTCGCGGGCGGCCGTGAACGGCAGGGTGTTGCCGCCCGTCACCCGGAACGGCTCGCCGGTGAGGGTGAGATGGGCGCCGCCCGCCTCCTCGACCAGCAGCAGGCCCGCCGCGTGGTCCCAGGCGGCCTCCCAGCTGAAGGCGACACCGTCGGACTCGCCCCGCGCGACGGCGAGGTACTCAAGGCCCGCCGAGCCGCAGGCACGCGGCGCGACGCCCTCGGTCCACAGGCCGAGCAGGGCCCGCTTCTGCGCCTCGGTGGTGTAGTCGGGGTGGGAGGTGGCCACCCGCAGGTCCCGGCCGGCTTCCGGGGCGCCCGGGCGCAGGCGCTCGCCGTCGAGGAAGGCTCCCTGTCCGCGTACCGCGGTGGCGAGCAGGTCCAGGGCGGGGGCGTAGGTCCAGGAGGCGAGGAGTTCGCCGCCCCGGGCCAGCGCGACCAGGGTGCAGAAGCCGGTGTCGCCGGCGACGAACTGGCGGGTGCCGTCGACGGGGTCGACGATCCAGACGGGGGCGTCGCCGCGTATCGCCTCGTAGGTCGTGGGGTCGGCGTGCACCGCCTCCTCGCCGACCACGACGGAGCCGGGCAGCAGGGCGCCGAGTGCCTCGGTGAGGTACTGCTCGGCCTTGCGGTCGGCGTCCGTCACCAGGTCGTGCGGCCCGTTCTTCTGGTCGACCTCGTGCTCGGCCAGCTTGCGCCAGCGCGGCATGATCTCCAGGGCGGCGGCCCGGCGGACGGCCTCGGTCACGTCGGAGGAGTGGTGGGCGAGAAACTCGTCGATGGTTTCCGTGTCTACGATCATGCCTCCATAAGAACATGGCGCTCTGACAGCCCCGGCCGGGCGGGGTGCACTCCGGGTGGAATCGGGATGAATACGCGGGTACGCGACCGGCGCCGCGGACCGGGTCACCGGATCACCGGATCACCGGGTCACCGGCCCACGGCGTAGCCCTGCATCCCGCGCGGGTTGGCGGCCGCCGACAGCAGGCCGGTCCGCGGATCCCGCGCGACCGCGCACAGCCGCCCCTCGGACCAGGGCTCACCGACGGTCACCCGGTGCCCGCGTGCGATCAGCTCGGCGATCACAGCGGCGTCGGTGCGGGACTCCACCGTGACGCCACCCGGCACCGTCCCGCGGGGGTGGAAGGAGCTGGGGAAGCTGTCGTTGTGCCAGTTCGGGGCGTCGATCGCGCCCTGGAGGTCGAGACCTCCACGCACCGGCCCGCGCCCCGCGACCCCGAGGAAGAAGTGCAGCTGCCACTGGTCCTGCTGGTCGCCGCCCGGGGTGCCGAACGCCAGCACCGGTTCTCCGTCGCGCAGGGCCAGCGAGGGCGAGAGAGTGGTGCGGGGGCGCCGCCCGGGGGTGAGGGTGGCCGGGAGTCCCTCCTCCAGCCAGGTCATCTGGAGCCGGGTACCGAGGGGGAAGCCCAGTTCGGGCACGACGGGGTTGGACTGGAACCAGCCGCCGCTGGGCGTGGCGGCGATCATGTTGCCCCAGCGGTCGACGACGTCGAGGTGGCAGGTGTCGCCGCGGGTCGCCCCGTCCGGGCCCGCCCCGGGCTCCCCCGGCGCGTCGTAGCGGGCCGCCGTGGGCTCACCGGCACCCGGGGCACGGACCCGGTCGCCGAGGACCGTGCCCGCGTAGGCGCTCAGACGGGGTGTCCGGCCTCCGGGGCTGCCGGGGCGCAGCGCGTGGGAGGCCCGTTCGCCGACGAGCGCGCGCCGCTCCGCGTTGTACTCGGCGGACAGCAGCTCGGCGAGCGGTACGTCGCCCGTGTCGCCGTACCAGGCCTCCCGGTCGGCCATGGCCAGTTTGCAGCCCTCGATCAGCAGATGGAGGTGGTCGGCCGAGCCGTACGGCGGCAACTCGTCGGGGAGGAGCGCGAGTTGCTGGAGGAGGACCGGGCCCTGGCTCCAGGGGCCGGCCTTGCACAGGGTCCAGCCGTTCCAGTCGTACGTCACCGGCGCCTCGTAGCTCGCGGACCAGCCGGCGAGGTCGTCGGCGGTGAGCGTGCCGGTGTGGTGCTCGCCGCTGGTGTCCAGGGTGGGCCGCGCCGCCTGCCGGACGAGGGCCTCGGCGATGAAGCCGGTGCGCCACACCTCGCGGGCCGCCTCGATCTGCGCCTCGCGGTCGCCCGCCCCCGCCACCTCGGCGAGCAGCCGCTTCCAGGTCGCGGCGAGGGCGGGGTTGCGGAACAGCAGGCCGGGGCGGGGCGGGTGTCCGTCCGGCAGGTACAGCCGCGCCGACGACGTCCACTCGGTCTCGAACAGTTCGCGTACCGCCTCGACGGTGGCGCCGACGTTCTCCACCGGGGCGTGCCCGTGTTCGGCGTAGCCGACGGCGTACTTCAGCACGTCGGCGAGGGTGCGGGTGCCGTGGTCGCGCAGGAGCAGCAGCCAGGCGTCGAAGGCGCCGGGCACGGCCGCGGCGAGGGGGCCGGTGCCGGGGACGAGGTCCAGGCCGAGGCCGCGGTAGTGGGCGACGGTGGCGCCGGCCGGGGTGACGCCCTGTCCGCACAGCACCCGCACCTCGCCGCCGGCCGGTGCCAGCAGCGCGGGCACCTCGCCGGCCGGTCCGTTCAGGTGCGGCTCGACGACGTGCAGCACGAACGCTCCCGCCACGGCGGCGTCGAAGGCGTTGCCGCCGTCCTCCAGCACCGCCATCGCCGACTGGGAGGCCAGCCAGTGGGTGGAGGACACCATCCCGAAGGTGCCTTGGAGCGTGGGGCGGGAGGTGAACAAGGGCGGTCTCCTCACTGCGCGTGCGGCGGGTCGTGGCATCGTACGTGGATCACTCCGCCGCACCGGTGGGTGCCCGCACGAGGCGGGGTCAGTCCCCGGCGCGGGCCCGTACCAGCCCGGACTCGTAGGCGAACACGACCAGTTGGGCGCGGTCCCGGGCGCCGAGCTTGGTCATGGCGCGGCTGATGTGGGTCTTGGCGGTGAAGGGGCTGATGACCATGTGCCCGGCGATCTCCTCGTTGCTGAGCCCGCGCGCGGCCAGGGCCGTCACCTCGCGTTCGCGGCGGGTGAGCCCCTCCAGGCCAGGGGCGGTGGCCCGGTCCGGGGGCCGGGCCACGAACTCGCCGATGAGGGTGCGGGTGACCGAGGGCGAGAGCAGGGCCTCGCCGCGGGCCACGACCTCGATCGCCTGGAGCAGGTCGGCGGGCTCGGTGTCCTTGAGCAGGAAGCCGCTCGCGCCCGCGCGCAGCGCCTGGAAGACGTACTCGTCGTGGCCGTAGTTGGTGAGGATCACCACGCGGACGGCGGCCAGCGCGGGGTCGGCGGCGATGGCGCGGGTGGCCTCGATGCCGGTCATCACCGGCATCTGCACGTCGATCAGCGCGATGTCGGGGACCTCGGCGCGGACCAGGGCGACCCCGCGTTCCCCGTCGCACGCCTCGCCGACCACCTCGATGCCGCCCTCGGCGTCGAGCAGCGCCCGGAACCCGGCCCGCATCAGCGCCTGGTCGTCGACGAGCGCGACCCGGATCACGCCGCCTCCCCGAGCGGCAGCCGGGCCCGTACCGAGAAGCCGCCCTCCGCGCGCGGGCCGGCGTGCAGGGTGCCGCCGAGGGCGTGGACGCGTTCCCGCATGCCGGTCAGGCCGATGCCGGGCACCGGCGGCCGGTCCGGCACGGCCTTCCCGTCGTCCTCCACCCGCACCGTCAGCTCCTCGTGGCCGTAGGCGAGTTCGACGCGGACCTTCGCCGGACCGGCGTGCCGGGCGGCATTCGTCAGCGCCTCCTGGACGATGCGGTACACCGCGCGGTCCACAGTCGCGGTGAGGGGACGCTCCTCGCCGCTCACCGCCAACTCCGCCGCCAGGCCCGCCGCGCGGGCCCGCTCCACCAGCAGGGCGGGAGTGCCGGCCGGTTCGTCGGTGCGCAGCACCTCCAGCGTGGCCCGCAGTTCGCGCATCGCCTCGCCGCTCGCCTCCTGGATGGCGAGCAGCGCGGGCGGCACATCCTCGCCCCGTTTGCGGGCCAGATGGACGGCGACGCCCGCCTGGAGTTTGACGATCGAGATGCTGTGGGTGAGCGAGTCGTGCAACTCCCTGGCTATGCGCAGGCGTTCCTCGCCGGCCCGGCGCAGGGCCGCCTCCTCGCGGGTGCGCTCGGCCTCCAGGGCGCGCTGTTCGGTCTGGCGCAGATACGCCTGCCAGTTGCGGTCGGCCTGCCCGGTGACCACCGCGCACAGGAACCAGCCCGCGAGCAGCGCGGACTTCTCCAGCACCGGTTGGCCGCCGGGTCCGGTGGCGAGGTACGCCGCGAGGAACACCCCCGCGCCCGCCGCGGCGACCGCCCGGTGTCCGACCCGGGCCGCGGTGTGCACGGCGCCGATGACGGGCAGGGCGGCCAGGGTGCCGGGGTGGGCGTGCAGCACGTACGCGGCGCCGCTGGCCGAGGCGACGGCCAGCACGGCGCGCGGGGCCATCCGGTGGAAGGCCAGCGCCGCGCTCCCGACGACGACGAGGAGCAGGTCGACGGGGGCCGTGCCGGAGTCCGCGGCGGTCGTGGTGAGCACGAGGACGCCGACCACAACGGCCAGGGCCGCGTCGCCGAGTTGTCCGCGTGTGATCCGGATCCCCCTCATGGACGGCACAGTAGACGCTCGCCCCGACCTCGGCGTCAGCCCTGTGGACAACTCCCGGCCTACTCCCCGTGCAGTACCCGCGGGCCCAGGACCGCCCCGTGGGCGCAGCGCGGACTCCCTCCGGACGTACGACGACCCGAACCCCCGCCGGGGCGCAGGCTGCTGCCCATGACCACACCGTTCCGCCACACCGAGCCCCTGCCGCCCAAGGCGGCCACCGGACGCACCGCCGAGGTGTTCGAGCAGATCAGCCGCGAGTTCGGCATCGCCGATCCGTCCACCTTCGTGGTGCTCTCCCCCGTGCCCGAACTGCTGGCGTCGGCCTGGGCGTTGACGCGCGAGTCGCTGATCGCCGGCCCGGGCACCAGGACCGGCAAGGAGATCGCCGCGCTGGGGGTGTCGCAGGCCAACCAGTGCCCGTTCTGCGTGGACGCCCACACCGTGCTGCTGCACGCCACCGGCGACCACACCCTCGCCGAACGCCTGGCGCGGGGCGAGGTTCCCGAGGACGAACGGGACGCGCGCGTGCTGGAGTGGGGCCGGCGCTCCCGGATCCCGAGCCCGTCCTCCGCTCCTTACCCCTTCCCCCGCGAGGAGGCGCCCGGCTACTTCGGCACCGCGCTCGGCTTCCACTTCATCAACCGGATCGCCTCGGCCCTGCTGACCGAGAACCTGCTGCCCGGGGGCGCCCAGCGGCTGCGGGTGGTGCGCAGCCTCACGGGCCGCGCGCTCGCGCGGACCGTGCGCCGACCGGTCCGCCCCGGGGACTCGCTGGCCCTGCTGCCGGGCTCGGACTCCGGCGAGGCGCCCGCGTGGGCGGCCGGCACCGCGGTCGGTCCGGCGTACGCGGCGCTGCTCGGGGCGGCCATGGCGGGCGCGGAGCTGCTCGACCCCGAGGACCGGTCCCTGGTGCTGGAGACGCTGTGGCACTGGGACGGACGGCACCCGGGGGTCGGCCTGGAGGGCGTCCCGGACCGCGCGGAGCGGCCGGGGGCGCGGCTGGCGCTGCTGGCGGCGCTCGCTCCGTACCGGATCACCGACGAGGACGTGGCGGCCTGGCGCGGGCCGGAGCGCACGGACGCGTGCCTGGTGCGGCTCGTGGCGTTCGGGGCCTTCACCGCGGTCGACCGGATCGAGTCGGCGCTGAGCCGTTCGAGTGTGCGGACATAACACGCATATGCCGCACGCCTGGTGGGTCACAGTGACGGGGCACGCACGGAGCGAAGTGACACTTCCGCCCCACAGGCAGGCGTGCAACACTGCCGTCCCGTCCGCTGTGCGGACTCGCTCCGCACCGTCCCCCACGAAAAGTGACCCGTGCGTCCCCTTTCGCTGCCGCTCGCCCTCACCGCCCGACTGTCCCCCGTCGTGGTGCTCGCCGCCGCGGGCTGGGCGCTGACGTCCGGTCCGTTCGCCGCGACCCCGGAGTCCGAGCCCCAGGCACAGACAGAGACGAAGACGGAGAACCAGTCCGCCTCCGCGCCCTCCACCGCGGCCGCGTCGAAGACGTACACGGACGCGCCCGCGCCCTGCGAGAGCGTCCCCAAGGCGACGGTGACCTCCCTCGTGCCCGGCGCCAAGACCGCCGGCAAGGAGATCCCGTCGACCGACACCGACCTGCGCCGCACCTGCTCCTGGAACGCGCTCAAGGGGTACGACTACCGCTGGCTCGACGTCTCCTTCGAGATCACCGAATCCGACGAGAAGGCGCGGAAGTCCTACGCGGACCGGGTCGAGGACAAGAGCGGCGGCGGCGAGGTGCCGGGCCTCGGCGACGCGGGCTACTCGGTGGTGAACCTGACCACCGAGGACGGGCAGAAGACCCGTGAGGGCGTGGTGCTGGCCCAGGTCTCCAACGCGCTGGTCGTCGTCACGTACAACGGCAGCGACTTCGAGACCAAGGAGGCGCCCAGCTCGGACGAGATCAACAAGGGTGCCATCAAGGCGGCGAAGGCCGCCGTCGCGGCGCTGGAGGACGGCGCCTCGAAGGGCTGACCGTCCTCCGGCCCGGACGTCACAGGGCGCGGTCCTCCCGGCCGCGCAGCAGCATCAGGCCCAGGTAGAGGACCATCGAGGTGCCCAGGCCCACCGCCCAGCCGTAGTCGGCGAGCGGGGACAGGGCGGGGATCGGGACTCCGTCGATCAGCGGGTCGAAGTCGGCGCCGCCGACGGCCAGTACACCGCCGGTCAGGAAGGCGACGACGGCCCGCCAGTTCCAGCCGTGCTCGTACCAGTAGCGGCCGCCCTCGCGGTACAGGTCGGCCAGGTCGAGCCGGGCGCGGCGGAGCAGCCAGTAGTCGGCGATCAGGATGCCGGCGACCGTGCCGAGCAGCCCGCCGACCAGGCCCAGCCAGGTGAAGATGTAGCCCTGCGGGTCGGAGTACAGCTTCCACGGGAAGATCAGGACGCCCAGCACGCAGGTGGCGAGGGCGCCGGTCCGGAAAGTGATCTTCCGGGGCGCGATGTTGGAGAAGTCGAAGGCCGGCGAGACCAGGTTGGCGGCGACGTTGACCGAGAGGGTCGCCACCAGCACGGTCACCAGGGCGAAGAGCAGCCCGACCACGTTGTCGGTCTTGGCGGCCAGTTGCACCGGGTCCCAGATCGGCTCGCCGTAGACGGCGGCCGAGCCGGAGGTGACCATCACGGACAGGAACGCGAACAGCGTCATGGTCGTGGGAAGCCCGAGGGCCTGGCCCCAGGTCTGGGCCTTCTGGCTCCTGCCGTACCGGGTGAAGTCGGGGATGTTCAGCGACAGCGTGGACCAGAAGCCGATCATGCCCATCAGGGCGGGCCAGAACAGCTTCCAGAAGTCGGCGCCCCAGCCCAGCTGGGAGGGCTGGTCCAGGAGCGGGCCGAAGCCGCCGGCCTTGCTGCTCATCCACCACAGCATCACGAAGGCGCCGACCAGGACGAAGGGCGCGGCCCAGTTCTCGAACCGGCGGATGGTCTCCATGCCCCGGTAGATGATCGCGACCTGGATCGCCCAGAAGATCGCGAACGACAGCCACATGGTCCAGGGGTGACCGCCGATCAGACCCGCTTCCGCCCAGCCGTCGCCGATCAGCTTCCCGGCGAGGAAGAAGATCGCCTCACCGCCGATCCAGGTCTGGATGCCGAACCAGCCGCACGCCACCAACGCCCGTACCACGGCGGGCAGGTTGGCCCCGCGGATCCCGAAGGAGGCGCGCGCGAAGACCGGGAAGGGGATGCCGTACTTGGGTCCGGCGTGCCCGGTGAGCAGCATCGGCACCAGCACGATGACATTGGCCAGGGCGATGGTGAGCACCGCCTGCTTCCAGTCCATGCCGACCGCGATGAGCCCGGAGGCCAGGGTCCAGGAGGCGGTGTTGTGGGCCATGCCGACCCAGAGCGCGGAGAAGTTGTACGTGGTCCAGGTCCGCTTCTCGACCGGAACCGGGAGCAGGTCGTCGTTGGCGTAGCGGCCGCTGGGCGGCGGGGACCCCGGGGCGAACTCCACCCGGCCGTCGGCCAGGGTGACTTGGGCGGACGGCGGTATCGCCGTGGGAGCGGTGTCGGTCATGGGCAGGCCAATCAGGGACGGTGGGACGGGAAAGGCCGTGCGGGTGGCGCCGATGGGGGGTGCGCTCGGGGGCGAGCGTCCTGGGCCCCCTCCCCGGGACGGCGGGGAGGGGGAGTTCTCAGGGGTGGGTGCCTCAGCCGTTGAGCGCGGGGATGACCTCGGCCCCGTACGCGTCGATGACGGCTTCCTGGGCGTCGTGCATGTCGTAGACGGCGAACTGGTCCACGCCCAGCTCGCGCAGGGCGGTCAGCTTCTCGATGTGGCGCTCCACCGGGCCGATGACGCAGAACCGGTCGACGATCTCGTCGGGCACGAACGCGGTGTCGGGGTTGTCGGCCCGCCCGTGGTGGGAGTAGTCGTAGCCCTCGCGGGCCTTGATGTAGTCGGTCAGCTCCTCGGGGACGGACGCCGAGTGCTCGCCGTACTTGGCGACCAGGTCGGCGACGTGGTTGCCGACCATGCCGCCGAACCAGCGGCACTGCTCACGCGCGTGGGCGAGCGCCTCGGGCGAGTCGTCCTCGGTGACGTACGCGGGGGCGGCGACGCAGATCTTCACGTCCCCGGGGTCCCGGCCGGCCGCGACCGCCGCGTCCTTGACCGCCTTGACCATGTACTCGGTGAGATACAGGTCGGAGAGCTGGAGGATGAAGCCGTCCGCCTCCTCGCCGGTCATCTTCAGCGCCTTCGGCCCGTACGCGGCCATCCAGACGGGGAGTTCGGCGCCCTCGCCGATCCAGGGGAAGCTGATCGTCGTGCCGCCGAGGTCGGCCTCCTCCCCACTGGCCAGGGCCCGGATGACCTTCATCGCCTCGCTGATCCGGGCCAGGGTGTTGGGCTTGCGGCCGGCCACCCGCATCGCGGAGTCGCCGCGGCCGATGCCGCAGACCGTGCGGTTGCCGAACATGTCGTTGAGGGTGGCGAAGGTGGAGGCGGTGACCTCCCAGGTGCGGGTGCCCGGGTTGGTCACCATGGGCCCGACCGTCAACTTCGTGGTGTTGGAGAGGATCTGACTGTAGATCACGAACGGTTCCTGCCACAGCACGGCCGAGTCGAAGGTCCAGCCGTACGTGAACCCGTTGCGCTCGGCCCGCTTCATCAGGCTGATGACCTTCGAGGCCGGCGGGTCGGTCTGCAGGACGAGTCCGAAGTCCATGTGCGCCACTCCTAGGTGAGGTACTGACAGGTGGAGCGGGGCGTGTAGACCCCGTGTCCGGCTCGGCCGGTGTACTCCCGCTCGTCGATGACGACCTCGCCGCGCGAGAGGACCGTCTCCACCCGGCCGGTGGTGCGCCGGCCCTCGTAGGCCGAGTAGTCGACGTTCATGTGGTGGGTCTCGGCCGACATGACCTGTTCGGCCTGCGGGTCGTAGATGACGATGTCGGCGTCGGAGCCCGGCGCGATGGTGCCCTTCTTCGGGTACATGCCGAACATGCGCGCCGGGGTGGCGCAGGCGATCTCGATCCAGCGGCGGCGCGAGATGTGCCCGTCGACGACGGCCTGATGGAGCAGGTCCATCCGGTTCTCCACGCCCGGCAGGCCGTTGGGGATCCTGGAGAAGTCGCCGCGGCCCAGCTCCTTCTGGCCCACGAAGCAGAAGGGGCAGTGGTCGGTGGAGACGACCTGGAGATCGTTGGTCCGCAGCCCCTGCCACAGCTTGGCCTGGTGCTCCCGGGGCCTGAGCGGCGTGGAGCAGACGTACTTGGCGCCCTCGAAGTCGGGCTCGGCGAGGTTGTCGGTGGACAGGAACAGGTACTGCGGGCAGGTCTCGCCGAAGACGTTGAGCCCCTCGTCACGGGCGCGGGCCAGCTCCGCCACGGCCTCCATGGCGGAGACGTGCACGACGTACAGGGGGGCGCCCGCGACCTGGGCCAGCCGGATGGCGCGGTGGGTGGCCTCGGCCTCCAGCAGCGCCTTGCGGACCTCGCCGTGGTAGCGCGGATCGGTCTCCCCGCGGGCCAGCGCCTGCTCCACCAGCACGTCGATGGCGATGCCGTTCTCGGCGTGCATCATGATCAGCCCGCCGTTCTCGGCGGAGCGCTGCATCGCGCGCAGGATCTGGCCGTCGTCGGAGTAGAAGACTCCCGGGTAGGCCATGAACTGCTTGAAGGAGGTGACACCCTCCTCCACCAGCAGGTCCATCTCCTTCAGGGTGTCCTGGTTGACGTCGGAGACGATCATGTGGAAGCCGTAGTCGATGGCGCAGTTGCCCTCGGCCTTGGCGTGCCAGGCGTCCAGGCCCTCGCGCAGCGAGTGCCCGACGCTCTGCACGGCGAAGTCCACGATGGTGGTCGTCCCGCCCCAGGCGGCCGCCCGGGTGCCGGTCTCGAAGGTGTCGGAGGCGAAGGTGCCGCCGAAGGGCAGCTCCATATGGGTGTGGGCGTCGACCCCGCCCGGGATGACGTACTTCCCGGTGGCGTCGATCGTGCGGTCCGCGCTCCAGCCCTGCGTACCGGGCACGGCGAGGGCGGCCACCCGGCCGTCCTCGATCAGGACGTCGGCGTGGACCTCGTCGGACGCGGTGACGACGAGACCGCCACGGATTACTGTTCGGCCGGCCATGGGTCCTCTCCCTCGGTGGTCATGAGCGGGTGATTCACGGTGCTGTCAGCGGCCCGTACGCCCCCGGAGCCCGGTCGCGGTAGAACTGCCAGCGGTCGCGGACCTCGCGGAGCTTGGCCAGGTCCAGGTCGCGGACGACGAGTTCGGTCTCCTTGTCGCTCGCCACCTCCCCGACGAACTGGGCCTCGGGGTCCACGAAGTACGTCGTGCCGTAGAAGTCGTTGTCGCCGAGGTCCTCCACGCCGACCCGGTTGATCGCGCCGACGAAGTACTCGTTGGCGACGGCCGCCGCCGGCTGCTCCAGCTGCCACAGGTAGCGGGAGAGCCCGCGCGAGGTGGCCGAGGGGTTGAAGACGATCTCGGCTCCGGCCAGGCCCAGCGCCCGCCAGCCCTCCGGGAAGTGCCGGTCGTAGCAGATGTACACGCCGACCTTGCCGACGGCCGTCTCGAAGACGGGCCAGCCGCTGTTCCCGGGGCGGAAGTAGAACTTCTCCCAGAATCCCTGCACTTGGGGGATGTGGGTCTTGCGGTACTTGCCGAGGTAGGAGCCGTCGGCGTCGATCACGGCCGCGGTGTTGTAGAGCACCCCGGGCTGCTCCTCCTCGTACATCGGCAGCACCAGGACGAGGCCCAGCTCCTTCGCGACCGCCTGGAAGCGCCGTACGGTCGGGCCCTCGGGGATCTGCTCGGCGTACTCGTAGAACGCCTTGTCCTGCACCTGGCAGAAGTACGGTCCGTAGAACAGCTCCTGGAAGCACAGGACTTGAGCACCCTGCGCGGCCGCGTCGCGGGCCGCCTGCTCGTGTACCTGGATCATCGACTCCTTGTCGCCCGTCCACGCGGTCTGGAAGAGGGCGGCACGGATCACTCTGCTCATCGGGACCTCCGGTCGCTCGGTGTGCAGCGAGACTAGGAAGTCCGACAGCGCGCTTCGACTGGCACGGTGTCACGTCTGCGGGCCTCGGGCGTGCCACGGTGTCACCCTGTCGCAGGCCCATGTTTCACCGCCGTTTTCCCAGGTCGTCGCATGTTTCAGCCCTGTTGCGCGTCGTGTGCGAGCAGGGCGATGTGCACCGAGGCGGCCTGCTCGAAGTCGTCCAGGTCGGCACCGAGCCGCGCCTGTATGACCTCCAGCCGGCGGTAGAGCGCGGGCCGCGAGACATGGTGGAGCTGGGCGGTGCGGGACTTGTTGCGGCCGGTGGCGAGGTAGGTGCGCAGCACGGCCAGCAGGTCCTCCTCCGAGGCCGAGAGCAGTCCGTCCAACTCCCGTTCCGCGAAGGACTGGACGTGCGGGTCGTCCCGCAACAGGCGTACCAGGCCGCGCAGATGGACGTCCCTGAGGCGCACCAGGACGGGGAGGTCCATGGCGGCCGCCGAGTCCGCGACCGCGTCGGCCACGTGCTGCGCCTCGCGGAGACCGGCGGGCACCTCGTCCCAGACGGCGCGGGGGTCCGCGGCGGCGACCACGGTGCCGGGCGCCTCCGAGCGCAGCCGGGCCGCGAAGTGAGCGGCGAGTCCGGGCGCGTCCTGGTCGCGCGCGAGGCTCAGCAGCACGGCGGTGACCGAGTCGGCGAGTTCGGCGACGATGCCGGGCAGTCCCAGCATCCGCAGCACCCGGTCGAGCTGGGCGGGTTCGCCGTGCCGGACGACCAGCGGCACGAAGGTGCGCCGGTTGACGGGCAGTCCGGCCGCCCGCGCCCGGGGCAGCAGTTGGCGGGCCGGTACGACCCCGCTGACCAGGTCGGTGAGCAGGCTCTGCGCGGACTGTTCCTCCCAGGTGCAGGCGGAGTTCCCGGCCAGCATGCGGTGCAGCACCAGGGCCTCGGCGGCCCGGTCGGCGAGCAGCCGGCCGGTGGCCCGGTCGCCGCGGTAGCCGCACAGCACGATCCGGCCCCAGCGCTCGCCCCGGCCGCCGAGTTCGGCGCGGATCCAGCCGTCGCCCTCGCTGCCGCCGGCCTGCCGGGCGATGCGCTCCCAGTCGCGCAGCACGTCGTCCACGGCCGGCCGCTCGCCCGCGGTGGCGAGAACGCGGTGGGCGAGGTTGGTGACGACGACCGGGCAGGCGCTGTGCTGGGCGATCTCGTCGAGCAGCCGCTGGAGCGGGGCGCCCGCGGTGATCAGCCCGGTGAGGGCGGTGCGCACCGACTCCGACAGACTGACCGCGGCGAACTTCCGCCTTACCAGCCGGGACTGGACCTCCTCGGTCAGCTCGGCGAACGGGAAGGGCCGGTGCAGCACGACCATGGGCAGCCCGCACCGCTCGGCCGCCCGGCGCATCACCTCGGGGGCGGCCGGGAAGGCGCGGCCGAGTCCCAGGACGACGGCCGCGGCCTCCGCGCGGTGCAGGGACTGGATGTACTCGGTCTGCGCGCTCTCGTCGCCGGCCAGCAGCACCCCGGTGGTCAGCACCATCTCGCCTCCGCTGAGCATCACCCCGACGTCGGCGGCCTCGGCCACATGGACCCAGCGCACCGCCCGGTCGAGCTGTCCGGCGCCGGCCACCACCTCGGGCTCTCCGGCCAGCACCCGTTCCAGCGTGAGGACCTGACGGACCGACAGGGCGGGTTCCACGGTGGTGGTCATGACGGTGTTCCCTTACTGAAGGCCCCGCAGAGCGTGTCGTTCCCTCACTGAAGGCCCCGCAGAGCGCGTTCGAGGATCGCGGCACCCTCCTCGGCCTCCGCGACGGAGAGCGACAGCGGCGGGGCGACCCGCAGCGCGCTGGTGTCGTGGCCGCCGCCCTTGCCGATCAGCAGCCCGCCCGCGCGGGCCGCCTCCAGCACGGCGGCCGCGGCCTGCGGCGCCGCCCGGTCGGTCCCCGGTTCGGTCAGCTCGATGCCGATCATCAGCCCGCGCCCGCGGACCTCCCGCACGTACGGCACCTGGGCGGCGACCGCCCTCAGCCGCTCGATCAGCAGTCCGCCGACCCGCCGGGCGTTGCCCTGAAGATCGTGCTCCAGCAGGTACGAGAGGTTGGCGAGGCCGGCCGCCATGGTGACCTGGGTGCCGCCGAAGGTCGAGATGCTGTTGGAGTCCAGGCAGTTCATGATCTCGGCGCGGGCGATGACCCCGCCGACGGACATGCCGTTGCCGATGCCCTTGGCGAAGGTGACGATGTCCGGCGGACCGTGCTGTCCATGGGCCTGCCAGCCCCAGAAGTGGTCGCCGGTACGGCCCCAGCCGGTCTGCACCTCGTCGGCGATCCAGAGGATGCCGTGCTCGGCGAGCACCTGGCGGAAGGCCGCGTACAGGCCGTCGGGCGGGGAGGTGAACCCGCCGACGCCCTGGACGGGTTCGGCGATCAGGGCCGCGGGTGCCCGGGTGTGGCCGAGCAGGTCCTTGAGGTCCGCCACGCAGGCGGCGGTGAACTCGGCGTCGTCCAGGTGGGCGTAGGGGCCGCGGGTGCGGACGCCGCCGTGCACGTACAGCGTCTGGAGCGGTGACAGGGAGGTCGGGGACCAGCCGCGGTTGCCGGTGATGCCGACCGCGCTGAAGGAGCGGCCGTGGTAGCTGTTGCGCATCGCCAGCACGGTGTTGCTGCGCCGGTACGCGGTGGCGAGCAGCAGCGCGGTGTCGTTGGCCTCGGTGCCGGAGGTGGTGAAGAAGACCCGGGCGTCCGGGATGCCGGACAAGTGGGCGATCCGCTCGGCCAGTTCGACCATCGGCCGGTTGAGGTAGAGCGTGGAGGAGTGGATGATCCGCCCGGCCTGCTCGCTCACCGCCTTCGTCACCTCGGGCAGGGCGTGCGCGGTCATCGTGGTGAGGATGCCGCCGAAGAAGTCGAGGTACCTGTTGCCCTCGGAGTCCCAGACATGACGGCCCTCGCCGTGGGTGATCTCCAGCGGGTCCTCGTAGTAGAGGGCGAGCCAGTCGGGCAGCACCCGGCGGTGGCGTCCCAGCAGGTCGTCGCCGTTCACGGCCGCACCAGCCCTTCGTAGGCGTCGGGACGCCGGTCGCGGTAGAAGGCCCACTGCTGCCGGACCTCCTCGATCAGGTCGAAGTCGAGGTCGCGGACGAGGAGTTCCTCCTTGCTGTCGCTGGCGACCTCCCCCACGAACTGTCCGCGCGGGTCGACGAAGTAGCTCGTGCCGTAGAAGTCGTTGTCGCCGTACTCCTCGACGCCGACCCGGTTGATGGCGGCGACGAAGTACTCGTTGGCTACGGCCGCCGCGGGCTGCTCCAGCCGCCACAGGTAGGACGAGAGGCCGCGGTGGGTGGCGGAGGGGTTGTAGACCAGCTGGGCGCCGTTCAGGCCGAGTTGGCGCCAGCCCTCGGGGAAGTGCCGGTCGTAGCAGATGTAGACGCCGACCTTGCCGACGGCCGTCTCGAAGACGGGCCAGCCCGCGTTCCCGGGTTTGAAGTAGTACTTCTCCCAGAATCCCTTCACCTGCGGGATGTGGTGCTTGCGGTACTTGCCGAGGTAGCTGCCGTCGGCGTCGATCACGGCGGCGGTGTTGTAGTAGAAGCCGGACTGCTCGACCTCGAAGACCGGGACGACGATCACCATGCCGGTCTCGCGGGCGAGTTCCCGCATCCGGGTCACGGTCGGCCCGTCGGGCACCGGCTCCGCCCAGCGGTAGTGCTCCGGGTCCTGGACCTGGCAGAAGTAGGGGGCGTTGAAGACTTCCTGGAACCCGATCACCGCGGCGCCCCTGCGGGCCGCCTCGCGGGCGTGCTCCTCGTGCTTCGCCACCATGGACTCGGTGTCGCCGGTCCAGGTGGCCTGGACCAGAGCGGCGCGTACGACGTTGGCCATGAGCTGCTCCTTCGACGGGACGTCAGAGCCTCTACGCCCGTAGATGCAGGCCGTAGAGGCACGAACGTAAGCCTCCCGGACGGGCTTGCCAAGACCATCGTCGTTAACCCGCTGAGTCGATGCGGTTTCACACTCCTGTGGGTGAGTGTCCCGCCCCCTCAGGCGGCGAAGCCGGCGACCCTCAACGCGTGCACGAGGTCCCAGTGGCGCTCGTCCGAGACACCCCTGGCTGCCTCCAGCAGCAACGGTACGAGGGTCGGCGGGTCGGCGGCCACGCTGCGGGCCGCCTCCTCCGGCGTACGGACCCGTACGTAGGCGTCGAGCAGGGCGTGCACCTCGCGTCTGCGCCCCTCATCGGCCAGCCCCAGGACGGCACGGCCGATCTCCTCGGCGGACCGGGCGACACCCTGGCGCAGGATCTGCTCCCCGTCCGGGCCCCGGCCGGCGGCGACCAGCGCGTCCGCCGCCGCGACCAGGCGCCCCGCGGGCAGCGAGGCCGCCTCCCAGAGCAGGGTGGCCCAGTCGGCGCCGAGCCCGGCCCGCTGGAGTTCGACGGCGAGCAGCGGAAAGCGTCCCGCCGCGGAGTAGGCGATCTCGGCGAGCAGGGCGTGCGCCTCCCCGCTGCGGCCCTCCCGGCGCAGCCGGACCAGCCGGTCGACGGCGTCCACGACCTCCAGCCGGTCGGCTCCGTCCACCTGGTCGACGGGCGGCCCGACCTGCTCCACGGTCTCGGCGGCACCGGCGAAGCGGGCGCCCCGGGGCGTGCGGGAGCCGCTGACGCGGGGTTCGGGCAGCACGGGTACGACCGCGGGCGGGACCACGACGGGGGCGGTCTCCTCCTCGACCATGCCGGCGAAGCGGGCGCTGCCCCGGCGGCGCTTGCGCTGCTTGGGCACCTGGACGGGGGGTTCGGGGGTGGGATCGGGGGTGGCGGCGGAGTCGGGCGCGGGGGTCGGATCGGGGGTGGCGGCGGCCGCGGGGTGGGAAGCGGCTGCGGGGTGAGACCCCGCCGAGGGGTGAGACCCCGCCGAGGGGTGAGACCCCGCCGAGGGGTGAGGCCCGGCCGTGGAGCGGGGACCGGCCTCGGCATGAGGCCCGGTGCCTCGGGCGGATCGGGCGGCGTCGGGGGATCCCGTGGCGGACGCACCGGTGCCGAAGGCGCGGAAGCCGTCGGCGGACTCCGCCGTGTGGGAGAAGTCGAAGGCGGAGGAGCCGAAACGAGCGGAGTCGACGCCGTCGCCGGGGCCCGACGCGCGAGCGGTACCGGTCGGGCCGGGGGCTGCGGTACCGGCACCGGGCCCGAAGGGGGTGGCGTGACGGTCGGACTCCGGGGCCTGCCGGGGCGCGCGGGTCCGGGCCGCGTCCGCCGTACCGGGGTCGTGCGGCGCGCTGGGGCCGTGCCCCGTACCAGGACCGTACGGCGTACCGGAGCCGTGCGCCGTATCGGAGCCGAGGGGGGTACCGGAGCCGTGCGGCGTGCCGGGGCCCGTGGGTTGGCGGCCCATCGCCGAGATCCGCCCGGGTGCCGACCGGCGGTCCAGCTCCGCCATCCGCGCGCGCAACTCGGCGCAGCGGGCGGTGGCCCGTGCGTGGTCGTCGCGGGCCCAGGCGAGGTCCAGGCCGAGGGCCTCCGCCTCGTCCCGGCTGGTGGCCCCGGCCAGCGAGCGGCCCAGTTCGGCCTGGCGCTCCGCCGCGTAGCGCTGCTCGCGGATCATGACGTCCAGCCGGTCACCGAGGGCGTCCCGCCCACCGGGACGCAGATCGTGGGCGAGCAGCGCGGCGGCGTGCCACGCCCGTGCCGCCTCGGTCTCGGCCCCGGCTGCCTGAGCCCCGTACTCGGCGCCCAGGTCCTGGAGAAGGGCCTCCAGGACGTCCCAGGGAGGTATCTCGCGCCCGTCCAGACAGGCCCGCATGCCGTCCGGATCTCGCTGCCAGAACACCCCGCACCAGCCGCCGCCCTGTTCGAGGCGCGCCATCAGACCGTTCAGGTAATTCGCGAACTCCCGTACCTGAGCCGGGAGTTGTTCCACTGCCATGCCCAGACTCCCACCCGACCGGAACACTTCGGTCCGTAGGCAACACCAATCGTGTTACGAGGGCGCTACGGGGAGTTTTCCGGGGGAACGCAGAGTACGCCGGCCCTGCCTGAACGTGACGCGCGCGGGCCTCAGACGCCGACCGGCGCGCACAGCCCGGCCAGTTCGTCCATGGAGAGGTCCAGCACCCGCGCGAGCGCGGCCACCGTGAAGAACGCCGGGGTCGGGGCCCGGCCGGTCTCGATCTTCCGCAGCGTCTCGGCGGAGACGCCGGCCCGCGCGGCGACCTCGGCCATGCTGCGGCCGCCGCGGGCCTCGCGGAGCAGGCGCCCGAGCCGCTCGCCGCGCTCGCGCTCTTCTGGGGTCAAGGGGGTACGCACCATGACGCCATTCTAATACCGGTATAGTAATTGGCATGGTGGAACTGAAGACGGACACATCGATCGATGCCATGTACGCCGCGGGACAGGTGGTGGGCCGCGCCCTCACAGCCGTACGGGAAGCCGCTGACGTGGGCGTTTCCCTGCTGGAGCTGGACGAGGTGGCGCGCGGGGTGCTGCGCGCGGCGGGCGCGGGCTCGCCCTTCCTGGGCTATCGGCCCTCCTTCGCGCCGACTCCGTTCCCTGCCGTGCTGTGCACCTCGGTGAACGACGCGATCGTGCACGGCATCCCGACGAAGTACCGCCTGCGCGACGGCGACCTGGTGTCCATGGACTGCGGGGCCGAACTCGACGGCTGGGTCGGCGACTCGGCGATCAGCTTCACCGTGGGCCGGCCCCGACCGGCGGACCTGCGCCTGATCGAGACGCCGAGCGCGCGCTGGCCGCGGGGATCGGGGCGGCCGTGGTCGGCAACCGGATCGGCGACATCGCCCACGCCGTCGGCACGGTCTGCCGGCAGGCCGGGTACGGCATCCCCGAGGGCTTCGGCGGCCACGGCGTGGGCCGGCACATGCACGAGGACCCCTCGGTGCCCAACGAGGGCCGCCCGCACCGGGGCATGCCCCTGCGGCACGGCATGGTTCTGGCGATCGAGCCCATGCTGATCGCGGGTGGCACGGACGGGTACCACGAGGCCCCGGACGGCTGGACCCTGCGCACGAACGACGGATCGAGGGCGGCGCACGCGGAGCACACCGTGGCGATCACGACGGAGGGGCCCCGCGTCCTGACGGCCCGCGCGTCCTGACGGACGGATACGACCGGGGTCGTTCTTCGGGTGCGGCACCGCGTGGGCCGGTCGCGCCGTTCCCCGCGCCCCTGGGGGCCGGGGGCCGGGGGCGCCTGCGCATGCCTCCGGCAGGACTTCGTGCCATCGTGGCATGAGTCCTCTTTGCCCGGGTTTCCCGACTCCGGTACGTCGTCAGCGAAGGTGCGGAAACGATGACCAGCGGCTTCTTCCCGGAAGGCCCGGAGGGAGATCCCTTCGGCGATTTCCTGGCACGGTTCTTCGGCGGCCCCCGCCCCGGCCCGCGCCAGATCAACATCGGCCAGCTGCTCAGTCAGCCGGCCAGGGAACTCGTACGCGGCGCCGCCCAGTACGCCGCCGAGCACGGCAGCCGCGATCTCGACACCCAGCACCTGCTGCGCGCGGCCGTGTCCGCCGAGCCGACCCGGAGCCTGCTCAGCCGGTCCGGGGCCGACCCCGACTCGCTGGCCACGGAGATCGACGAGCGCTCCGGCCCCGTACAGCACCCGCCGGGCGAGGCACCGCCGCCCACCTCGCTCTCCCTCACCCCGGCCGCCAAGCGCGCCCTGCTGGACGCGCACGACCTGGCCCGGGCCCGGGGCGCGGGGTACATCGGCCCGGAGCACGTGCTCAGCGCCCTCGCGGCCAATCCGGACTCGGCCGCGGGCCACATCCTGAACTCGGCCCGGTTCGCGCCCACCGGCCTGCCGCCCGAGGCGCCGGAGACCGCGCAGCGCTCCGAGCGGCCGCGCTCCACCGAGACGCCCACGCTGGACAAGTTCGGCCGGGACCTCACCGAACTGGCCCGCCAGGGCCGGATCGACCCGGTGATCGGGCGGGACGAGGAGATCGAGCAGACCATCGAGGTGCTCTCCCGGCGCGGCAAGAACAACCCGGTGCTGATCGGCGACGCCGGCGTGGGCAAGACGGCCGTCGTGGAGGGCCTGGCCCAGCGCATCGCCGACGGGGACGTCCCGGACGTGCTGAGCGGCCGGCGGGTGGTCGCGCTCGACCTGACGGCCGTGGTCGCGGGCACCCGCTACCGGGGCGACTTCGAGGAGCGCATGACCAACATCGTGGGCGAGATCCGGGCCCACTCCGACCGGCTGATCGTGTTCATCGACGAACTGCACACCGTGGTCGGTGCCGGGGGCGGCGGCGAGGGCGGTTCGATGGACGCGGGCAACATCCTCAAGCCCGCCCTGGCCCGCGGCGAACTGCACATCGTGGGCGCCACCACGCTGGAGGAGTACCGGCGCATCGAGAAGGACGCGGCGCTCTCCCGCCGCTTCCAGCCGATCCTGGTGCCCGAGCCGACGCCCGCGGACGCGATCGAGATCCTGCGCGGCCTAAGGGACCGCTACGAGGCCCATCACCAGGTCCGCTACACCGACGAGGCGCTCGTCGCCGCGGTGGAGCTGTCCGACCGCTATCTGACCGACCGGCGCCTCCCCGACAAGGCGATCGACCTGATCGACCAGGCGGGCGCCCGGGTCCGGCTGCGCTCGCGCACCAAGGGCACCGATGTCCGGGCCATGGAGCGGGAGATGGAACAGCTGGCCCGGGAGAAGGACCAGGCCGTCACGGACGAGCAGTACGAGCAGGCCACGCAACTCCGCGACCGGATCGTGGAGTTGAGGCAGCGGATCATGGACGCGGCCGGGGACGGCACGGCGGACGAGGGCCAGAATCTGGAGGTGACCGCGGAGGCGGTCGCGGAGGTGGTGTCCCGGCTGACCGGGATCCCGGTGGCCAGCCTCACCGAGGAGGAGAAGGACCGGCTGCTGGGCCTGGAGCAGCATCTGCACGAGCGGGTCGTCGGCCAGGACGAGGCCGTGCGCGTGGTCTCCGACGCGGTGCTGCGCTCCCGGGCCGGGCTCGCCAGTCCCGACCGGCCGATCGGCAGCTTCCTCTTCCTCGGCCCGACCGGCGTCGGCAAGACCGAGCTGGCGCGGGCGCTGGCCGAGGCGCTGTTCGGCAGCGAGGAGCGCATGGTCCGGCTCGACATGAGCGAGTACCAGGAGCGGCACACCGTCAGCCGTCTGGTGGGCGCCCCGCCCGGGTACGTGGGCCACGAGGAGGCGGGCCAGCTCACGGAGGTGGTGCGCCGCCACCCGTACTCGCTGCTCCTGTTGGACGAGGTGGAGAAGGCGCACCCGGACGTCTTCAACATCCTGCTCCAGGTCCTGGACGACGGGCGGCTGACCGACTCCCAGGGCCGCACGGTGGACTTCACCAACACCGTGATCGTCATGACCAGCAACCTGGGCTCCGAGGCGATCACCCGGGGCGGGTCGGGGATCGGCTTCGGGGCGGGCGGCGAGCAGGCCGACGAGGAGGCGCGGCGCGAGCGGATCCTCCGGCCGCTGCGCGAGCACTTCCGGCCCGAATTCCTCAACCGGATCGACGAGATCGTGGTGTTCCGCCGGCTCGACCCCGAACAGCTGCGGCGGATCACGGATCTGCTGCTGGACCGGACGCGCCGGCTCATGCGGGCCCAGGAGGTCACGGTCGAGTTCACCGGGCGGGCGGTCGACTGGCTCGCCGAGCGCGGCCACCAGCCCGAGTACGGGGCCCGGCCGCTGCGCCGCACCATCCAGCGCGAGGTGGACAACCAGCTGTCGCGGCTGCTGGTCGACGGCAGGGTCGGGGCGGGCGGACGGGTCACCGTGGACGTCGAGGACGGACGGCTGACCTTCCGGACCGAGGACCCACGGAGCGCCCAGCCCTCCCCCACCACGCCGGGAACTCCGTCTACCGCCGCCCCGCGGGCGACTCCGTCTCCGCCCGACCCGGGCTCCCGGCAGGAACGGCAGGCTCCGCCCGACCCCGGCCCGCCGGAGACCCCGCCCGCCCCCGAGCCGTGACGGCCGGTCCTACCGCGCCGGGCGGCGCCGTGACGGCCGGTCCTACCGCGCCGGGCGCACCACCATCGCCGAACCACCGCCCCTGCGGACCTTCTCGGCCGCGGCGAGCCATCGGCCGTCCGGCAGGCGCTGGACGGCCGTCGCCGCGCCGATCTCGGGGTTGAGCCGGAAGCCGTGCCCGATCGCCTCAAGCGCGGTCCTCGTCGCGCTGTCGTACAGGCCGGGTTCGAGTTCGGTGGTGGTCTGGTTGCGCTGGCTGGCGCGCGGCGCCGCGATGGCGTCGACGAGCGGGAGGCCGCGGTCGAGGAGTCCGGTCAGGGTCTGGAGCACGGTGGTGATGATGGTCGCGCCGCCGGGCGAACCGAGCGCCACCACGGGCCTGTTCTGTCCGTCCAGCACGATCGTCGGGGACATCGAGGAGCGCGGGCGCTTGCCCGGTCCCGGCAGGTTCGGGTCGTGGACGGCGGGGTTGGCCGGGGTGAAGGAGAAGTCGGTCAGTTCGTTGTTGAGGAGGAAGCCGCGGCCCGGGACGGTGATGCCGCTGCCGCCGGTCTGTTCGATGGTCAGCGTGTAGGAGACGACGTTGCCCCACCGGTCGGCGACCGTGAGGTGGGTCGTGCTGTCGCCCTCGTAGGTCGTCGGGGCGGCCGTGCCGCTCGCCTCGCAGGCGGCGGGGTCGCGCGGGTCGCCGGGCGCGAGCGGGCTGGAGAGCACCGCGTCGTCCTTGATCAGGCACTCCCGCGTGTCGGCGTACCGCTGCGACAGCAACTCCCGTGTCGGTACGTCCTCGAAGGCGGGATCGCCGACCCAGCGCCCCCGGTCTGCGAAGGCGATCCGGCTCGCCTCGACGAAGCGGTGCAGGTACCGCGTCCCGCTCGCCGCGGCGAGGTCGGTGCGCTCCAGGATGTTGAGGGCCTCGCCGACGGTGGTGCCGCCGGAGGAGGAGGGCGCCATCGAGTACACGCCGAGACCCCGGTACGAAGTCCGGGTGGGCGCCTGGGACTTGGCGCGGTACGTGGCGAGGTCCTCCGCGGACAGGCGGCCGGGGCGTGCGTTCCAGCCGGAGGCGGGGTCGACCGGGGGCCGGTTGACGGTGGCGACGATGTCCTCGGCGAGGTCGCCCCGGTACAGCGTGCCCACCCCGCGCTCGGCCAGCCGGGCGTAAGTACGGGCGAGGTCGGGGTTCTTGAAGGTGGAGCCGACGACGGGGAGCCGCCCGCCGGGCAGGAACAGCTCCGCGGTGTCCGGGAAGTACCGGAAGCGGGTCTCGTTCGCCGCGGTCTGGGCGCGGAAGGTCTCGTCGACGGTGAAGCCGTCCCGCGCGAGCCGCTCGGCGGGCTTGAGGAGCGTGCCGAGGCTTCTGCTCCCCCACTGGTCCAGGGCCCGCTGCCAGGTGGCGGGTGTGCCGGGGGTGCCGACGCTCAGGCCGCTGCTGACGGCCTCGGCGAAGGGGACCGCGGTGCCGTTCTCCACGAAGAGCCCCGCGTCGGCGGTGCGCGGCGCGGTCTCGCGTCCGTCGATGGTGCGCACGGTCCGGGACCCGGCGTCGTAGTACACGAAGTAGCCGCCTCCGCCGATGCCGGCGGAGTAGGGCTCGGTGACGCCGAGCGCGGCTGCGGTGGCGACGGCCGCGTCGACGGCGTTGCCGCCCTTCCTGAGCACCTCGATGCCGGCGGCGGAGGCGTCCGCGTCCACGCTGGAGACCGCGCCTCCGTACCCGACGGCTACCGGGACCTTCCCCGGCTTCGCGACCGCCGGGTCCGCGGGCGGCGCCGCCCCCACGGAGACCAGGGCGGCGGACACCGCCAGAACCGACAGTCTGCCTGCGACCGGACGACGCATGCGCACCTCCACGGCAAGGGACGTCCGGGCAGCCTATGCCATTAACATGCGCACGTCAGGAACGCGACCACCGTGCGTCGAACACGAGTTTGCGCAACCCCGCTAGCATGCGCGCCCATGAATGACGACCTGCGCAACATCGTCCTGGGTGTGGTGGCGGCCGGCCTGAGCGCCGCCCTCGGCTGGATGGCCCGCACCTATCTGTGGAAGCGCAAGCTCCGCCGCAAGCAGGGCTTCTTCGGGCTGCCCGACAACTCCGAATCGCTGCTCGTGGTGAACCGGGAGGCGGGCGGGCCCGAACTCACGGTGATGCGCCACGACGTGTTCGCACTGCTCGAACTGGCCGCGCTCATCAAGGACTGCAACGCGCACGCCCAGGTCGTCGCGCACGACGCGGCCCAGCAGGGCTTCGGCGAACGCACCGAGTTCTGTGTCGGCGGACCGGCCTCCAACCGCCGGATGACCGCTCATCTCGCCTCCCTGCTGCCGGGCATACGCGTCAACGTGGACGCCGAACCGGGGCCCGACCGGGGCGCCTTCCAGATCGGCAGCGAGCGCTACCGGCTGGAGCCGGGGCGGGGCGAGTACGTCATCCTCGCGCGGCTCACCGCAGGGCAGGGCAGGGAGTCCCGCCCGGTGTTCCTGTTCTGCGGTCAGCGGGCGATCACCAATCAGGCCGCGACGCGCTATCTCGCGCGCAACCACGAGCGGTTGGCCCGCAAGCACGGGAACAACTCCTTCGTCCTGCTGCTGAAGGTCGTCAACTCCCAGGCGTACGGCCCGGACGTGGTGGAACTGGTGGCGGACGTGACGCGGGCGGCGCAGGCTCCGCTGCCGACCCCGGCGCCCGCGAGCACACGCGCCTCCCACCGGGCTTCCTGAGTCCGCGTCCGCTCATCCCGGCCGAGGTGAGCGGCACCCCGTCGCCCGGCGGTGCGACGGAGGGCCGCTCGGCCTCGGCGAGCCGGTCGGCGACGTGCCGTTCACCCCTTCCGGGCGCACCCCGGAAGAGCCGTTCCGTGCGGGCCGGGAGCTGTTCCCTCGGCCCACGCCGGCCCGGCGGGGCGTCCGAGCGCCCCGGTCGTCGACACGGTCGACCCGCTCTGCGTCGAGCACAACCCGACCGGCGCGCAGCTGACCTTCTCCTCGCGGGGGAACGACCCGGGTTGCGTGTCGGCCCTGTTGCGCGAGCAGTGATCTCCGGCCGCCGCCGGGCGGGTATGGCTCTGTGACTGCTGCCCCCTACGGTCGAGGGGCCGTGGGGGGAACCCCACCCGGCAGCAGCGTCCCCCGTACGACCCACCGGACGCGGAGATCGCCGGGGGGCCGGTCCCAGGGGGACGAACCGCCCATCGTAGCCGAGGCTCCCCGTGACGCAGGTGCCGGGCGGGGGGCGGGGCTTGAGCATCCGTCGTCCGGCGCCGCCGAGGGCACAGGTGTGGTACACGGCATCGATCGCGGGTCCCCGTTCAGTGGTTGAGGATCTCGGACGGGAGGTCCCGGGCGCGCTCGCTCCCCGTCCTCCGGGCGACGACGTCCGCGGTCATGCCCGCGGTGGCCGGTCGGCGCGTGACACGCGGTTCCCCCCACTCCTGGTCGACGTCGGACAACTCGATCAACGGATCGACTGCCATGCCCAGCCCTACCCACTCTCAGCCGTGTCGTGGTTGCCGCAAACTATCCAGACAGAACAGGACCCAAGGCGCGACACGCACTTTTCGGGCAATAGCCGTATTTAAACCGCAGCTCAGGCCACGGGCTCACGCCTCCGCGACTTCGGCGTACAGCTGCGACAGCTCGGGCACGCCGTTGGCGGCCCACTCGTGCCCGGAGGCGACGACGTCGAACTCGCGGCCCGAGGAGAGCCGTACGACCGGCTGGCCGTTGGACCAGATCTCCCAGCGGGCCCCGGGGACCGTGCGCACGATCACCGTGCCGAGGTAGAGGCCGGCGTCGTTGCCGAGCCAGGGCAGCACCTCGTCGTCGTCCCGCCAGCGCGGGAGCAGCTGGTCCAGCGCCTCCAGCGAGGCCGCCGAGTCGTCGAGCCCGATCCCCTCCCGGCCCGCCTGGGAACGCAGCAGATCGCACTCCGCGAGCAGCTCCCCGATGCCCTCGTACCCCTCACCCCCGGCGGAGAGCACCGCCACACCGAGGGCGGCGCCGCGCCGCCTGCGCCAGGCCGTCAGGAATGGGATGTTCATACACTCACCCTCGCACCGACCATGCCACCGGCACCACCGGCGCGCGGGAACCGGCCAACCGGATACCCCTTGCCAAAGCTTATTCATCCTCCGTAGAGTTCATCAGGTCATGAGTTCAACAGATGTTGACTTTGGCGTTCCGGGAGGCGGGGACCCGTGCGGAAGATCCCATTCCAGGTGAACGAGGGCGGACTGGTCGCCCTGCTGCCCAACGGCCATGTGGAGTTCCTCGCCAATTCGGCGCACCCGCTGATCCTGCGGCACAACGCCGGACGGGCGGTCCCGGCCGAGGAGTTGATGGCACACGCGATCAACGATCCGCTGGTCACCCTGGACCGGTTCCATCTCTCCGCGCCGGCCATCGCGTTCGTGGAGACCACGAACCTGTGCAACCTGCGCTGCAAGCACTGCTACGCGGACTCCGCCCTCAAGCGCCCCGACGAGATGTCCACCCCGCGCATCAAGGCCCTGCTCGACGAGTTCGCCGAACAGGGCGTTCTCCAGGTCTTTCTGACGGGGGGTGAGATCTTCTCCCACCGGGACGCGGTGGAGATCGTCAACCACGCCCGCACAAAGCCGTTCAGCACCCAGATCTTCACCAACGGCCTGCTCGTGACCGAGGAACGGCTCGCGGCGATCCCGCCGGGCCAGTCGTTCTTCATCAGCTTCGACACCGCCGACCCCGAACGCACCGTGCGGGGCCGGATGGACTTCCCCAAACTCCAGCGCGCCTTCGAGGCGATGCGCCGGCACGGCCATGTCTTCCGTACCGCGATCTCCGTCCACCGCAACAACATCCAGGACGCCGAGGAGATCTTCGAGTGGTGCGCGGAGCGGGGCTACCCCCGGCCTCAGTGGCTGGAGACCCACCCCGTGGGCCGTGCCCTGCTCCACCCAAACATGCTGCTGCGCCCCGAGGACGTCGACGAGGTCTTCGAGGTCTACCGGCGCTGCATGGACCGGTACTCGACCTCCCCCGAGTCCCTTCCCGACGGCGAGGGCGGCACCGGCGCCGAGTCCGGGGGCGGAGGGGGCGCGGCGCCCGCCCGGCGCGCCGCCGACGAGATCCGCGGGGTGGACACCATCCAGTTCTGCCAGCGCCTCGAACGCGCCGTGGGCCAGGAGAAGTGCGGCCGCTCGGTGGTCTACGTCAACAGCCGCGGCGACGTCTACCCGTGCAGCAACTGCATGTCGGGACAGCTGCACCGGGCCGGGAACCTCGCCGAGCGGTCCTTCGCCGACATCTGGGAGACCGGCTTCGACGCCTTCCGCGACATCCGGTTCAGCGACCACACGGTGTGCGGGACCTGCCCGGTGGCCGCGGAGGACATCTGGTGCCAGTTCCGGTGCCCGCCGCTGGCCAAGAACCTCACCGGCGACGCGCGGGGCTGCGGCGCCACCGAGTACCTCCAGGAGTTCATGCTGCGCTCCGGCCGCTACTGGCGTGAGCGCAGGAGGCGCGACATACGCCTGACGCTCACCCCGCGCTAGACGCGCCCCCGGGCGCCGCGTACCACCCCGCCCGGCCGCCGGCCGGGCCCCACCGACCCCGCTCCCGATGCCGTGGGCGGGTCCCGTCCGAGGGCGGCACGAGTGCTGCCGCCCCTCATCGAAGGGAACACGGACATGCCCGAAGAGAAGAAGGTCATCCGCATCCACCTCGAGCCGGGCGAGGAGGGCGTGACGCTCAGCGCCGTCGGCGCCGCCTCGGCCACCGCGCCCAGCGAGACCCTCCTGGTGGAGGCCACCAACATCACCGAGGCCACGGTCATCGAGGTCGAGATCTGACCCACCCCTGTGGTGACACGGACCGGAGCGCAGCAGAACCCCCCGGGCTCGTAGAGGGACGGGCTCGCGGAAGAGCGCTCGAGGGACCCCCGGGACCGCCGAGGGATCGGAAACGGGGGCGAGCGCTGCACGGCCTTCCCGGCCCGTGAGGGACGGGCCGGGAAGGGCCGCGCGCACGTCAGGCGCGGCGTGACCGACCAGCGGGGCCCGCCCTTCGGGCGGACGACGGGAGACCTGGAACAGGCCCCAGCCCGGACAGGAGACGAGGTCGCGATGAGCAAGACGGTTGCTTCAGCCGGCACCACCGCCGTGCGCCCCGGCACAGGACTCGCGCGGCTGCTCCACGAGAACCCGGCCCTCAGGATCGGCCAGGACGACTACAACATCAACGTGACGGCCAACTACGGCGACCGGCTCGACGCCGAGGAGGTCGCCGAGGCCCTGCGCACCCACCCGGGCGCGGGACGGCCCGCGCATCTGTACTTCCACGTGCCGCTGTGCGCGTACGTCTGCCACTTCTGCAACTACGTCAAGCGGAAGATCCCCGGTGGTGAGGAGGGCGAGCGCGCCTCCCGGGTCTGGACGGACCTGCTGATCGAGGAGTCCGAGCGACGGCTCGCGCACGCCCCCTGGCTCTCCGGCGCCCGGATCGAGTCGGTCTACCTCGGCGGCGGCACCGCGTCCCTGCTCGGCACCGAGCAGTTGACACGCCTGGTGCGGCACATGCGGGCCCACTACACGCTCACCGAGGACTGCGAGATCTCCCTGGAGGGGAACCCGGACAACTTCCAGCGCGACGAGCTGGCCGAGGCCGCCGCGCTCGGCTTCAACCGCTTCAGCGTGGGCGTGCAGTCGTTGCAGAGCGAGGTCAACGCCTTCGCCGGGCGCGGCCACGACGCCGGGATGTCGTTGCGCGCGATCGACAAACTCCGGGCGACGGGGCGGCCGTTCAACGCCGACATGATGTTCGGGCTGCCGCACCAGACCCCCGCGAAGGTCGCCTCCGACATCCGGACGCTGATCGACCTGGAGGTGCCCACGATCACCATCTACCGGCTGCGCAACGCGGACCGGGCCAGGATGGGGATCGGCAACCGGGCCCTGTGGAACGTGGAGAGCGTCCGCGACCGGCTGCGCTCGGAGCACGCCTTCCCCGGTCTGGACGAGACGTACGAGATGCGCGAGGCCATCGTGGAGCTGCTGCTCGACGCGGGCTACCACCCGAGCCCGTGCGGCTGGTGGAACCGGCCCGGGATCTACCCGGAGGGCAACATCCCGCGGGTCTCCCGCAACAAGTGGCAGCGCCACGACTCGATGATCGCCTACGGGCCCGGCGCCTACGGCTGGCTCACCCGCGACGACGACACGGTCGTGCAGACCCACAACATCGCCGACATCAGCGGCCACGCCCGGCTGCTCCAGGACGGCCCCGGGCTGCCGCTGGCCTTCGGGCGCAGGCTCGTCGGCCTGGAGGCGGTCGGGCTGGTGCTCGGCTTCAACTTCAAGGCCAACCAGCCCATCGACGCGGCCCGGTTCCGGCGCCGCTTCGGTGTCGAACTGTTCCACGACGAGCCGTTCGCGGCGGTCTTCGCCGAACTGGCCGAGCGCGGCCTGGTCGAGCCGGTACCGGGCACCACGGAGAGCGTCGTGCCCACGCTGGACGGCGAGGCCCTGCACGAGGAGATCATCAGTGTCTACTTCCACCAGCGCATCGGCAGCTTCGCCGAAGCCGTCTGCCGGAGGTGACCGGATGGGCGTGCACCGCCACGAGTTGTGGCGCAAGGACTCGGCCGGGGAGCCGTACCGCCTGAGGCGGTCGTTCCCCGCGGGTCCGGCGAGCGCGACCACGCTGCTCGCCGGCCCCGGAAGCGTCTCGGCCCTCGACGGCGGGGGCCGGGACGACCTGCTGCTCGGCCGGCTGACGGACCGTCTGGTCGGCGCGGGACGGCAGGTCCTGCAGTGCGACATGCCGGTGCGCAATCCGCAGGTCCCCTTCACCGAGAAGGAGTTCGACGCCCGCGTGGAGCGGCTGGACCACCTGCTGCGCGGCAACCGGCACCTGATGACCGGGCCGCTCACCCTGGTCGGCTTCTCGCTGGGCGGGCTGGCCCTGCTGGAGCTGCTGGAGTCGGGCTCCCCGCCGCGCGCCGACCGGGTGGTCCTGGTGGGCACGGTGCTGGAGGAGGACGTCTTCCTCAGCTCGCGCGTGCCCACCGTCGAACTCGTCTACGGCAGCCGCGACCTGATCGGCTATCTGATCGAGGACACCTCGGACTCGGGCGCGAACCCGCAGCCCATCGTCTTCGACCCGGGCATGTACGCCGACTGGTCCGCGCGGCACGTCATCGGGTCCCCCACGCCCGAGGTCAACGTCCATCTGCTCGAAGGACTCGGGCACACCCTGCACCCCGTCGGTCCCGGTCCGGGCCGTGACCCGCTGCCGGAGCTCACCTCGCTGGTGGGGACTGGCCCCCTGACGACGCATCGGCCCACAGCACGACAGGAAAGGTTACGAGATGCCCGCGAGTGAGACCCTCTCCAGCCGGCGGTTCGACAAGATCGCCGACAACTTCGCGACCAGCGAGGTGCACCGGTCGAGCCCGACCATGGAGGCCCTGCACGAGACGCTCGGGTCGCAGACCGGTGCCGCGATCTGCGACGTCGCCTGCGGCGCTGGCCATCTGGCGCTGTCCTTCGCCGAGCAGGCACCGGCCCGGCTGGTGGGTGTCGACCCGGCCCCGTCGATGCTGGAGTCCTTCCGGAAACTCGCCGCCGAACGGCAGGCCACGGTGGAGACGGCACAGGCGGCGGCGGAGCAACTGCCCTTCCCCGACGCCTCCTTCGACCTCGTGGTGTCCCGGCTCGCGCCGCACCACTTCCAGGACATCGAGCGGGCCGTCGGGGAGATGACCCGGCTGCTGCGGCCCGGCGGGCGGCTCGCGGTGATCGACCTGGAGGGCCACCCCGACCCCGTGATCGACGCGCTCAACCACGAGTTGGAGGTCCTGCACGACCCCACGCACGAGCGCAGCTACACCCTCGACGAGTGGGTCGGCTTCCTCCAGGGCGCGGGGCTCAACGTCCCGGTCGCCCGCGGGGGTCAGGCGGAGAGCCGCACCGGGGTGCCGGTGAAGCGGTGGTGCGAGATCGCCTCCTCCGGCGCCGAGGCCGAGGCCGCGATCCGGCGCCGGCTCGCCGAGGCGCCCGAGGAGCAGCGCGCGGCACTGGGCATCCGGCAGAACGGCGAGGAGTTCCTCATCCCGGTGCGCACCTGCATGGTGATCGGCGTCAAACCGCTGGGCGGGGTGCGCTGACATGCCGGTCATCAGGCTGTTCTCCCCCGACGCCAGTCCGGGCCCGGCGGCCCTGGAACAACTCGCCAACGACGTGACCGAGTTGCTGGGGCTGCCGACCGGCCACTGCTGGGTGTGGTGGCAGCGGCTGGAGCCCGGCACCTACCACCGGCCCGAATGGCGCGCCCCGGACACTCCCCCGGCCCCGGTCGGGTTCGTGGTCTGCAAGGCGAGTTACAGCAAGGACCAGGTCGGCGCGCTGCTGCGGCTCATCCAGAGCCGCCTTGCGGCACGGTTGCACGTGCCCGCCGACGAGATCTTCCTCACCGTGCAGCGGGCCGTCACCGGCGAGTTGCTGGTCCGCGACGAGGTGTGGTTCGCGCATCTGGAGGAGCCCCGGCCGGGCGCGGTCACCGACCTGGTGCCGATCGGCCGCGTGCACAGCGACCGCAGCGACCTGTCCGACGACTACTGGGGTGACATCACCTCGGTGATCCGGCTGGACGGACGGCGGTTCGGCCCCGAGGCGCTGCTCGGCCTCGACTCCTTCTCCCACCTGGAGGTGGTCTTCCACTTCCACCGGGTGGCACCGGAGAAGATCCACACCGGGGCACGGCATCCGCGGGGCAACCCCGACTGGCCGCGCGCCGGGATCTTCGCCCAGCGGGCGAAGAACCGCCCCAACCGCATCGGCGTCTCGCGCTGCAAGCTGCTGAAGGTGGACGGCCTCGACGTCCATGTGCGGGGCCTGGACGCCGTGGACGGCACTCCGGTGCTCGACATCAAGCCCTACCTCACCCAGTTCGGCCCGCGCGAGGAGGTCGTACAGCCCGCCTGGGTCGACGACCTGATGCGGGACTACTACTGAACCCGCCCCGATCGGAGCCGACATGAAGAAGTCCGCCGCGCGGGAGCGCCTGCCGCGCAGCGCCCTGACGCTGCTGGCCGCGGTGTTCGTGGACGCGCTCGGCAGCGGGCTCTACATGGCGGTCTCCGTCGTCTTCCTCACCCGCTACCTGCATCTGGGCAGCGGTGAGGTGGGGCTCGGTCTGGGTGTCGCGGGGGCGGTGTCCTTCGCGCTGCTGGTACCCACCGGGATCCTGGCGGACCGGGCCGGTCCGCGCCGGATGCTGCTCGCTGCCCATCTGACCCGGGCGGCGCTGCTGGCGTGCTACCCGTTCGCATCGTCCTTCGTCTCCTTCCTCCTCGTGGTCTCCCTGCTCGCGGTCGCCGACCGCGCCGCCTCCCCGCTGGTGCAGGGGATGTTCGGGGCGGCCGTGGAGCCCGGTCAGCGGGTGCGGGCCATGGGCATGGCCCGGTCGCTGCAGAACCTGGGCCTGGCGCTCGGCGGACTCGCGGCCGCCGGGGCACTGCTCGGGGACAGCGACGGGGTGTACCTGGCCGTCGTGTACGTCAACGCGCTGTCGTTCGTGCTCGCCGCCGTGCTGGTGACCCGGCTGCGGGCGGGCGGCGCCGGCGGCAGCGGCCGGCCGCTGCCGTGGCGGCGTCGGCTGGCGGTCTTCCGGGACCGGCGGTTCACCGTCCTGACCGTGCTGAACTCCGTGGTGAGCCTGCATGTGACGGTGCTGACCGTCGGTGTCCCGCTGTGGGTGCTGGCCCACGACGAGCTGCCCCGGGCCGTGATCGCCTGGACGCTGGTGCTCAACACGGTCGTCGTGGTGCTCTTCCAGGTGCGGGCGACCCGCGGCGTCGAGAGCGCCGCGGACGGCGGCCGCGCGCTCCGGCTGAGCGGGCTGCTGCTCGCCGCCGGCTGCCTCGCGCTGGCCGCCACCGGCGAGTTGTCGACCACCGCCGCGGTCACGGTGCTGCTGCTGGCGGTCGCCTTCCAGGCGTTCGCGGAGATGTACCAGCAGGCGGGCGCCTGGGCGATCTCCTACGACCTGGCGCCCGAGGACCGGCGCCAGGTGTATCTGGCCTTCTTCAGCCTGGGCAACGCCGCCCGCAACACCTACGGTCCCCTCGTCGTCACCTTCCTCGTGGTGCAACGCGGGGCCGTCGGCTGGCTGTTGCTCGGTGCCCTGGCGCTCGGCTGCGGCGTCTGGGCGTCCCGGTCCGGCCGCCCCTCCACTCTTCCCGGCGCGCAGCCCGCGCCGGCCGTACCGCTGACCGATATCCAAGGAGAGTCCCATGGCACCCACCCCTGAACAGTCCGTCATCATCGTCGGCGCAGGACCCACCGGACTGGCGCTCGCCTGTGAGCTGGCCGCCGCCGGGGTCTCCTGCACCGTGCTGGAACGCCGTACGGAGGCGTCCGGGCAGTCCCGTGCCATGGCGCTGTACAGCAGGACCCTGGAGGTGCTCGATCTGCGCGGCCACGCCGACGCGCTCACCGCGGTGGGCCGGCCGGTCGGCCGGATGCTGCCCGCGCGGGGCGCGGAGATCGACTTCACCGCGATCGACAGCCCCTTCCCGGCGCTCTACGTGATCCCGCAGAGCCGGACCGAGGAGGCGCTGCTGCAACGCGCCGTCGACCTCGGGGTCATCGTGCAGCGCGGGGCGGAGGTGTTCGGCCTGGAGCAGGACGCGACCGGGGTGCGGCTCAACGTGCGGACCGAGTCCGGTGAGTGGCAGGAGACCGCGGACTACGTGGTGGGCTGCGACGGCGCGCACAGCGCGGTGCGCGAACTGTCCGGGATCGCCTTCCGCGGCCGTACCTACGACATCGCGCCGATCCTCGCGGACGTCCGGCTCCAGACCCCGCCGCCGGACGACGTGGTGATCCTCAGCGGTGGCGGCGCGATGATGGTGACCGTGCCCTTCGGGGACGGCTGGTACCGCGTGGCGGTGGGGCACCGGGACCACCCCTGGACGCGGGACGAGGTGACGCTGGAGGAGCTGTCCGAGCGGCTGACCGAGGTGCTCGGCTTCGACCCGAAGCCGCACGACGCCCGGTGGCTGGCCCGCTTCAAGATCCATCAGCGGCTCGCCGACCAGTACCGCACCGGCCGGGTGCTGCTGGCGGGCGACGCGGCCCATCTGCACTCGCCGCTGGGCGGCCAGGGCCTCAACCTCGGTATCCAGGACGCCGTCAACCTCGGCTGGAAGCTGGCCGCCACGATCCAGGGCTGGGCGCCGGCCGGGCTGCTCGACACCTACCAGGCCGAACGGCGGCCCCAGGCGCAGAGGATCCTCAAGGCCACCGACCACGCCACCCGGATGGCCACCCATCCCTCGCCGGTGGTCACGGGGATCCGCCGGGTGGTGCTGGGCCGGCTGCTCGGCCGTCGCAGGATCAAGCAGCTCGCCGGTGAGGCGCTGTCCGGGCTGCGCGCCGGGTACGCGGGCCGGGGCCGTCCCGCCGTCCTCGGCGGCGCCCGGCTGCGCGCGGGCCAGCGGGTGCCGGATCTGGCCGTGCCGCAGACCGGGGGCGCCCCGGTGCGGATGTACGAGTTGATGCGGGACGGGCGGTTCCTGCTGCTCGACCTCGGCGGGGACGGCGTGGCGGCCGGGGTCGCCGAGGGCTGGGGCTCGCGGGTCTGCCCGGTCCGGGTGGACGGGCGGCTGCCTCAACTCTCGGGAATCAAGGCCCTGTTGGTCCGCCCGGACGGTTACGCTGCCTGGGTGGACAGCACGGCGTCGCCCTCGGGCCGCGAGGACCGCGTACGGCAGGCCCTGCACCGCTGGTGCGGCACCGAGGGGCCGGCGGCGCAGCTCCGCACGCCCCCCGCCGCCGAGGCGGCCGCGCCGCGCCGTACCGCGCGCGAGGAGCCCGCCGAGGCCCCCGACTCGGAACCGGCGCCCGCCGACCGCACGTGACGCGAGGACCGCGTGGACACCCTGGAGGACCGACCGCAGCCGTCCGCACCCCTCGCATCGCTCCGGACGCGGGGGTGCGGACGGACCAGACGCCGAAAGATGCCCGTCCATGGCCCAGCCACTGATGCCGACGCGTTCCCAGCGCACCCGGGAGGCCATACTGCGGGCGGCCCGGATGCACTTCGCCGCCGACGGCTACCAGCGTTCGACGATCAGGGCCATCGCGGCGACCGCCGCCATCGACCCGTCCATGGTCATGCGCTACTTCGGCAGCAAGGAGCAGTTGTTCGACGCGGCACTCGATGTCGACCTGGGGCTGCCCGACCTCACCGGCACGCCGATGGAGCTGCTCCCGCAGGCGCTGATCACGCGCTTCCTCGCCCCCTGGGAGGACGATCTGGACGAGGGCTCCATGCGACTGCTGCTGCGCTGCGCGGCGACCAACGAGCGGGCGGCGGAGCATCTTCGGCAAGTGCTGCACGAGCAGTTCACGAGCAGTCTGCGGGGCGTCCTCGGGGCGGAGCGGGCGGACGCGTGCAGCGGGGTGCTGGCGGCGCAGTTGCTGGGAGTGGCGTTCACCCGCTACGTCCTGCGACTGCGCCCGATCGCCGATCTGCCGGTGGCGACACTGGCGGAGTTGGTGGCGCCCTCGATGCGGACGGTACTGGCTTCCGCGTAGGACGGATAAGAAGGAACGGACAAGGTAAGGAAGAGTCCAAGACTCCGCATGGTCATGGCCTCAAGGTGTCCTGCCTGATAAGGTATTTTCACTGTACAGTGAATTACTTGTTCCGACGCTCCTCACCCAAAGTGCAGTGATCTCATGAAATCCAGTCGCCCAGACGGTTCCGCTTCTACCTCCGGGGGGTCCGAGGAGCCCGAAACGACCGCCACCGGTCCGCAGCCGCGGCGGAGCAGGCCGCAGCGCGCGCGCAGCGGGCGCCGCCCCGGCGACAGCGGCACCAGGGAACAGATTCTGGAAGCCGCACTCCACCTCTTCGCCGAGCGCGGCTACGCACGGACCACCATCCGGGCCATCGCCGAGAACGCGAGTGTGGACCCCGCCCTGGTGCACCACTTCTTCACCAACAAGGAAGGAGTGTTCGACGCCGCGGTCAACTCCCAGTTCAGTGTCTCGGCGGCCTTCGACACCATGCCGATCGCCGAGGACGCCACCTCGGAGGCGGCCTGGCTCGCGCACACCTACTTCTCCTTCTGGGAGAACGAGACGACCCGCTACGCCATGACCGCCATCTACCGTGCGGGGCTCGCGGACAGTGTCACGTCGGACGTGCTCAGATCGCGGATCGAGGCGAGCACCAAGTCCTGGTCCAGTGCCAGCGGTTACCGGGACGTGTCGGACTCGGAGGCCCGCGCCGCCCTGGCCTCGGGCCACATCATCGGACTGGCCATCCTGCGCTACGTGCTGGAGGTCCAGCCGCTTGCGGACATGAGCTACGAGGAGTTCCTCGGCTGGGTGGTGCCTGCGCTGGAACTGCGCCTGTCCTCCACGCTGGAGCCCCGCGTGAAGGACGGTCAGGCGGATCCGGACCGGGACGCGTCCGGCGACGCGGACCAAGTCGGGGGAACGCCGCCGCCGGCGTGAGGGCGGCGGCCTCCACGCCGGTCCGGCCGCCACGCCGGTCCGGCCGCCACGCACCCACCGGTCCCCCCACGTCGGATCCTCCGGACGTGGGGGGCGTTCCATGTCTGCGGTCGGCGGGTACGGCGGCCGGAGGCCGGCACCGCATCAGACCTCGTCGTGCCAGACGGCCTTCACCGCCATGATGGCGACGCCCGGCCCGGCCGCGAGCAGCAGTCCGCGCGCACCGTCGGCGGGCGGCTTGGCGAACGTGCGCTCCAGGACTTCCAGCACCGAGGCCGAGCCCACGTTGCCCACGTCCCGCAGCGAGTCGCGGGCCAGGCCGAACAGTTCGGGCGGGCCGCCGATCCCGGCGGCGAGGGCGTCGATGATCCGGGGCCCGCCGGTGTGCGAGACGATGAACTCCGGCCGGCCGTTCTCCCCGGGCGGCGCGGTGAGCTCCAGCCATTCGACCAGCCTCGGCAGGACCCCTCGGATGGCGTTCACCAGCACGGGAGAGTTGTAACCGTGCAGCCCATGACTGGAGGTACGGGTTCCGACCACGTCCTGGCTCCCCAGGTGCAGGCACTCCCACGAACCGGTGAGTTCCATGTGCGGGCCGTTCGCGCTCCCCCGCACCACGCAGGCGCCCGCGGCATCGGCGAACAGCCCCTTGAGGATCAGGCCCGTCATGTCGGTGTCGGCGTGGTTCAGGTAGTAGCTGAAGACGTCGGCGCACACGACGAGCACGTTCGCCTCCGGCCGGGCCGCGACCAGTTCCATGGCCGTGGAGATCCCGAACACCCCGCCCGCGCAGCCCATCTGCGTCACCGGGATCCGCCGGACCGAAGGCCGCAGGTCCAGGCGGCGCACCAGCCCCACGTCGAGGCCCGGCATGGTGTGTCCGGTGGCACTGGTGACCACGATGGCGTCGACCTCGCCGACGCACAGGCCCGCCTCCCGCAGCGCACCTCTGGCGGCGCGTTCCGCCAGCTCCAGGGAGGCTTCGAGGTGTTCACGCGCCTGCTGCTCGACCGGGGGCTGCCGGCGCAGCCACTCCATCGGCGGCCGGGTGTACCAGCGCGTCTGAATGGTGGTACCCCGAATGGCCCGGCAGCCTGCGGCGAGCCTTGGCTCGTCCGCGTACAACTCGCTTATCTCTTTGATGAGTTCGTCCGTGGTCACCTGGTAGCGGGGCAGGGCGACGACGGGTGCGGTCACAACGGGCACGACATCTCCAAGGATTGGGAACCAGCAGGTGAGAAGGCGCCGATCACGTCCGGCCCGGCGGTCGGGCGCCCGACCGGCGTCGCAGCCGCTGTCGGGCGAATCGCCCCACGGAGAATCTGGGCATGCCGAACACTCCCCCCGGTGTGTGACGGTGCTGCCTTCGCAGGCGCTTCGATGGCGCGGTTCGCCGAAAGCGCGCATGGCGAACAGCGCGCCCGACGGCACATGGCGATGCAGGAAAGATGCGTTCGAGGCTTTCCCCTGCCGGACACGACCCGGGGTCCACCTCGCAACTTGAAGGTACGAGAGCGGAGTTGACTCCAACTAGAGCGAAATTCAACGCGTATGGAATTTAATCCGGGAGGACAGCCGAGACCACCACCGGCCACCGGGATCACACCGAGAAAGGGCCGACCGCCATGCAGGCACCTCCGCACTACGCGGACCCCGACCCCTGGACGGAACACGCGGCCTGCCGCGACACCGACCCCGAGACCTTCTTCCCGCTCCCCGGAGCCTCGGGCGGCCTCGACCGGGAAGCGACCGCCAAGCGCCTGTGCGGGCGTTGTCCAGTGGCCCGCGAGTGCCTGCGGGAGGCGCTGCTGCACGACGAGGGCGCCGGGATCTGGGGCGGGTTCAACGCGCGGGAGCGGCGGGAGCTGCTGCGGATCGCCGGCACGCTGGAGTCGACCGGGGCGCAGTTGGCCGCCCTCCTGGCGGGCGGCGGGCGCAGGCTGAGCGCGACGCCCCGGGAGCGGCCCGCGTACGTGTGGTACCTGCGCCACCACGGCTGGACCCCGCGCCGTATCGCGGGCGCCCTCGGCATCAGCTTCGGCCAGGTCCAACAAGCTTGGCACCTCGCGGAGTTGGCGTCGTCCTGCACGCGGGGTCCGGTGAGCGGGATGCCCAATCCCCGGGCACCGCGCAAGCGGGTGCGGCGGGCGGGCGTGCCGGAGGGCGTGACCGGCGCGGAACGTCCCGGCGCGGCGGTGCCTGCCCGCCGGGCGCCCTCTCCCGCTACGGGGTTCGGGGTGGCGCGGTCCGGCTACCAGCCGCGCCCTCAACTGCCCCCCACCGGAGCCCATCCAGCGGGACCGTCGCCCACGGGCGGACCTTGGTCACCGCCGGGTGCCCTCGGCGGGGCGGTGCCCGGCGCCGAGGCGCGGCGCCTGCCGGCCGCACCCGGCCGTTCGACGTCGGCTCCCGGCAACGGGCCACGAACGGAGGGCGCCCACCGTACTCCCGGCGGCGTCCCGGCGTCGCCCGGCGCGGGTCGCCCGATCCCCGGGCGCGGAGGAGTCCCGACCCACGCGGACGGGTGGACGGAACCCCGCCCGACCGCGAGCGGGGGAAGGCGGCCCGAGGGCGCCCACCAACTCCCCGGCGGCTCCCCCGTACCCCCGGACGCTCGGCGCCCGAACCCCCGGCACGGCGGCGCCCCGACCCGCGCGGACGCGCGACCCGCACCCGGCTCGACCACCGCGGACAGAAACCGAACCGAAGGCCGCGAGCAGCCCCCCGGCGTCTCTCCCGCACGTCCTGGTGGGGCGGGCCCGACCTCCGGTCGCGGAGAAGGCGCGCCGCTCAACAGGGACGGCAGGACGGCAGGCCGCCCGGTTCCCGCCCCTGCCGCCCTAGGAAGGGGAGCTGAAGGCGACCCTCGACTGCCCAGCGGCTACCCAGTGCCGCCCGGCGGGGCACGCTCGGCCCCCGGGCGCGGGCCCACGCCGCTTGCTTCGGAGGGGCCGGCCGCCTCCGGGGGGCGCACGGGTTACCCCGTCTCCCCCGAGCCGCGCCGCAGGCCCTACGACGGGCGCCCGGCCGCCGACGGGGCTCGGCCGCCCATCACTCCGGGCCAACGGCCCACCCCCGACGGCATCCGTTCCCCCGGCGCGTCCGGCCCCCGGCCGACCACAGGCACTCGGGTGCCGCCTACCGCCGACTTCCGGCCGACCACAGGTACCCGAATACCGCCCGCCGCCGACTTCCGGCCGACCACGGGTACCCGGGTGCCGCCCACCTCCAGCCCTCGACCGACCACCGGCACCCATGTACCGCCCACCCCCGGCCCCCGGCCGACCACCAGTACCCGAATACCGCCCGGTTCCGGACTTGCGTCGGGGGCCTCGGGGGCGCGGGCTCGGCTCATGCCCGCGCCTCGGCGGGGCGTCGAGGCGGCGGGGGGTGGTGAACGGGGGCGTGCGGCCGGGCCGTCGGACGCCGGACCGTTCCGGACCGGAGACGAGGGGCGACCCGGGCCGGGCCGGGTGGACGCACCGCTGTACGTCGACCGGGTGCGGCTGCTGCTCTCGCCCAAGGCGCGCAGGCTGCCCGAGGGACCACGGGTCACGTTGACCACCGGTTCGGCGCGGACCTTCGTCGCGCCGCGGAGCCCCCGGGTCACCATCACCATCCGGCCGGTCCCGGGCGGCTCCGGCAAGCGGGGCGGTACGTCATGAGCGCCGTACGGGAGTTGCAGGCGCGGCGGCTCGCCGGGACCGTCGTCACGGACGACGACGCCGAGATCGTCGTGTACGCGCACGGGTCGCCGGACGCCGAGGCAACGGTGGTCCTCTCGCACGGGTGGACCATGTCCGCCCTCGAATGGCGGCCGCACATCGAGGCGTTGACCCGGCCCCGGCCCGGCTTCCCCGCGCTGCGGGCGGTCAGCTACGACCAGCGCGGGCACGGCCGCTCGACCCGTGGGGACGCGCCGTTGGACATGGCACTGCTCGGACGGGACCTCGACCTCGTCCTGCGCCGGGCGACGAACCCCGACGACGGTCCCGTACTGCTCGTCGGGCACTCCATGGGCGGGATGGCCGTACAGCAACTGGCCGCGGCCCGGCCGGAGATGTTCGGTCCGTGGGTGTCCGGCGCCGCGCTGTTCTCGACGTGCGTGCAGGACGTGGGCGCGGTGCCGTTCGTGCCCGAGGGCCGGGGCGCGCAGCGCCGGGCGCAGGCCGAACGGATCGTCGTGGACGGCCTGTTGCGCTCGGCCGGCTGGGCCAGGACCGTGCACCGGCTGCTCACCGGACCGCTCTCGCACCCCTCGACGGCCCCGCTGTGGAACGTCCTGTTCGGGCGGGGCCCGCAGACCGACCACGCCCGGGCCGACGCCCACGCGCTGCGCACCATCCCCCCACTGACCGTCGCCGAGTTCTTCGCCGCGCTGGCCACGCACGACTGTGTGGGCCGGCTCGGCGCGCTCAGCCGGGTGCCGACCCGGATCCTGGTCGGCGCCCTCGACAGCTACACACCACCCGGCCAGGCCCTGCGCCTGGCCGACGACATCCCGGGGGCGACCCTGCACACCGTGCCGAAACAGGGCCATGACCTGCCGTACGAGCGCCCGGTGCTGGTCGTGGAGACCGTGCACGCGCTCCTGCGCGACCTACGACAACGCGGCGAGTCCGCCCCGGGCGCGCCCCGGGAACTCGCCCTCGACTCCGGAGCGGAACGATGAACCGGCCGCCCATGGACCCCGCCACGGACGACGGTCTGCGCCTCGATGTGCTCAGGGCGCGGCGGATCGTGGTGAAGGTGGGTTCGTCCTCACTGACGACGGCGGTGGGCGGGCTGGACTCCGACCGCGTGGACGCCCTCGTCGACGTGCTGGCCCGCACCATCGCCGGCGGCACCGAGATCGTGCTGGTCTCCTCGGGCGCCATCGCCGCGGGACTGGCGCCCCTGGGGCTGGCCGAGCGCCCGCAGGACCTGGCGGGGCAGCAGGCCGCCGCCTGTGTGGGCCAGGGCCTGCTGGTGGCCCGGTACACGGCTTCGTTCGCCCGCTACGGGCTGCGGGTCGGCCAGGTCCTGCTGACCGCCGACGACATCGGCCGCCGCGCCCAGTACCGCAACGCCTACCGGGCGCTGACCAAGGTGCTGTCGATGGGCGCGGTGCCGATCGTCAACGAGAACGACACGGTGGCGACGTCCGAGATCCGGTTCGGTGACAACGACCGCCTCGCCGCGCTCGTCTCCCATCTGGTCCGCGCCGACCTGCTGGTGCTGCTGTCCGACATCGACGGGCTGTACGACGGCGACCCGAGGCGGCCCGGAGCGCGGCTCCTGACCGATGTGCACGGACAACAGGACCTCGCGGAGGTGGAGTTGGGCGACGCGGGCAGCTCGGGCGTCGGCACCGGCGGGATGAAGACCAAGGTGGAGGCCGCGCGCATCGCGACCGGCGCGGGCGTCCCGGTGGTGCTCACCGCCGCCCGGCACGCCGCCGACGCGCTGGCCGGCCGGGAGACGGGCACGCTCTTCCACCGCACCGGGGACCGCAACTCCGACCATCTGCTGTGGCTGGAGCACGCCAGCAGCCCGCGCGGCACGGTGCAGTTGACCACGGACGCGGTGCACGCCCTGGTCCACGGGCGGGGCGCGCTTCCGGCGACGGGGGTGACCCGCGTCGCGGGCCAGTTCGTGGCGGGCGACCCGGTGGAACTCCTCGACGAGGAGGGAAACGTGGTCGCCCGCGGCCTCGCCTCGATCGCCTTCCAGGAACTGTCGCTGCTGCGCGGGCGTTCCGGCCGGGAGGTGGTGCACCAGGACGACCTGGTCCTCCTCCCGGCGGCCGCCCGCACCGCCTTCCCCTCGCAGTTGCGCCGGCAGGTGAACGTACGGGTGCTGCCCGCGCGGGAGTTCGCGGCGCGGGACGCCGGCGGTCCCGGTTTCTGAGCCCGGCACACGTTCACGGGGCGGCGCCCGTCGGGAAGTCCGACGGGCGCCGCCCCGTGAGCGGCCCCGTGAGCGGCTCGCTCAGTCGATGCTGCGCACGATGTGCAGTTCGGCAGGGTCGTCGTCCACCCCCGCCAGGCCGAGCGGCGGGGCGGGAGCGGCCCGCAGGCGCACCCGCCGTGACTCGTGCCGGTACACGAGCCGGCCCGCCGGCTTGGTCTTGGTGATGATGCGGATCTGCATGAACGGACCTCCCGTCCGGGGCAGCGGGGCGGGCGGTCCGCCCCTGGTGTGCCCGTCGCCCACCAGGACGTACTTGGTGGTGGTCAGCGCGGTCGAGCCGATGGGCCCGCGCGCGTGCAGCTTCTGGGTGGAGACGCCGAGTTCAGCCCGCAGCCGTGCCCGAGCCGGCCGGGGCGGCGCCCACGGGATCCGGTCGGGCCGCTGCGAGCGGAGGTCAACTGGTCTACTGCTGGGTCAGGTTGCCCTGCCTCGTGGGCGGAGACGGGGTCACGTCGGTGGGCGGCCAGGATGTCGGCGGGGGCGACGGTCAGCCTTCGGGCGACGGCGAGCAGGGCGGTGTTGCGCGGGTCACCGGAGGTGGCGGCAGGAAGCCGGGCGGCGGCCCGAGAGGCCGGGGCAGCGGCCCGCACGTGTCCTTCGCGCGCCGGTTCCGGCTCCGTGGGAGCGGCCGGGGCACCGACGGGGACCGCGACGGTCACCCCTCACCGCCGTCTCCCGCCATGGCCTCGGCCTCGGCCACGGGCGGCGCCGGCTCGGTCCCCGACAGCTCCGCCAGCATCACCCAGGCAAGCGCCTCGGCCTCGTCCGGATGAACGGTGAGACCAGAACCCGTGCCACTCATAGGGACTCCCTGTGGTGTACGACCGCCGCGGCACACGGCGAGAGCGGTGAACTCAACGCTCGGTGAACTCACCTCGTCCGAGCGTCGCACGGCCCGACAACCCCGACAAGAGCCGCAGTTCCGGGCCCCGAGCGACCCTGGGCCGAGCCTTGAGCGACCCTCCACGACGCCGCCTCCTGCGGGCTCTGAGCCGTGATCGACCGGAGCCGGCGGGAGCGGGCGCCCTCCCACCGGCCCGGTCGCCGCCCCGACCGGAACACGCCCTGCCGAAGCGACCGGCCTCCCGGCCCACCGTCACCCGTGGTGCGGTGCGCGCGGTCGCGGGGGTGCGACCTGCCGGTCGCGGCTCACACCAGGAGTGGGCTCCCGCGAGGGCCCGTCCATGGGAGCAACCCCGGCAGGGCGTCGACGCCGAAGCCCTCGGTCGCCACCGCCTGCGCCGGACCGCAGCCGCCGACTCTCACGCGACCGGCGAGCCCTATCTGCCACCCACCGTGGGCACCCACCGCGGGCACCCGGGCCCGCGTAGCCCACCCCCACAGCCACCCACTCCACCCGGCCCACCGGACCCATCGGGCCCACCCCCACGAAGGCCCGGGTTGCGCAGCCGTCGCCTCGCGACCCCCGTACGCCCCAAGTCACCGCCCCACAAACGCCCGTTCGGCACGTGCGGTCGCGGCCGGAGTCTGCCGGGGTGCCATCGCGACCCCAACCACGCTCCCCCAACGGCCGGTTCACTACCGGCGCGACTCCGCACCGGCCCCCGCCCCCACCGCGACCGCCGTCGATCTCCGCAGCCGTATGCCCCAGAAGTGACCACCGGGCGCGGCGACCTGAGGTCGGGCGCCCTCGGGTGCGCCGTGCGTCTCGGCGCGCGCGAGGACGAACACGCCCCGCCCCGCGGCGAGCGCGGCGGCCACTCCGGCGGCCACCGTCAACGGGCCCGTGGCGTACCGGTCGCCCAGCACCGCCGCTCCGATCACCACGGCGAACACGGGGTTGACCAGGGTGACCGTGGCCAGCGGGGCCTCCAGCCCGCCCCGGTAGGCGAGTTGGCACAGCAGCAGGCCGGCGGGGGCGAGGAACAGCACCCCGCCGGCGACCAGGAGGGTCGAGGCGAAGGTACCGCTGCCCGCGCCGGTCACCTGGAGCACGGCGGTCTGCGCCAGCGCCGAAGCGGCGGCGAAGGCGATGCCCGCGGCGGCCGCGTGACACAGGCTGGCCGCCGCCACGCTCCGGCTGACCGCTGCCGCGACGACCGGAACTCCCATGCCGGCCGCGGTCAGGAGCACCACACCGACCAGCTCGCCCGAGTCGAGCGGGCGGCTCTCCCCGGCGGACGGCACCAGCGCGAGCAGCCCCACGACCCCCGCCACGGTCAGTCCCGTCGCCGACCACTGGGCCGGAGTCATCCGCTGCCGCAGCACGACCGAGGACAGCAGCGGGGCGGCGACGAGCGTCAGCACTCCGAGCATCTGCACGGTGACCAGGGACCCATAGCGCAGCGCGGCGGTGTGCAGCACGGCGCCCAGGACGTTGAGGAGGACGGCGACCCACCAGGACGCGGACCGCCGCAGGCCCACGCCGAGGGGGCCGGTGGCCCGGAGCGCGGCGAGGCGCTGCCCGACGGCGGCGGCCGCGTACGCCAACGCCGAGGCCGTACCGAGCACGAGAACCGAGAACACGGTGTTCACGACGTCCTTTCACCGCGCCTGGCACGGAACACGTTATTTCACTGCCTGTTGAAGTCTACGGGTGCTGAATTAGGGCCCGCAACCAGCACATCCGTGCGCCCGAGCCCACCCCGCGAACGCGGCGACCACCCGGCCACGCCGGTTCGAGACGGACTCCATCCGCCGTCCACGGGGATTCCTGCCGCGGCACCTACCCTCACCGCACTCACCAGCCCGGCAACGCCACCTGGACCACGGAGAGTCAGTCATGACGTACGTCATCGCCCAGCCCTGCGTCGACCTGAAGGACAAGGCCTGCGTCGACGAGTGCCCCGTCGACTGCATCTACGAAGGCCGGCGGAAGATGTACATCAACCCCGACGAATGTGTCGACTGCGGTGCCTGCGAACCCGTCTGCCCCGTCGAGGCGATCTTCTTCGAGGACGACGTGCCCGGCGAGTGGGCGGCCTTCCGCAAGGCCGACACGGAGTTCTTCGCCGAGCTGGGCTCCCCCGGCGGGGCGTCCAACCTCGACGGCGCGCAGGACGACCACCCCGTGGTGGCCGAGCTGCCGGTGTCGGCCACTCCGTGACGAACGGGTGAGTTCGGCGGCCGTCCGCCCGGCCCTCGTTGACCTTCGCCCGCCACCTCCATAGCTTGTGCCCGCCTGACATCACGTCAGCGAAGGGTGTGCCGAGGAGAGGGGCGGGACGTGCGGCTGAGTCTTCGGGGCGCGGGGGTCGTGTGCGCGCTGATCGCGGGACTGTTGCCGGTCTCGGCGGCAACCGCCTCGGCGACCGCAACCGCCTCGGCAACCACGGCCGCTTCGGCGGCCGCGGCCACTGCGGCCGCTGCGGGGACTGCGGCCACCGCCGCCGAGCCGCTCCCCCTGGCTCGGTATTTCGACAACACCGCGGTCAGCGACGACGCGCGCCCCGAGGAGGCCGACTTCGACGGCTCGGGTGCCTCCCTGTCGGCCCAGGACCTGGCCGCCGCCGGCTGGCACCCGGGCCGGACGCTGTCCGTCCAGGGCGCCCCGCTGACCTGGCCCGACCGTGCGCCGGGCGAACCCGACAACGTCCTCGCCGACGGCCAGGACGTCCTGGTCGGCGGCCGGGGCGACGCGCTGGCCTTCCTCGTCGCGGGCACCGCCGGCGCCGAGACGGGCGGTTTGGGCACGGTCGCCTACACCGACGGCGGGCAGAGCCCGTACCCGCTGAGCGCCCCCGACTGGCGCACCGGCTCGCTCGCCACCAAGGCCCTGGCCCTCCCGCACATCAACACCCCCGACGGCCCGCGTGCCGAGAAGGCCCGCCTGTACGTGGTGACGGTGCCGCTCGCCGCCGACCGCGAGGTGGCCTCGGTACGGCTGCCGCGCGCGGCCGGGCTGCATGTCTTCGCCGTCGCGGTGCGTACCACCACCTCCGGCTGGACCGGCAGTTGGTCCGCCGCGACCGGCGGGTACGCCACCGTGGGCCCCTGGACGGACCGGACGCTGCGGCTGGTCGTGCACACCTCGGTGGGCGGGCCGCGGGTCCGGGTGCGGTTCGACAACACCTTCGCGGGGGCGCCGGTGCGCATCGGGGCGGCCACGGTGGCGGTGCAGGGGTCCGGTGCGGTACCGCTGAGCGCACCGGCGCCGCTGACCTTCGGCGGCACCGCGGGCACCGAGATCGCCGCGGGCGCCCAGGTGTTCAGCGATCCGCTCGGCTTCGAGGTGCCCGCCGACGCCAACCTGCTGGTCAGCTTCCATCTGCCCGGAACCGTCACGGCGGCGCCGGTGCACCGGGTCGCACAGCAGCGCTCGTACGTCAGCGAACCGGGCGACCACGCGGCCGACGCGACCGGCTCGGCGTACACCTCGACGCTGACGACCTGGCCGCTGCTCGCCGGGGTGGACGTGCCCGGCGGGCCCGGGTCGGTGGCGCTGCTCGGCGACTCGATCACCGACGGGAACAGGTCCACCACCGACGCCAACCGCCGCTGGCCGAACGTACTCGCCTCCCGGCTGCTCGGTCAGCGCGAAGTACCCCACTACGGCGTGCTCAACCTCGGGCTCTCCGGCAACCGGGTGGTCACCGACGGCTACCCCGGGGACGGTGTCTCCACCGACCTGTCCGGGGTCAGCGCCCTCAACCGCTTCGACCGCGACGTCCTCGCCCGGCCCTCGGTGCGTACGGCGGTGGTGTTCCTGGGCATCAACGACGTCCGCTGGGGAGCCGGCTCGGAGCAGGTCGTGTCGGGCCTGCGCAGGCTCGCGCAGCTCGGACACGCGAGGGGTCTGCGCATGCTGGTGGCCACGCTCGTGCCCTGCGAGGGCGAGGCACGGTGCACGGCCGCCGTGGACGCGGAGCGGGCCGAGGTGAACGCGTGGATCCGGAACTCCTCGGGCGACTTCGACGGGATCCTCGACTTCGACGCCGTCCTGCGCGACCCCGCGCACCCGGCCCGGATGCTGCCCCGGTACGACAGCGGCGACCATCTGCACCCCGGCGACGCGGGGCTCGCCGCGCTCGCCGGGTCGGTCGACCTGCGCGCGCTGGAACCGGGCGGGTCCGGCCGCTTCTAGGGCTCCCGCGTGCCAGGTCCCCGCGTTCCAGGCCCCCGCGTGCTGCCGGGGTGCCGCGCGCTGCCGGGCGGATGCCCGCGCTAGACGTCCAGGTCCACGACGACCGGCGCGTGGTCCGAGGCGCCCTTGCCCTTGCGCTCCTCACGGTCCACGTAGCTGTCCTTGACGGCCTTCGCGAACGGCTCGTTGCCGTAGACGAGGTCGATGCGCATGCCGCGGTTCTTGGGGAAGCAGAGCTGGCGGTAGTCCCAGTAGGTGTAGGGGTGGTCGTACTTCAGGGGGCGGGGCACGACGTCCGACAGGCCCGCCTCGCGCAGCGACGCCAGGGCGGCCCGCTCGGCGGGGGTGACATGGGTGAGGCCCTCGAAGGCGGCCGCGTCGTAGACGTCGTCGTCCGTCGGCGCCACGTTGTAGTCGCCCAGCACCGCGAAGGGGCGGCCACCGGCCGCGTCACCGGCGACCGCCGCTCTCAGGGCCTCGAACCACTGGAGCTTGTAGGCGTAGTGCGGGTGGTCGACCTCGCGGCCGTTGGGCACGTACACCGACCAGACGCGGACCGGGCCGCAGGTCGCGGAGAGGGCACGGGGCTCGACCGAGCCGTCGTAGCCCGGGTCGCCGGGCAGGCCCTTGACGACGTCCTCGATGCCGACGCGGGAGATCACCGCCACGCCGTTCCACCGGCCCGTGGCGTTGACCGCCGACTCGTAGCCCAGCTCACGCAGCTGTTCGGTCGGGAAGGCGTCCTCGGCGACCTTGGCCTCCTGGAGGCACAGCACATCGGTGCCGCTGCTCTCCAGCCAGGCCAGCAGCCTCGGCAGGCGTGCGGTGATCGAGTTCACGTTCCAGGTCGCGATGCGCATGTCCCACAACCTACCCGGCGCCACTGACAATCAGAGAGACGCGCTCTGCCCGGGGGCCAGCCGCAGGTGCTCGGTGCCGCCCAGGGCGCCGATCTGGTTGTCGTAGATCGGCCGGGCGAGGTCGGTGAGCAGGGCGTCGTGGATGTCGTAGGCGCGCTGCGGCTTGACCTCGCGGACGTAGTCGATCACCTCGGAGATCTTGCTCCAGGGGGCCATCACCGGGAGCAGCAGCGTCTGGACCGGGTGGCCGGGGACGGTCAGGGCGTCACCGGGGTGGAAGACCCGGCCGCCGTCGACGAGGTAGCCGACGTTGGTGATGCGCGGGATGTCGGGGTGGATGACCGCGTGCAGCTCGCCGTGGACCTGGACGTCGAAACCTGCGGCCGTGAAGGTGTCGCCGTGGCCGACGGTGTGCACACGGCCCGGGAAGGCCGCCGAGACACGGTCGGCGACCGACTTCAGGGTCCAGATCTCGGCGGCCGGGTTCGCCTCCAGGGCGGTGCGCAGACGCTCCTCGTGGAAGTGGTCGGGGTGCTCGTGGGTGACCAGGATCGCGTCGGCGCCGGCGGCGGCGTCCTCCTCGCTGAAGACGCCGGGGTCGAGGACGAGCGTGCGCCCGTCCTTCTCCAGACGGACGCAGGCGTGCGACTTCTTCGTGAACCTCATGCCACCATCCTGCCTCCGCGCCCCGGCGCCGGCTCACTCGGTGGGGGTGGTCTCCTCGCGGATGACCTGCTGGGCCACGCTGAACGCGCTGTTCGCCGCCGGTACGCCGCAGTAGACGGCGGCCTGGAGCAGCACTTCCTTGATCTCCACCGGGGTCAGGCCGTTGCGCAGCGCGGCCCGGGTGTGGAAGGCCAGCTCCTCCAGGTGACCGCCCGCGACCAGGGCGGTGAGGGTGACACAGCTGCGCGAGCGGCGGTCCAGGCCGGGGCGGTCCCAGATCTCGCCCCAGGCGTAGCGGGTCACGAACTCCTGGAAGTCGCCCGAGAACTCGTCGGCCTGCGACAGCGCCCGGTCGACGTGCGCGTCCCCGAGGACCTCCCGGCGCACCTTGATCCCGGCGTCGTAGGGGTCGGGCCGCCCGCCCGCCAAGGGGACGGGCACGGGGGCCGGGGCGATCTCCGCGATGGGCGCGGGCTGCGGCGGCACCGGGACCGCGGCGACCGGCACCGGGGCGGTCGCGGGCACCGGCTTCGCGGCGTGCGCGGGCAGGGCGACCTGGCCGGTGGAGGAGTCGTAGGCGGGCTGCCAGGCCGTCGAGAAGTGCCGGACCAGCAGATCGGTGACGGCGGCCGGCTGCTCGACCGGCACCAGGTGGGACGCGCCCGGGACGACGGCGAGCCGGGCGTCCGGGATCCCGGCGACCAGGGTGCGGGCCTCGGCGGGGCCGGTGACCTGGTCCTCGGAGCCCACCAGGACCAGGGTGGGCGCCCCGACACGGGTCAGTTCGGCCCGCACGTCGAAGGCGGCCAGTGCCTCGCAGGCGGCGATGTAGCAGCCGGGGTCGGTGGTGCGCACCATCTGTACGGCCCAGTCGGTGATGGCGGGCTGGGCGGCGGCGAAGCCGTGGGTGAACCAGCGCTCGGGCGAGGTCCTGGCGATGGGGTCGAGGCCGTTGGTACGGACGATCACGCCGCGCTGGCGGAACTCGTCGGCGGTGCCGAAGCGGGGCGAGGCGGCGATCAGCGCGAGGGAGGCGAGCCGCTCCGGGTGACGCAGCGCCAGCTCCACACCGACGCCGCCGCCGAGGGCGCAGCCGGCGTAGCCGAAGCGCTGCACGCCGAGTCCGTCCAGGGTGGCGAGCAGCCGCTCGGCGATCTCGGCGACCGAACCCGCGGGGTACGCGGGCGCGCCGCCGTGACCGGGCAGGTCGAACCGGAAGATCCGCCACTGCTGCGTCAGCTCGGGGACCTGCCGGTCCCACATGTGCCAGGTGGTGCCCAGGGAGGGGCCCAGGATCAGCACAGGTGCGTCCTCGGGCCCGTCAAAGCGGTATTGCAGGGTGTTCGGTGGTGTCTCACTCACCCGCTCACGCTCCCACATCTCACGTCCCGCGCGGGAAGGGGGTTGGGAGACTCGCGAAACCTCCCCATGTGCGGGGGTCGGCTGGTACACGGTGGTACGCGACGGTCGTGATCGCCCCGGCGTCGGCGGGAACGGTATCCGGATCAGCCCGGACCGGGAGGCGGACCACTGGCAGTCCCCGTGAACATCGTCGAGGGCGCGGAGCACCCGGCCGGCACCGGCACCGGGATCGGCATCGGGATCGGCATCGGCATCGGCATCGGCGAGAACGACCAGGACGTCCGCGGCTTCCGTCCCCGGGAGGTGTCACTGCAACCGGCCGTCCGTGGCTCTCACGGTCCGTCCGGGCCGCCCAGGCCGGTCAGGGCGCCGACCGGATCGGGGTCGGGGGTGCCTCGGGGCCACCAGTTGTCGTGACCCGGCTCCGACTCGTACGCGTACCAGAGGCCGTCGCGGCCCAGGCGGAGCTGTACATGGCCGCGGGGGTGGGTGAGGTGGTTGCGCCAGGGGCGGAAGGCGGGGAGGTCGGCGGCGAGGAGGAGCGGGCGGGCCCGGTCGAAGCGGCCGGCCGGCGGGTCCCAGGGTTCCTCCAGTACGGCGAGGCCCTCCGGTCCGCCCTGGCGCCAGGCGGCGACCGCCCGTGCCAGCTCGGCGGGGGTGCGGTCGGCGGCCGCGGCCAGCGAGGCGTACAGGGCGCGGGTTCCCGCGGTGAGGCCCGACCCCGGGCGGGCGGCGGCCAGCCGTACGGCGTCCTGCCACAGCGTGAGTTCCGCCAGCGGGTCGCGGCCGGTGGCGAGCAGGGCGTGGGCGCGGGCGGCCGCGTCCGTCGCCAGCTGGTCCAGCGCGAACGGGTCCGGCCCGCCCGGCGCCGCAGGGTACACGGGCGGCTGCTCGGGGTGCGGCGGTACCGGCAGCGGCGCGGGCAGCGGCGGGAGTCGGCGGGGTGCGAGGGCCTCGCTCGCCCGTACGCCCGGCAGGGGCTCCGGTTCCCGGTCCTGGGCGGCGCGGGCCGCGCGGGTGGCGCTGAGACGGGAGAGGGCGTCGAGGAGTTCGCGTTCACCCCTGCCACGGAGCAGGAGCAGTACGAAGGGGTCGGCGTCGAGCAGCCGTGCCGTCTGGTAGCACAGGGCTGCCGCGTGTTTGCAGGGGTGCCCCGAGTCCGGGCAGCTGCATCGTGGGTCCAGGTCCCGCGGGCCCGGCAGCAGGGGCACTCCGCCTTCGGCCAGGGAGTGCGGCATCTCCTTGTCGAGCAGCGCGGCGATGTGCCCCGGCCGCTCGGCGGCGGCGTCCAGGAACCGCTCCCAGTCGGCGTCGTCGAGCGTCCGCAGCCGCACCTGTACGCGGTACGGCCGGGGGCGGCTGCCCTGTACGTAGGCGAGGACGAGTCCGGGCGTGACCGTGATGGCGTCGACGTGCCCCTGCTCCGCGTAGGCACGCCCGCGTGCGAGTCGTCCTGCGTCCAGCGCGCCCTCCTCCAGCGCCGCCACCCAGGCGTTTCCCCACCAGGTCTCGGCGAACCCGGCGTCGCCGGCTCCCCGGGCGGGGAAGGCGGGGAAGGTGCGCCGCTGCTCCCCGTCCCGGGAGGGGGCGGCCATGGAACGGGGCACGCGGGAAGCAGCCGGGCCGTCCGGACCGGTGGACGTGTCGGCGGGGCGGCCGCTGTGCTCGGCTGCGACCCGGTCGGGGGTTCGCGGCCTCCACTCCGGCTCGGGAGGTGTGGGGTGCCCGGCTGCGACACGGGCTGCCTCGAAGGCGTCGGGCCCGAGCGGCCGAGGTTCGGCGGCAGCGGCCGGGGTACGCGTCGCCGACGCCCGTGGTCCCGGCGTGCCGGGCTGCGCGGGCCCACCGCCCGGCTCCGCGCCCACGCCGCCTGACACTTCGAGCGGCTCTGCGTCCTCGGTCGCGGTCGCGGCCCCTGCGACCGGCTCCGTGTCCGGCGGCAACCGGAAGGCGTCGGCGAGGAGTTCGCGCAGGGCGCGTGCGCGGGCGGCGGAGGTGTCGTTGCGAGGCGGGCGCTGGGGGCGGGGAACAGTGCGGGACGGCTGCGGGCCCGCGTCGCTCCGGTGTCTGTCCCTGCGCGCCGCCCGCAGCGCCTCGCGGGCCACGTCCGCCGGGCGGGAGCGGGTGGGGTCGCTGGGCTGCGGGGCGGAGCCCGCTTCCCCGGCGTCCGGGGAAGGCCCGTCGGACGCCCCGCCAGTGGAAGCCGGACGGCGCAGCGCCCCGCGCGCCACGTCCGAAGTACGAGACGGCGTCGATTCGCTCGCCTCCCCCAACTCCTCGGTCCCCGAAGCAGACCCGGCCGACGCCCCG
>NZ_JBEZNL010000018.1:0-80941 GCF_040653275.1 Streptomyces sp. NPDC048002 | reverse complement strand
GCCAGTGGAAGCCGGACGGCGCAGCGCCCCGCGCGCCACGTCCGAAGCACGAGACGGCGTCGATTCGCTCGCCTCCCCCAACTCCTCGGTCCCCGAAGCAGACCCGGCCGACGCCCCGCCAGTGGAAGCCGGACGGCGCAGCGCCCCGCGCGCCACGTCCGAAGCACGAGACGGCGTCGATTCGCTCGCCTCCCCCAACTCCTCGGTCCCCGGAGCAGACGCGCCGGTGGCGGACTGGCGGCGTAGGGCCGCTCGGGCCGCGTCCGCCGGGCGGGGTTCCGGGGCGTCGCCCTGCGGGCGGACCGGCGGGGCGGGCGACTGGGCGGACGGGTGCGCGTCCGCGGCGTCCTCCGTTCCCGCGCGCTCCCTCGCCTCCCGAAGGGCCCGGCGTGCCTCCTCCGACGGGCGGGCCGTCATGACGTCCTCCGCAGGGAGACCAGGTCGGACAGTTCACGGTCCGTCAGCTCGGTGAGGGCGGACTCGCCGGAGCCGAGGATCGCGTCGGCCAGCGCGCGCTTGGCCTCCAGCATCTGGGCGATGCGGTCCTCGATGGTGCCCTCCGTGATCAGGCGGTGGACCTGGACGGGCTGGGTCTGGCCGATGCGGTACGCGCGGTCGGTGGCCTGTTCCTCCACGGCAGGGTTCCACCAGCGGTCGAAGTGGATGACATGGCCGGCCCGCGTGAGGTTCAGGCCGGTCCCGGCCGCCTTCAGGGAGAGCACCAGCACCGGGGTGGCGCCCTCCTGGAAGCGGTCCACCATGCGTTCCCGCTCCGGGACGGGGGTGCCGCCGTGCAGCAGGTCCACCGGGACCGCGCGGGAGGCGAGGTGCGAGGTGATCAGCCGCGCCATGCCGACGTACTGGGTGAACACCAGGGCCGAGCCGTCCTCGGCGAGCAGGGTGTCGAGGAGTTCGTCCAGCAGAGCCAGCTTGCCCGAGCGGGCGAGCAGGCCGTCGGCCGGGCCGGACTCCTTGAGGTAGAGCGCGGGGTGGTCGCAGATCTGCTTGAGCGCCGAGAGCAGTTTCAGGACCAGGCCGCGCCGCGCGATGCCCTCGGCCGTCTCGATGGCCAGCATCGACTCCCGCACCACCGCCTCGTACAGCGCGCCCTGTTCACGGGTGAGCGGCACCGGGTGGTCGGTCTCCGTCTTGGGCGGCAGCTCCGGGACGATCCCGGGGTCGGACTTCTTGCGGCGCAGGAGGAAGGGGCGCACGAGGCGCGCCAGCCGCTCCACCGCCTCCTGGTCCTCGCCGTTCTCCACCACGCGCGCGTGCCGGGCGCGGAAGGACTTCAGCGGGCCGAGGAGTCCCGGGGTCGTCCAGTCCAGCAGGGCCCACAGCTCGGAGAGGTTGTTCTCCACCGGGGTGCCGGTCAGCGCCACCCGCGCCGGGGTCGGGATGGTGCGCAGCGCCTTGGCCGTCGCCGAGTAGGGGTTCTTCACGTGCTGCGCCTCGTCGGCGACGACCATGCCCCAGTCCTGTTCGGCGAGGACGGGTGCCGCCGACCGCATGGTGCCGTAGGTGGTGAGGACGAAGCCGTCGGTCAGGTCGTCCAGGGTGCGGTCGGGGCCGTGGAAGCGGCGGACGGGTACGCCGGGCGCGAAGCGGGTGATCTCGCGCTGCCAGTTGCCGAGGAGGGAGGCGGGGCAGACCACCAGGGTCGGCCGGCCGCGGTCGCGCTTGAGGTGCAGGGCGATGACGGTGATCGTCTTGCCGAGGCCCATGTCGTCGGCGAGGCAGCCGCCGAGGCCGAGGGAGGTCATCAGCTCCAGCCAGGCCAGTCCGCGCAGTTGGTAGTCGCGCAGGGTGGCCCGCAGTCCCGGCGGCGGTTCGGCGGGGGCGATCCCGGCGGTGAGGCGGTCGCGGAGCGCGGCCAGGGCGCCGACCGGGACGGCCTCGACGGTGTCGCCGTCGACCTCGGCGGAGCCGGTGAGGGCGACGGACAGCGCGTCGACCGGGTCGAGCAGGCCCAGTTCGCGTTTGCGGGCCTTGCGGACCAGCGCCGGGTCCACCAGGACCCAGTGGTCGCGCAGCCGGACGACCGGGCGGTGCGCCTCGGCGAGGGCGTCCATCTCGGCCTCGCTGAGCGGATCCCCGCCGAGCGCCAACTGCCAGCGGAACTGGAGCAGTTCCTCGCTCTCGAAGAAGCCCGTGCCGTCGGTCGCGGATCCCGGGGCGGGCCGCACGACGGCGGCCGCGGTCAGGTCCTGGGCGAGGTCCCGGGACCAGTGCACGGCGACGCCCGCCGCGGCGAGCCGGGTGGCGGCGACCCCCAGCAGGTCGCCCAACTCCTCCTCGGACAGGGCCAGAACGTCCGGGACGTCCTGCTCGGCGAGCCGGTCCAGCGGCGGCCAGACCCGCGCCGCGCGGCGCACCGCGAGGGCCGCGTCGACACGCGCGCGGGCGCCGAGGGCCGCGTCCGCCTCACCCGCCCACAGGGCCGCCGCGTCGGCCATCAGGGTGGGGTCGGCGAGGCTGTGCACCTGGACGATCGCGGCGCCCGCGCTGCGCACGCCCGCCTCGCCGTCGAACAGGTCGTACGCCGACAGGTCCAGGCGCAGCGAGATCCGTACGCCCGCGTCCATGCCGGCGGCGACCTCGGCGGCCCAGTCGTGTGCCTGCGGCAGCGACTGCGGACGCCGGTCGGCGAAGGGCCTGCCGGAGGCGTGCGGGGCGGCCGGGGTGCGGGGCAGGGTGTCGGCGACCGCGTCGAGGAAGGCACGCATCAGCGCTTCGGGGTCGGGCAGCCGGAGCGGTCCGGGGCCGGGCAGCGGGACCGCGTGCCCCTCGTGGGGCAGGGCGGCGGCGACGGCCCGCAGATGGGCGATGTCCTCCGGGTCGAGCGGGCCGGCGCGCCAGGCGTCGTGGCCGGACGGTGTCAGTCCGGGCAACAGGCGGCCGCGCGCGGTCAGGCGCAGCGCGTGCAGGGCGGCCGCGCCCCAGGCGACGGTGGCGGGGTGCGCGGCCGGATCGCGCCGGGCGCGCACGAGGAGCGGGAGCGCGGCGTCCAGTGGGAGGGTCAGCGCGGGGGCGGGCCTGCGGCGCACTCCCGCGCCGTGGGTCCGTACGACGGTGAGTTCGGTGGGTTCGCCCGCGCTGGGCAGCGGGCCGTCCTCGGGGTCCCAGAAGGCCATCCGTCCTTCCCGCGGCAGCGGCGCGGGCAGGAAGACGGCGGCGAGCCGCACGGGAAGCGGCTCCTGGTCCGGTGGGTCACCGGCGCGGGGGTCGCCCGCACGGTCGGTCACCGCGGCCGTGTCGCTCGTTCGCACTTGTCACCTCCCGGGCCCCGAGTCGGATCGGACGTCTTCGACTCTACGGGCGGGGTCTGACAATCGGCCCCGCCGACCGGCCCGTGCCGGTCGGCGGGGGACCGGTCGGGACGGGTGGCGGGCGGCGCCGGTCAGGGAACCGTGCGGGAGACGACGTACACCATGGGGAACGTCGGATTGCCCGTGTTGACGACGATGTCCAGGGTCGGCGCCGGGTTCTTCTGTTCGCGCACGAGCCCGAAGTCGGTGCCGGGCCGGGAGCCCTCGCCCTCGAACTTCCAGCCGGTGATCTTCTGGTCGCGGGCACCGATGGTGATCTTGTCCCGGTTCAGGTCCTGGCGGCTGAGGCCGAGCTCGGCGAGGAAGGCGTCCAGGCCCGCGTGCGTGGTCTGGAACTGCACGTAGAGGCGGCTGGTGCGCCAGTTGTTGGTCTCGTAGTACGCGACCTGGTTCGACGGGTGCGGTATCGGCACCTGGTACAGCCGGCGCTGGACCTTGGAGGGCCAGCCCTCGGTGAGTCCGGTCGCCGAGTACTTCGCCTCCTTGTCCTTGCCGCTGTCCCGGCTCTGGTTGGCGGAGATCACCAGGTAGCCGGCCGGGACGCCGATGAGGAGCCCGATGATGAGCAGGGTCAGCGCGCGGCGGCGGATCATGTGGCGCCGGTCCTCGGCGGGGCGGTCCGGCTCGGCCGGCGCGTCGGGCTGGTGGGGCAGGTCCGGGCTCACGCGGGCCCCTGGGAGGCTCGGCGGGAGGCCACGTACCGTTCGTAGCGTTCGTGGCGCTCCACGCGGCGCCGGTTGGCGCGGCGGAAGCGGCGGGCGACCAGGCGCGCGAGGTCGGCGGCGCCGACCATGCCGGCCTCGGGGCCGAGCTGGGCACGGGCGATCCGGGCCTCGGGGCGGTAGCCGCGGCCGGTGAGATGCCGTTTGAAGGCGTCCCGCGCGGGGGCGATCAGCAGGTCGTCGGCGGCCGAGACGCCGCCGCCGATGACGAAGCAGGAGGGGTCGAGCGCGGCGGCGAGGTTGGCGATGCCGACGCCGAGCCACTGGCCGATGTCCTGGAGCAGTTCGATGCACATGGCGTCGCCCTCGCGGGCCAGCTCGGTGATCATCGGGCCGCTGATGTCGGCGATGTTGCCCTTGACGTGCTCGATGATCCCGTACGCCACCGGGGAGTCGGCAGCCGCCAGTTCCCGCGCCTCGCGGACCAGGGCGTTGCCGGAGCTGTACTGCTCCCAGCAACCGCGGTTGCCGCACGGGCAGCGGTGGCCGCCGGGCACGACCTGCATATGGCCGAACTCGCCGGCGACACCGAACTTGCCGCGCTTGACCTGGCCGTCCTCCAGGATCGCGCCGCCGATGCCGGTGCCCAGGGTGATCATGACCAGGTGGTCCTCGCCGCGCCCGGCGCCGAACCGCCACTCCGCCCAGGCGGCGGTGTTGGCGTCGTTGTCGACGAGGACGGGTACGGCGAGCCGGCCGGCGAGCCGGTCCCGGAGGGGCTCGTTGCGCCAGGACAGGTGCGGGGCGAACAGGACACGGTTGCGGTCGGCGTCGACCCAGCCGGCCGCGCCGATGCCGACGGCGTGCACGTCGTGCCGGTCGGACAGGTCCAGGACCAGTTCGACGATGGTGTCCTCGACGACTTTGGGGCTCTTGGACTTGTCCGGGGTCTCCGCGCGGAGCTTCTCCAGGATGTTGCCGTCGGCGTCCACCACGCCGGCCATCACCTTGGTGCCGCCGATGTCGATGCCGACGGTCGGCACCCGGGGCGCCGTCAGATGGGAGCGGCGTTCACGGGTGCCGACGGTGCGCAGCGCCGGCGCGCGGCGGGAGCCGATGGGGGCGCTGAAGGTGCCGTAGGTGCTCATCAGGCCCGATTCTGCCTCACCGCCGACCCCGGTGCCGTACAGGGAAACAATGGGGTGGTTCACGATGTACGCCGTCTACAGGCCGTATGTGGCGTGTCGCGCAGTTCCCCGCGCCCCTCAGCCGCGCTCCAGTTCGTGGCGCAGGTCGTCCAGGTCGTTTCCGCCTGCCATCTGCCTCGTCAGCTCGTCCAGGGAGATCTCGGCGCGGGTGTGGTTGCCGACCATCGTGCCCCGCTTCAGCAGGACGAAGCGGTCGCCGACCATATAGGCGTGGTGCGGGTTGTGTGTGATGAAGACAACCCCCAGGCCCTCGTCCCGCGCGGCCGCGACGTACTTCAGGACCACCCCGGACTGCTTGACGCCCAGGGCCGCCGTCGGTTCGTCGAGAACCAGGACCTTCGCGCCGAAGTGGACGGCGCGCGCGATGGCGACGCACTGGCGCTCGCCGCCGGAGAGGGTGCCGATGGGCTGGTCGACGTCGCGCAGGTCGATGCCCATGCGCAGCAGTTCGGCGTGGGTCGTCCGCTTCATGTGGTCGACGTCCATGCGCTTGAAGGGGCCGAAGCCCTTGCGCGGTTCGGAGCCGAGGAAGAAGTTCCGCCAGACCGGCATCAGCGGGACGACCGCCAGGTCCTGGTAGACGGTGGCGATGCCGCGGTCCAGGGCCTCGCGGGGGGAGGACAGCTTCGTCTCCTCGCCGTCCAGGCGCAGGGTGCCGGAGTCGTGCTGGTGCAGCCCCGCGATGATCTTGATCAGGGTGGACTTGCCGGCGCCGTTGTCGCCCAGGACGCAGGTGATCTCACCCGCGTGGACCTCCAGGGAGACCCCTTCCAGGGCGCGGATGTTGCCGTAGTGCTTGCTGACGTCGGCCAGCTCGACGAGTGTCACTTGGTGGCCTCCGCCCGCTTGCGGACCCAGGCGTTGAGCAGGGTCGCGAGGAGCAGCATCGCTCCGAGGAAGAACTTGAACCAGTCGGGGTTCCACTCGGCGAAGACGATGCCCTTGCTGGTCATGCCGAAGATGAAGGCGCCGACCGCCGAGCCGATGGCGCTGCCGTAGCCGCCGGTGATCAGACAGCCGCCGATGACGGCCGCGATGATGTAGATCAGCTCGTTGCCGACGCCCTCGCCGGACTGGACGACGTCGTAGGAGAAGAGCAGGTGCTGGCCGGAGATCCAGGCGCCGAACGCGACGCCCATGTACAGGCCGATCTTGGTCCGGGTGACGGGGACGCCGACCGCGCGGGCCGCGTCCTGGTTGCCGCCGACGGCGAAGATCCAGTTGCCGGCGCGGGTGCGCAGCAGGATCCAGGAGGCGAGGGCGACCAGGCCGAACCACCACAGGATGGTGATCTTGAAGTCGACGTCACCGATGGTCAGGGTGGAGGCGAAGACGTCGTGGGCGCTGGCGAAGCCCTCCATGTCGGCGATCGACTTCGTGGAGACCGTGCCGTCGATCAGCTTGGTGAACCCGAGGTTCATGCCGGTGAGCATCAGGAAGGTGGCGAGCGTGATGATGAAGCTCGGCAGCTTGGTGCGGGTGAGCATGATGCCGTTGAAGGCGCCGATGGCCAGGGTGACCAGCAGGGACACGCCGACGCCGACCCAGGTGTTGGCGGTCATCTGGTAGCTGAAGATCGACGACACCAGGGCCGACGAGGTCACCAGGACGCCCGCGGACAGGTCGAACTCGCCGCCGATCATCAGCAGCGCGACGGGGACCGCCATGATGCCGATCGTCGACGACGCGTACAGCACGGTGCTCAGGCTCGCGGCGCGCAGGAAACCGTCGGCGACCAGCGCGAAGAACACGAAGACCGCGATCGCGCCGACGACCGAGCCCAGCTCGGGGCGGCCGAGCAGCTTGCGCAGGGGGGAGGTCTCGATGAGCCGTTCGTCCGCCGTCGTGGCGCTCACCGGGTGCCCCGCTCGGTGTACTTCTCCAGCTCGGCGGCCTGGTCCTTGGTGATGATCTGCGGGCCGGTGAGGACCGGCTTGCCGCCGCCGAGCACGTCGGCGTTGTACTTGTACAGCCACAGCAGGTCCACGGCCTCGTAGCCCTGGAGGTAGGGCTGCTGGTCGACGGCGAAGCCGAGGGTGCCGTCCTTGAGCGAGGCGGCGACCTTGGCGTTGAGGTCGAAGGTGTCGATCTCGGCGTCGCTGCCGGCGCCCTGCTTGGCCTTGACGGCGGTGTCCGCGTAGGGCGCGCCGAGGGTGACGACGGAGTCGATGGAGCTGTCGGCCTGGAGCTTGGCCTCGATGGCGGACTGCACGTCGGGCATGTTGGTGCCGTTGACGTACAGGTTCTGCACGGTGCCGTCGAACGTCGCCTCGACCCCGGCGCAGCGCTGCTCGTGACCGACGTTGCCCTGCTCGTGCAGGACGCAGAGGGTGTTCTTGCGGCCGCGCGTGTTCAGCTCCTCGCCGACGGCCTCGCCGGCGACGGTCTCGTCCTGGCCGATGTGGGTGAGGGCGCCGAACGCCTTCGACTCGGCCGAGCCCGAGTTCACGGTGATCACCGGGATGCCGGCCTCGCGGGCGCGGGCCACGGCGGCCTTCATGGCCTCGGGCTTGGCGAGGGTGACGATGATGCCGTCGACCTGCTTGTCCACGGCCGCGTCCACCAGCTGCGCCTGCTGCTGGGCCTCGTCGTCGTGGGAGTAGAGGAAGTTGATGTTGTCCTTGACGGCGGCCTGTTCGGCGCCGTTCTGGACGATGTCCCAGAAGGTGTCGCCGTCGCCCGAGTGGGTGATCATCGCGAAGGTCCAGCGGGGGGTGTTCACCGCCGCCTTCCCCTGGGCCGCCGCGGCCTCTCGGGCGTCCTCGGCGCGCTTGCCGCCGGTGCTGCTGCAGCCGGCCAGTGACACGCACAGTGCCCCTGCCAGCGCGATTCCTGCCCAGGTCCTCAGACGTGCCACGAGGCCGTGCCCTTCTTGCCGTGCTCTGACGTACGCGAGGGACCGGTCTTCCCGCCGGACCCAAACGCCCCAGTATCAAACACAGGGATGATGCGTCGGGTGACCGGGGAGCGCGAGTCGGTCGCATTGTCCGGACATTGCGACGTACTCGGAGCGCTCGGAGCGCGCGGGAGGGGTCAGGACCGTACGAGGAGCTGGAACTCGAAGGAGTAGCGGCTCGGGCGGTAGATGTGGTCGCCGAACTCGACCGCGCGGCCGGTGTCGTCGAAGGTCGTGCGCTGCATGGTGAGCAGCGGGGCGCCCTCCTGCTCGGTGAGCCGCTCGGCCTCGGCGGCGGTGGCGGAGCGGGCACCGATGGACTGGCGGGCGCTGTGCAGGGTGATCCCGGCGGAGCGCATCAGCCGGTACAGGCCGGTCGCCTCCAGCTGGGCGGTGTCCAGGTCGAGCAGCCCGCCGGGCAGGTGGTTGCAGAGGTACGCCATGGGTTCGCCGTGCGCGAGGCGCAGCCGCTCCACCCGGTGCACGTCGGCGCCCTCCGTGACGCCGAGCGCGGCGGCGATCTCGGCGGAGGCGGCCACGACGGTGTTGACCAGCACGGTCGTGGCGGGGCGCTGGCCCGCGGCCTCCAGGTCGTCGTAGAGGCTGCTGAGTTCCAGCGGGCGCTTGACCTGGCTGTGCACGACCTGGGTGCCCACGCCGCGGCGGCGGACCAGGAGGCCCTTGTCGACCAGCGACTGGATGGCCTGGCGGACGGTGGGCCGGGACAGACCGAGCCGGGCGGCCAGCTCGATCTCGTTGCCCAGCAGACTGCCCGGGGTGAGGGCGCCGTGCTCGATCGCGGCCTCCAGCTGCTGGGACAGCTGGAAGTACAAGGGCACCGGACTGCTCCGGTCCACACGGAGGTCGAGCGACACGGTCGGGTCCACTTCTGGTTTCGGCACGGCCCGAGCGTAGCTCCGTGGCCGGTTGACGGGAAGTCGTGTAGTTCGATTGTCCGGACATACGCATTGACAGGGCACGGGATGCGACCCCACTTTGTTCCCATGCGCATCGGAGTCATCGGGACGGGCCGGATCGGCACGATCCATGCGACCACACTGAGCCGCCATCGAGAGGTCGGTTCGCTGATCCTCTCGGACGCCGACCCGGCACGGGCGGCCGATCTCGCCCTGCGGCTGGGCGAGACGGCGGCGCCCGGGATGGACGAGATCTTCCAGTGGGGCGTGGACGCCCTGGTGATCACGACGGCGACCTCGGCGCACGCCGAGCTGATCGGCCGGGCGGCGCGGATGGGACTTGCGGTGTTCTGCGAGAAGCCCATCGCGCTGGACCTGCCGGGCACGCTCCAGGCGATCGGCGAGGTCGAGAGCGCGGGAACGATCCTTCAGATGGGGTTCCAGCGCCGCTTCGACGCGGGCTACGCGGGCGCCCGGGAGGCCGTGCGCGCGGGGCGGCTCGGCCGGCTGCACACCGTGCGCGCGCTCACCAGCGACCAGGCTCCGCCCCCGGCCGCCTATCTGCCGCTGTCGGGCGGACTGTACCGGGACACGCTGATCCACGACTTCGACGTACTGCGCTGGGTGACCGGACGCGAGGTGACCGAGGTGTACGCGGCCGGGTCCGACGCCGGTCCGGCCATGTTCCGCGAGGCCGGGGACGTGGACACCGCGGCGGCGGTGCTCACCCTCGACGACGGCACCCTGGCCACGGCCACCGCGACCCGGATGAACGGCGCCGGCTACGACGTGCGCATGGAGTTGTCCGGTGAGCGGGACACGATCGTGGTGGGCCTGGACGACCGCACCCCGATCGCGTCCACCGAGCCGACCGGCCCTCCGGCCGCCGACAAGCCCTGGCCCGGTTTCCTGGAGCGCTTCGGCCCCGCCTACGAGGCCGAACTCGCCGCGTTCATCGAGGTGGTGAGGGGCGAGCGGCCCAACCCCTGCGACGGCCGCGAGGCCCTCCAGGCACTGCGGATCGCCGAGGCCTGCGAACTGTCCCGACACGAGCACCGCCCGGTCCGCCTGGCAGAACTCCCGGGCGGAGGCACACCGGGCCCGGTCTGACAGCCGGGGCGCCCCCGGCCGGGGTCAGTCCGGGACCCGGGCGAGGCCGGCGTCGGCGCGACATCCGGGGCGGCACCTCGACGACGGCGCTGCGCCTGGGCGGCGGGCCGCGCACCGGGTGCGGGGCCGCCGCCGGGCGCGGCACCGCCGCCCTGCACCCGAGAGGGGGCACGGCGACGACGGTCCGGCGCCCGAGGAGCGGCACGACAGCCGCGGGCACCCGGGTGGGCGCCGCGACCGGGGCAGTCCGGGCTCGGGCGCGGGTGATCGATGCCACGGCATGGGGCACCGGTGCCACGGCGACCCGGCACACGACCGGCCAGGGGACAGCGCCCTGCGACCCCGGGCCACGCCGCGGCAACGGCCACGGCCACGGCCACGGCAGTCCGGTCCTCGGGTACGCCCGGCCGATGCGCGAGCACCGGCACCGCGACTGGCCGGGCTACCGGGCTACCGGGCTACCGGGCTACCGGGCTACCGGGCTACCGGGCTACCGGGCTACCGGGCTACCGGCGGAGGGGACTACAGGCACTACCGGCGGAGCGGACCACTGGACTACCAGCGGAGCGGAAGGGTGCGCATTCCGCGCATCAGCATGCCGGGGAGCCAGGGGCCGGGGGGTCCGTCCAGGGCCAGGTCGGGGGCGCGCTCCAGCAGGGAGCGGACGGCCGTGCGTGCTTCCAGGCGGGCCAGCGGGGCGCCCAGGCAGTAGTGGATGCCGTGGCCGAAGGCGACATGGGCGCGGTGGTCGCGGCGGATGTCGAAGCGGCCGGGGTCCGGGTAGCGCTCCGCGTCCCGGTCGGCCGCGGTGAGGCAGACCATCACCGACTCGCCTGCCGCGATGTGCCGTCCGCCGATGTCCAGCGGCTCGGCGGCATACCGGAAGGTGGCATTCTCCACCGGGCCCTCGTAGCGCAGCATCTCCTCGACCGCGTCGTCGATCAGGCTCATGTCGGCGCGCAGCAGGTCGAGTTGATCGGGGTGGGTGAGCAGCGCGTGCACTCCGCTGGTGATCAGGTTGACGGTGGTCTCGTGACCGGCGATCAGCAGGATGAAGGCCATGCCGCGCAGTTCGTCCGGGGAGAGCCGGTCGCCGTCCTCGGCGGTGGTGCGGATCAGGTCGGAGAGCAGGTCGCCGCCCGGACCGGCCGCTCTCTTGTCCTCGATCAGGCCGGTGAAGTACTCGCCGAGGGCGACGAAGGCGTCGTACTCGCTGCCCGGGCTGCTCGGGGCGACGGTCTCCGTGGACATCTTGCGGAACTCGGCGCGGTCCATCTCCGGCACGCCGAGGAGTTCGCAGATGACGGTCAGCGGCAGCGGGTACGCGAACGACTCCACCAGGTCCGCGGCGCCCCGCGGCAGCATCGCGTCGAGGAGGTCGTCGGTGATCCGCTGGACGCGCGGGCGCAGTTCCTCCACCCGGCGCGCCGTGAAGGCGCGGGAGACCAGACCGCGCAGCCGGGTGTGTCGCGGCGGGTCGGAGACCAGCAGGTTCTTCCCGATCAGCTCCTCGTCCAGCGTCGCCAGGCCGATCTTGGCGCCGTCCTTGGCGAGTCGGGGGTCGGCCAGCGCGGCCCGCGCCTCGGTGTGGCCGACGACCAGCCAGGTCGAGGACTGCCACCCGGGTGGCCGTACCCAGTGGATCGGGCCCTCGGCGCGCAGACGGGCGTAGACCGGGTGCGGATCGGTGCGGAACTCCTCCCCGAACTCCCCCAGGTCGATGCCCGTGTCCGGCTGCTTGTCGATCCCGCCCATTCCCGCTCCCCCGTCCGACACCCCGACACCCCGACACCCGCACAACGCGCGGGGTCCGCCGCTAGTGCCCGTCCGCCCCCGGTTCCCCGGATTCGTCCAACAGCCCCGCGTCATGGGCGAGCAGGGCGATCTGCACCCGGTTGTTGAGGTCGAGCTTGGTCAGGGCGCGCGAGACATGGGTCTTCACCGTGGCGACGCTCATGAACAGGGCGGCGGCGATCTCGGCGTTGGACAGTCCCCGGCCGACCGCCACGGCCACCTCGCGCTCCCGCTCGTTGAGCGCCTCGACACGGGTCCGCGCGCGGGCGCGCCGGGTGTCGGCCGCGGAGTCCGCGGCCCGCGCGGCGTGCGCCATCAACTGCCGGGTCACCGTGGGCGACAGCACGGGATCACCGGTCGCCACCCGCCGTACCGCGTCGACGATCTCGGCCGGCGGGGTGTCCTTGAGGACGAAACCGGCGGCCCCCGCGCGCAGCGCGCGCAGCACCTGCTCGTCGGCGTGGAACGTGGTCAGCACGACGACCTGCGGGGCGTCGGGCCGCGAGCGCAGCCGTTCGGTGGCGGTCAGACCGTCCACCGAGGGCATCCGGATGTCCATCAGGACGATGTCCGGACGGGTGTGCTCGACGAGTTGCTCGGCCTCGGCACCGTCGGCGGCCTCCCCGACGATCTCGATGTCGTCCGCGCCGCCCATCATCAGGGACAGACCGGCCCGGACCAGCGGGTCGTCGTCGACGAGGAGCACTCTGATCGCAGTCATGGGGCCTACGTAATCACGGCCGGGCCGCCCGGAGGCGGGCACCGGACGCTCACGCCCGCAGGGTGACGCCGTAGCGGGTGCGCAGGCGGCCCAGTTCCCAGCGGACCACCGCGGTCACCGAGGCGGGACCGGCCAGTACCGCGAGGACCTGCACGACGGGCGGTCCGGGCGGAAGTCCGCCCGTCACCAGGCCGATCAGCGCGAACTCCCACACCAGGACGGCGGTGAGCAGGGCGGGCAGCGCCGCGTGCACGGCCGCCGAGTTGAACCCGGTGCGCACCGCGGGCCCGGTGGCGAAGACGAGGAAGCACAGCAGCCAGAAGAACGGCAGGGTGAGCGCGAGTTGCGCCCAGGGGAAGCCCGGGTCGAGGTCGGCGGAGGAGCGGTCTTCCACCGCGACGACGGCGACGAGGAGAAAGGGTACGGCGGTCACCGCGCCGATGTACGCGAGGGCCGAACGCCCGGCCGCCCGCAGCCGGGGCCGCATGTGGGCCTTCGCGGCGGGCGACGCCATCCGGAACAGGAACGCGATCACCAGGGGCGCGCTCAGGAGCAGCAGCGGCGGGGTGACGGCCAGCCTCGTCATGTACTGCTGCTGCGCCTCGCTGACGTCCTCGGGCTTGCCGTACACGACCAGCAGAAGGAGTGACATGGCGACGGCCGTCCAGGCCCGTACGCGCTGCACGCGGGCCACGTCCGGGTCCTCGATCCGGTGGGGCCCGCGCGGCGGGAACAGCCGGTGCGCGCGGTGGCGGGCGGAGCGGGCGAAGACGTAGCCGGCCATCAGGGGCAGGACCAGGAAGGCCGTGCAGGGGAACAGGGCGACCGCCCACACACAGCCGTGGACGCGGGGCCGCCCACCGCGCAACAGCACGCGCAGCGGGGGCCATTCGGCATCCCGGAGGCCGCGCAGGGCACCCCACAGAGAGGTGGGCGGCGCGGGCCGGGGCGGAAGGCAGGGGGGCGGCGGGTACCCGTGGGGGTGCGAGGGCGGGACGTACGGGGGCGGCGGGTACGGTGCGCCGTCCGGCGGTCCCGGCGGTCCCGGCGGTCCCGGCGGCGGTGGCCGGTACGGGTTGTACGGTCCCCCGAAACTCACGCTGCGACAGTCCTTCCGGTGACTGCTGGACAGTGGGCGGCACCAACCTGTTTGATCCGCTCACTCAAGTCAACCGGTTTCGTTCCAGGCGCAGTTGTCACCCCCAGGGCAGCCAGGCACGCACCTCGAAGCCGCCGTCGGGGGTCGGCCCGTGGACCAGCCGGCCGCCGGCCAGGGTGGCCCGCTCGGTGAGTCCGATGAGGCCCTGGCCGGACCCCGGTACGGGCGGCGCCACGCTCTCCGGCGCCGGATTGCGCACCTGGACGTCGAGGCCCTGGCCCGCGGCGCCGGTCACCGTGACGGTGACCTCGGCCCCGGGGGCGTGCTTGCGGGCGTTGGTCAGGGCCTCCTGGGCGATGCGGTAGGCGGTGCGGCCCACCGACGAGGGCACGTCGGCGGGGGCGGTGACCCGGTTGTCGAGCACGACCTTCATACCCGCCTCACGGGACTCGGCGACCAGCGGTTCCAGCCCGCCGAGGGTGGGCTGCGGGCGGCTGGAGTCGTCGCCGTCCCCCGCCCGCAGTACGCCGATGATCTCCCGCAGGTCCTGGAGGGCCTCGTGGGCGCTCTCCCGGATGACCCCGGCCGCCCGCGCGATCTCCTCGCGGGGCGCGTCCGGACGGAACTCCAGTGCGCCCGCGTGCACGCTGAGCAGCGTCAGCCGGTGGGCGAGGACGTCGTGCATCTCCCGGGCGATGGCCTCACGGGCGAGCCGCTGCGCCTGGTCGGCCCGCAGCCGCGCCTCGGTCTCGGCGCGCCGGGCGCGGTCGCGCAGGCTGAGCATGAGCTGGCGCTTGGAGCGCACGAACATGCCCCAGCCGACGACCGCGCCGGTCAGCACCACGGCGAGGAAGAGCGACCAGCCGTAGGGGATGTCCGGGTCGGGCCGCAGCCAGTAGAAGAAGGGCGTCAGGGCCAGCGCGGTCCCGCTCACCCAGGCCACGTAGCGGAAGGGCCGGTGCACCGCGAGGGTGAACACGGCGACCAGGCCCGCGCCGCCCGCGGTGGCCGAGAGGAAGCCGACGGGCACCATCGCCACGGCGAGTCCGAGCGGCCAGCGCCGGCGCAGCCAGACGGCCGCGCAGGCCAGCGCGCCGACCACGTGGTCGAGGGCGATCACGGGGTCCGGGAGGTTCTCCTCGGCGACGGCTTCCGCGCTGAGGAGCCCGAAGAAGACGGCCGCGAGGAAGCAGCAGAAGTCGACGACCCAGTCCCGGGCGGTCCGGCGGTGGCGCCGCTCCGGGTCCTCGCCCTCGGAGTCGAGTTCCTTGACCACGGCCGAGGGCAGCAGCCAGCGCTGCTCGACGAAGGGCTGCGGTTCGGGCCCCGGCGTTTCACTGCTCACGGTCGACAAATCTACGCAGACGGGCGGCCTCTCACCTCCGTCCGAGCGGGATCGCGACCAAAGTCGCGCCGGCGCAGACTTTCGGCGCGCCGCCCCGGCCGGGATTCAGACTCCGGTCGGTCCGGTACTCGCCCCGCGGCCGATGGGGGTGGGGGGTCCGCGGGGCGAGAATCCCGGCATGAGGCACCTGCTGGAACTTCTCGGATTTCTCGCCCTGGTCCAGGGCGTCGCCGGTCTGCTGCACGAGTTCACCGGCTGGGACTGGGGACTGGTGCAGCGTGTCGGCTTTCTCGACGGCTACGGGATCTACGTGAGCGTCGCCCTGCTCGTACTGGCGTTCGCCCTGTTCGCGGCCGCCGAGAGCCGGAAGTCCGGCTGATCCCGCACCGGGCCTCCGGCCTGCCGCGCCGTTCCTCGGGCCGGACGGCGTTCGCCCGGTTCAGCAGCCGTAGTCGATCAGGTCGAACGACGCGTAGTGGTCGGAGGTGTAGTAGTCCTCCTGGCTCGCCTGACCGGTGACGATCCGGCGGGCCCCGCGCGTGGAGACACCCGGGGTCTTGACCGTGTACTCGTGGTAGTACCCGCTCGAATGACCGGGCAGGATGCCTTCACGGTTGTAGAAGACGGAACCGTCCTGCGCGTACGGGAAGGGTCCGCCCTGCTCGATCAGGTCGAGCGTGTCGTACGCCTGGGAGGGCAGGTCGCTGTAACAGATGTCTCCGACCGCGGTGGCCGCCGCGGTCGCCGACGTCGCGGTGACGGTGCCGCCCAGCAGGACGGCGGAGAGCAGCGCCGCCGCGGCGCCGCTGCGAGTGATTCGTGGGGGGAATCTCATGCCCCCCATGATGACGCGCGTAGACCATGGCATGTCAATGACAACTCCGAGATTTTCCCTTCCCGGGTGAGGAGTTTTCGGGGAGTTAACCTGCCGCCCTACGCGTCCTCGGGGAGCCCGAACTCGCCGTACTCCGGGGCTCCGAGCACGTCGTAGGTCCGGATCGAGACGCCCGTCGAGGTGACCGCGCCGCCGGAGCCGCGCAGGGCCTTCGGGGTACTGCCCCCGGTGAAGAGGCGGCGGCCCGCGCCCAGCACGACCGGGAAGGTCAGCAGGTGCAGGGTGTCCAGGACGCCCAGGTCCCAGAGGGACCGGACGAGGGCACCGCTGCCGTGCACCTGGACCTCGCCGTCGGTGCGCTCCTTGACCGCGGTGACCTCTTTCGCCAGGTCCCCGCCGAGCACCGTGGTGCCGGACCACCCGGGGTCGGTGAGGGTGGCGGAGGCGACGTACTTGGGCAGGGAGTTGAGCGGTCCGGCGACCGGGTCCGCGGGATCGGTCACCTTGGGCCAGTAGTCGCTGAAGATGTCGTACGTCCGGCGGCCGAGCAGGAAGGCACCGGCCCGGCCGAACACCTCGCTGACGAAGCGGCCGAAGTCGTCGTCGGCGTACGGGAAGCTCCAGCCGCCGTGGGTGAAGCCGTCGCGGGTGTCCTCCTGGGGCCCGCCGGGGGCCTGGTAGACGCCGTCGAGGGTGACGAAGAGGGTGGAGACCAGCTTGCCCATGGGGTGCCTTCCTTCCGGTGGCCGCGGCTCTCCGCGGGGTGGTCGGGGTCCATCCGTCATGAGTGCAGACCCCGCCGGCACCCGCAACTCATCGGCGGCCCGCCGGACGGAGGGGCTCGATGTCCGTTCGCCGCCAGCGCGGGCGGGGCGCGGCGGCTGGGATGGGGACATGACTTCTTACGCGAGCGACGAGAACTACGAGGGCCACGGGGGCCGCGAAGGCAAGGAGCTGGATGGCAAGGTCGCGCTGGTGACCGGGGGCAGCCGGGGCATCGGGGCGGCGATCGCGCTCCGGCTGGCACGGGCCGGGGCGGACGTGGCCGTGACCTATGCGAACGGCGAGAAGGCGGCCTCTGAGGTCGTACGGGCCGTCGAGACGCTCGGGCGGCGGGCGGTGGCGCTGCGCGCGGACTCCGCCGACGCCGAGGAGGCCGCGGGGGCGGTGGCCCGTACGGCGGAGGCGCTCGGCGGGCTGGACGTGCTGGTGAACAACGCGGGCGTCGGGGTGCTCGGGCCGGTGGAGTCGCTGCCGCTGAGCGAGGTGGACCGGGTGCTGGCCGTCAATGTGCGCGGGGTGTTCCTGGCCTCGCAGGCCGCGGCCGCGCGGATGGCGGCGGGCGGGCGGATCATCACGATCGGGACGTGCATGACCCAGCGGGTGCCGGGGGGCGGGGGGACGTTGTACGCGATGAGCAAGTCGGCGTTGGTGGGGCTGACGAAGGCGCTGGCTCGGGAGTTGGGGGGTCGGGGGATCACCGTGAACATCGTGCATCCCGGGCCCACGGACACCGACATGAATCCGGCGGACGGGCCGTTCGCGGCGGGGCAGGTGGCGTTGACTGCGCTCGGGCGGTTCGGGACGGTGGAGGAGGTGGCGGCGACCGTTGCCCACCTTGCGGGGGCGGCCTATGTGACGGGGGCGGAGTTCTCCGTGGACGGGGGGCATGCGGCCTGAGGGTGGGGGCGGTGGAGGGATTTCGCCCCCGCCGCCCCTTCCCTTCCCGTCCCCAGGGGGCTCTGCCCCTTGGACCCCCGCTCATCAAACGCCGGAGGGGCTGGATTTGGCGCGAGGTCAGCCTGACAGTTCCTGGTGGCGGGTCGTCAGGGTCTTCGTGCCCTCCTCCGTGAGGGTGCCGAAGAGGTGGAGGCGGGAAATGCCGCCGTCGGGGTAGATGTCCACGCGGGCGTGGGTCGCGGTGACCGGGGACCGGAGCAGGAAGCGGTGGTTGGTGTCGGGCTGGAGGCGGGTGCGGGGCAGGATCTCGGTCCAGTCGCCGGAGTCGGAGTCGCGCACCGACACCGAGGCCCAGCCCGCGCTGTTGCCCTTCAGATACGCCGTGTCGATCTCGATCGCCCGGAGTCGGGACTGCGCGACCAGGCGGTAGCTGATCCAGTCGTTGCCCTGGTCTCGGCGGCGGCGGGTCTCCCAGCCGTCGTCCATCTTCCGGGACCGGCCGGGCTGGATGGTGTTCGTGGCCGGCGAGTAGAAGAGGTTCGACGCGTCCTCCACCCGGCCGCCGTTCTCCAGGGCGACCACGTCGAAGGTGCCGAGCGCCGAGAGCCACTCGGGGTCGGGGAGCACTTCGCCGTACACCCGCAGCCGGGCGATGCCGCCGTCCGGGTGCTGGTTGACCCGGAGGTGGGTGAAGCGCTGCTCGGCCCGGACCTCGAAGCCGTTGGCCGCGTGGCCGCCCACCGGGGTCCGGGGAACCAGCGTCGTCCACTTCACGTCGTCGCCGAGGAGTTCCTCGGGGGACGGTGAGCCGGCCACACAGGTGCCCTCGACCGATACCGCCTGCGGGTAGTTGCCGCGGAAGTGCGCCGTGTCGACGACGATTCCGCGGATCACGCCCGGCGCGCCGAGCCGCACCAGCGCCCAGTCGTGGTCCTCGGCGGTCGGCCAGGGGTGCCCGGCCGAGACGCCCCGGCGGCGGCGGGTCTCCCAGCCGTCCATGATCTTGCCCTTGTGCCCGAAGTGCTCGGGGTCGAACTCCGCCCGCTCGGGCAGCAGCAGGTTCTCGCGCTGGGCGAAGAACTCGTCGTTGGCGGCGATCACTCCGGCCCCGAGCCGCCGGTCGGCGAGGTCGGCGTACTGGGTGAAGGGGAAGTCGGCGGTGCGGTAGTCCGCGTACGGGTCACCGCCTCCGTACGGGTTCGCGTCACCGGTGAAAGTCTCAAACGCCGTCACTGCAAGTGCCTTTCGGAGTCGGGGCGGGAGGGGATGGTCACTGGGGGCGGGTGAGCAGGCGGCCCCTCGGCTCGGTGAACTCGCCTTCCGACAGCACGCGTTCGCCGCGCAGCCAGGTCGACTTCACCACGCCGTACAGGGTCTTGCCCGCGTACGCGGTCACCCGGTTGCGGTGCTGGAGGGCCGCCGGGTCCACGGTGAAGGTCTCGTCGGGGGCGAGGACCGCGAAGTCGGCGTCCCGGCCCGCCTCGATGGCGCCCTTGCGGTCGCCCAGGCCGACCAGTTCGGCGGTGCGGGAGGACATCCAGCGCACCACGTCCTCCAGACCGTGGCCGCGTCCGCGGGCCTCGGTCCAGACCGCGGCGAGGCTGAGCTGGAGGCCGGAGATGCCGCCCCAGGCGGTCGCGAAGTCGTCGGTCTTCAGGTCGGCCGTCGACGGCGAGTGGTCCGTGACCACGCAGTCGATCGTGCCGTCGGCGAGCGCCTGCCAGAGGAGGTCCTGGTTGGCGGACTCCCGGATGGGCGGGCAGCACTTGAACTCACTCGCGCCGTCCGGGACTTCCTCGGCGGTCAGGGTCAGGTAGTGCGGACAGGTCTCCACCGTCAGCCGGACGCCGTCCGCCCTCGCCGCGGCGATCAGGGGCAGGGCGTCGGAGGAGGACAGGTGCAGCACGTGCACGCGCGCGTCCAGTCGCTTGGCCTGCGCGATCAGTTGGGCGATGGCGGTGTCCTCGGCGTCGCGCGGCCGGGAGGCGAGGAAGTCGGCGTACTTGGGGCCGCCCTGCTGCGGGGCGGCGGCCAGGTGGTGCGGGTCCTCGGCGTGCACGATCAGCAGGCCGTCGAAGGAGGCGATCTCGGCCAGGGAGCGGGCCAGCCGGTCCTGGTCGAGGTGCGGGAACTCGTCCACTCCGGAGGGGGAGAGGAAGGCTTTGAAGCCGAACACCCCCGCCTCGTGCAGCGGGCGCAGGTCCTTGACGTTGTCCGGGAGGGCGCCGCCCCAGAAGCCGACGTCGATGTGCGCCTTGGCCGCGGCGACCTCGCGCTTGACCCGCAGGTTCGGGACGGTGGTGGTCGGCGGGAGGGAGTTGAGCGGCATGTCGACCAGCGTGGTGATGCCACCGGCCGCCGCGGCGCGCGTCGCGGTCCAGAAGCCCTCCCACTCGGTGCGGCCGGGGTCGTTGACGTGGACGTGGGTGTCGACCAGGCCGGGCAGCAGCACATGGTCGCCGAGGTCCTCCAGCCGGGCACCGGGGGGCAGTTCGGCGTCGTACGCGAGTACGGCGGTGATCTTCCCGGCGGCGACCGTGACCGTGGCGGCCCGTGTTCCCTCCGGGGTGATGACGCGCGTCGAACGCAGCACCAGCTCTACCTCGGACACCCGGGACCCCTCTCTGTGCACCGCCGTCTCGGTTCCGCGACACGCGCTTAACTTCCACGTTACGGAATTCAACGTTCTGTTGAAGGAGTCTTCACTCCCGCTCCCGCGCCGTCAAGGGCACACTGCTGTCCAGCGTCCCACCGCCGCCCACTCTGGACGTTTCCACAAAGCGGAATTAGAATTCCAGCAAGCAGAACGTAGCTACGCACAAGCGGGGAGTCAACCGACTGCCGGGTAGGCTTCTGCCCTCCCGCCAGCCCCGAAAGGAACGCGCCGTGCCGACGTCCAGCGCCAGCACCACCGACTCCGCCAAGTCCGCCAGCGGTGGCGTCCAGTCACTCGAGCGCGCCTTCGACCTGCTGGAGCGGATGGCGGACGCGGGCGGCGAGGTGGGCCTGAGCGAGCTGTCCGCCGGCAGCGGTCTGCCGCTGCCCACCATCCACCGTCTGATGCGCACCCTGGTGGCCTGCGGCTACGTCCGCCAGCAGCCCAACCGGCGCTACGCGCTCGGCCCGCGCCTGATCCGCCTCGGCGAGTCGGCCTCCCGGCTGCTCGGCACCTGGGCCCGCCCCTACCTCGCCCGCCTGGTCGAGGAGACCGGCGAGACCGCCAACATGGCCCTGCTGGACGGGGACGAGATCGTCTACGTGGCGCAGGTGCCGTCCAAGCACTCGATGCGCATGTTCACGGAGGTCGGCCGGCGCGTCCTGCCGCACTCCACGGGCGTCGGCAAGGCGCTGCTGGCCGCCACCCCCGACGCCGAGGTGCGCGCCCTGCTGGGCCGGACCGGCATGCCGGCCGCGACGGAGAAGACGATCACCACCCCGGACGGCTTCCTCGCGGCCCTGGCGGACGTACGCCGCCTCGGGTACGCCGTCGACGACAACGAGCAGGAGATCGGGGTCCGCTGCCTGGCGGTGTCGGTGCCCGACTCCCCCACCGCGGCCGCCATCTCCATCTCGGGACCGGCCGGCCGGGTCACCGAGGACGCCACCGAGCGGATCGTGCCGGTCCTCCAAGAGATCGCCCGCGAACTCTCCGAGGCTTTGGCCACCCAGAACCCCGCGTGAACGGCCCTGCGGGACCGTACGTCCGGCGCGCGTTCGGCGCCTCGGGACCGGCCCTCCGGCGCGTCGACGACCCCTCAAGACCGGTCGTCCGGAGCGTCAACGACCCCCTGAGACCGTCCGTCCGGCACATCCGCGGCCTCACACGACCGTACGCCTAACCCTGCCGCTCCCCCAGCAGTTCCACCGCCCGGCGCACCTCCGCCAGCGCGCGCGACAGCGCGCTGACCGAGCCGACGGCCCCCGCGACCAGCAGTAACGACCGCTGTAAGCGGGGGATCTCCGGTGCGCCGCCGAGCGTCATCGCGGCCAGTGCCGCGAGTTCCTCCTCGGCTATGCCCCGGTCCGGGAAGTCGGCCGGGAGCGCGGCGAGTTCGCGGCGCAACCGGGACACCGCGGTCCGCAGCCGCGCCACTGAGGGTTCCTCACCACTGCCGGTCACCGGCCTCTGCCCCAAGCTCCGCAACACAGTTCTCCCCCCGCGCACGCCGTTGTGCGCGTCCATGTCGTGACTCCTTCGAGCACCCCCGGGCGCCGGCCGTGCGCCGTGGGGACGCGGGTCAGTAAACGCCACCCCCGCGCCCCGCGCCACCGCGCGGACCGAAATTCAGCCCACGGTAAACCGTGCCCCCGCGGGGGCGTCCGGTATGCAGGAGGCATGACGGAGAACGAACAGCAGGTCGCCGGGCTGATCCTCGCCGCGGGCGGCGGACGGCGGCTCGGCGGACGGCCCAAGGCCCTCCTCGAACACCGCGGACGCCCACTCGTCGAACACGCGGCCGGCGTGCTGCGCGCGGCCGGCTGCGCCCCGATCCATGTGGTCCTCGGCGCACGGGCCGCCGAGGTGCACGAGCGCGCCGAACTCGGCGACTGCGTCCTGGTGGACAACCCCGACTGGGAGCAGGGAATGGGCACTTCGCTGCGGGCCGGGCTCTCCTCGCTCACCGGAACGGGCGCACGCGCCGCACTGGTCTCCCTCGTCGACCAGCCCGGCATCGGGGCGGAGGCGGTGCGCCGGGTGCTCGGCGCCCACGACGGGGAGTCCGCACTGGTCTCGGCCGCCTACGACGGGGTACGCGGGCACCCCGTACTGTTCGGCGCCGCCCACTGGGAGGGCATCGCCGAGGCCGCCACGGGAGACCGGGGCGCGCGCGGATACCTCAGGGAGCACGCGGCGGCGGTGCGGCTGGTGGAGTGCGGGGACGTGGCCCGCCCCTACGACATCGACACCGAGGCCGACCTGATCCACCTGGAGTGAGCGAGTCGTGGCACCGAGCGACACCTTGCCTCGACCCGGAGAATCTCGACATCAACAAACCATTGAGATTCCACGATGAGGAAACTACTATCCACTGTTCAGAAGCGTCCGACCGCACAGCGGGCGCTGAACGATCCCCGCGAGCCGCCTGGCACCCGGTGCCACCGCTGAAGGAAGTGACAGCTCATGTCCGCACCAGCGCCGTCCCCGCTGGCCATCGTCGACGCCGAGCCCCTGCCCCGGCAGGAGGAGGTCCTCACCGACGCGGCCCTCGCCTTCGTGGCCGAGCTGCACCGTCGGTTCACGCCCCGGCGTGACGAGCTCCTCGCCCGCCGTGCCGAGCGCCGCGCCGAGATCGCCCGCACCTCCACGCTCGACTTCCTCCCGGAGACCGCCGCGATCCGCGCGGACGACTCCTGGAAGGTGGCCCCGGCCCCCGCCGCCCTGAACGACCGGCGGGTGGAGATCACCGGCCCCACCGACCGCAAGATGACCATCAACGCGCTCAACTCCGGCGCGAGGGTCTGGCTCGCCGACTTCGAGGACGCCTCCGCACCCACCTGGGAGAACGTCGTCCTCGGGCAGCTCAACCTGATCGACGCCTACACCCGCGCCATCGACTTCACCGACCCCGTCTCCGGCAAGTCCTACGCCCTGAAGGCCGCGGACGAACTCGCCACGGTCGTCATGCGCCCGCGCGGCTGGCACCTGGGCGAGCGGCACCTGACGGTCGACGGTGAGCAGGTGCCCGGCGCCCTCGTCGACTTCGGCCTCTACTTCTTCCACAACGCCCAGCGCCTGATCGACCTCGGCAAGGGCCCCTACTTCTACCTCCCGAAGACCGAGTCGCACCTGGAGGCCCGCCTCTGGAACGACGTGTTCGTCTTCGCCCAGGACTACGTCGGCATCCCGCAGGGCACCGTGCGCGCCACCGTGCTGATCGAGACGATCACCGCCGCGTACGAGATGGAGGAGATCCTCTACGAACTCCGCGACCACGCCTCGGGGTTGAACGCGGGCCGCTGGGACTACCTGTTCTCCATCGTGAAGAACTTCCGTGACGGCGGGCCGAGGTTCGTCCTGCCGGACCGCAACCTGGTGACGATGACGGCCCCGTTCATGCGGGCGTACACCGAACTCCTGGTCCGCACCTGCCACAAGCGCGGCGCGCACGCCATCGGCGGCATGGCGGCCTTCATCCCCTCGCGGCGCGACGAGGAGGTCAACAGGGTCGCCTTCGAGAAGGTGAAGGCGGACAAGGACCGTGAGGCGGGCGACGGCTTCGACGGCTCCTGGGTCGCCCACCCCGACCTGGTGCCCATCGCCATGGCATCCTTCGACGCCGTCCTCGGCGAGAAGCCCCACCAGAAGGACCGGCTGCGCGAGGACGTCGTGGTGAAGGCCGAGGACCTCATCGCCGTCGACTCCCTCGACGCGAGCCCGACCTACGACGGCCTGGTCAACGCCGTTCAGGTGGGCATCCGTTACATCGAGGCGTGGCTGCGCGGGCTGGGCGCGGTCGCCATCTTCAACCTCATGGAGGACGCGGCCACCGCGGAGATCTCCCGCTCCCAGATCTGGCAGTGGATCAACGCCGGCGTCGAGTTCGAGAACGGCCGGAAGGCCACCGCCGAGCTGGCCCGCGAGGTCGCCGCCGAGGAGCTGGGGAAGATCCGCGCGGAACTCGGCGACGAGGCCTTCGCGGCCGGCCACTGGCAGCAGGCCCACGACCTGCTGCTGGAGGTGTCGCTGGACGAGGACTACGCGGACTTCCTCACCCTGCCCGCCTACCAGCAGCTGCGCGGCTGACGGAACCTCACTTGTCCGAGTGACCCAGGGACTTGTCCGGGGCCACTCGGTCGCGTACGGCCTGCTTCACCGCCGTGGGCTCGGGGAAACCCTGTTCACGGCGGTCCCAGACCACCTCGTCGTCGACCCGCACGACGAAGACGCCGCCCTTGCCGGGCCGCAGGGCCAGCTCGTCCAGTTCCGCCTCGAAGGTGGTGAGCAGTTCCTGCGCCAGCCAGGCCGCGCGGGGCAGCCAGCGGCACTGGGTGCAGTACTCGATCTCGACACGGCCACTCATCCGAGGTGCACCGACCAATCCTGTTCAGCGGCCGGCTTGCCGTGCAGGTCGGGGACCCGCTTCAGCCAGTCCGGCCGGCCTCGCTGTGTCCTCGCCGCGCGGAGTTCCTCCTCGGCGGCGAGTTCCTCCCGGGAGGGGAAGTCGGTGGGCAGCCAGGACGCGGAGGACCGCGCGCGGGCGTGCAGGTACTCCACGTACGCCTCCCGCGCGTCGTCGGGCGTCGCGAAGTCGGTGAGCCAGGCGTCGGGGACCTCGGCGACGATCCGGCGCAGCAGTTCCTCGGTGACCCGGGGCGCCAGTTCGGCGTCGGCGGCGCGGGTGTCGGGCGCGCTGTGGCCGAGGGCGTGGTGGCGGAAGTCGTAGGCCCGTGCGGGGTCGGAGGCGTCCCAGCGGTGGTGGAAGACCAGGGCGGCGCCGTGGTCGATCAGCCACAGGCGCGGGGGCGCGATGCCGAGGGTGGGCCACACCATCAGGTTGGAGCTGTGCACGGTGCGGTCGACGTTGACGGTGAGGGCGTCCAGCCAGACGACGCGGCCCGCCTCCAGCGGATCGACCTCGAAGTGCCGGGCGACCTCCGGGGTGAAGTCCCTCGCGCCGGGCAGGTAGTCCATGCCGAGGTTGAGTCCGGCGCTGGACTCGTGCAGCTCGCGGACCTCCTGGTGCGGTTCGTGCGCGGCGACGGCCGGGTCGAAGTGGACCAGGACCAGCTCGGGGAAGCGCAGGCCCAGGGCACGGGCCAGCTCCCCGACGATCACCTCGGCCACCAGGGCCTTGCGGCCCTGCGCGGAGCCGGTGAACTTGACGACGTAGGTGCCGAGGTCGTCGGCCTCGAACACGCCGGGGACCGACCCGCCGGAGCGCAGCGGGGTCAGGTAGCGAACAGCAGTCACATCGCGCAGCACACCGGCCAGCCTAAGCCAGGTCAGGGGCGGGGCGGGGCCGGGTGCGGGCGGGGCGGGGCCGGGTGCGGGCGGGCCCGGTCAGGGGCGGGCCAGGGGGTTGGGGAGGGGCTGGTAGCGGGTGGCGGCCCCGTCAGCGGCGGTCCAGCGCAGCAGCAGGTTGGTCTTGCCGGGGAGGGTGGGCGCGCTCAGCAGGGCGGGGATCTCGGGCAGCGGGTGGGCGGCGAGGGCGCGGCGCACCGCGGGCCAGGGGTCGAATCCCGGCCGGTGCTCGGCGAGCGCGGCGCCGACCTCCCACAGGTGGTTCACGACCAGGCAGTACACCAGCCGCTCCCAGCCCGCCGCCCGGTCCGCGTCGGCCGTCAGCTTCACGCCCTCGGCGTCCCGGAACAGGGCCCGCACCGGGGTGCCGTCGGGTCCGACGGCGACCAGGGTGTTCTGGAGGTGCGCCTCCAGGACCACGCCGTGGTCGGCGAAGGCCGTCAGGACGGACGGTACGACCGCGTCCAGATAGGCGTCCCACCAGGCCGCCGGTGCCTCGGCGGCGGCCAGGGGGCTGCCGGGGAAGCCCTCCACGAGGCCCGCCGCCAGCAGCGGCGTCTCGTCGGGACCCAGGTGGCCGCGCAGACCGTCCCTCACGAGGACGGCCAGTTCCTCGAAGGCGAAGTCGGCCGTGCGGTAGCCGCGGTCGCTGAGCCAGGCGCCGGGTCCGGTGGCGAAGGCCCGGACGACGGCCTCGTCGGTGGCGCGGAGCCTGAGCAGGTCGTGCTTCCAGAGCCTGCGGATGTCGTTGGTGATGCGTACGTCGAGGCTGAACTTCAGGAACAGGTCGTCCCCGGGCGCGTACACCGTGCGGATCGCGGCGGTCGGCCAGGTGGTGAAGCCGGTGGTGCCCAGCCGGATCAGCCGGCCGTCGGCGAAGGGCTCGGCCAGGTCGACGAGGTCGAGCTGCCAGGGGTGGGCGGGCAGCAGCCGGTAGCCGGGCGGCGCCTCTCCCAGGGTGTCCAGCGCGGACGGGTCGCCGTCCTCGACGACCGTGTCCTCCCGCAGCCCCAGCAGCACCAGCGGGAAGCGGGCGTACGCCTCGGGCGCGTAGGGCAGCCAGGCGGCCGCCGGGCCGCCGCCGCGCGCCTTGGGGGCCGGATGGTGCGGATGGCCGGTGACCAGGGACTGTTCGGAGAGCAGATACGGGTCGGCGGGGGGTGCGGTGTGCTCCCGGGCGGTGAGCAGCGCGGCGACCGCGTCCCGGCTGTCGGCCATCTCGGCGGGCAGTTCGTGGTTGTCGAGGCCGGTGTGCAGCCGCAGCTCGTCGGCGACGAGTTTCACCAGTTCGGGGTGGCCGACGCGGTGCCGGCGGCCGTCCGCGTGGATCTCCGGGTCGGCCGGGCGCCGCTCGCCCCGCACCCGCAGCAGCCGTCCGCTCGGCAGCCGGTGCGTGTGGGGCAGGTCCGGGTGCGGCTCCGCCACCTCCCGCAGCAGGCAGTTGAGCAGGGGCGCCGCCGCGAGGGCGTCGGCGCGGTCCGCGACGTCGGCGCGCCGGTCGGCGTCGGCTGCTGCGTCGGCGTCGGCGGGCGGGGGCATGAGGTCCACGCGCTTCACTCGTTCTCTACGGTCCGTTCGGGCGGTGAAGATCAGTATGTCTGTACTTTGCCGTCCGTCCTGACCTCCCGCTCGTCCCCGAGGAGCCATACGTGCACCGTCCCACCACCGCCGAGGCCGAGGTAGCGGCGGAACTGGCCGAAGTACGCCCCGGCCTGGCGTCCCGCTACGCGGACGAACTGCCCGGTGCCCGGAGCGCGGTGCTGTCCCGGCTGTGGCGGGCGCTCGCCCACGAGCCGCTGCCGTGGGTCACCGGCCGGGAGAGCGTCCCGGAGGGGCTGAACCTGCGCCTTTCCGACGGCCGGCGGCTGCACGGACCGCGGGCGGACCCGTACCGCACCGCCGACTACGCGGACTCCGTACGGCTGGAGGGCACCGCGTACGACGATCCGGCGCGGCTGATGACCGCTCTGGGCGTGGCGCACGGCACCCCCTTCGTGGCCGAACTCGGGCACAGCGTCGCCTCGCTGGCGCTGTCCCGGGCCGGGCGGCCGGATCCCTCGAACGAGTGGCCCGAGGAGGACTGGGAGTGGGAGCAGCGGGTGGTGGACGGACACCCGTTCCACCCCAACTGCCGTTCACGGCCCGGGTTCTCGGTCGCCGAGCAGCTGGCCTACGGGCCGGAGCACCGGCCGGTGGTGGAGCTGGGGCTGTGGCCGGTACCGGCCGAGGAGTGCCTGCTGACCGGCGAGTGGCCGGCCGAACTGCGGGACGGTGAGCGGCTGTTGCTGCCGGTGCATCCGTGGCAGGCGGCGCATGTGCTCAAGGGGCGGCCCGAGCGGGGTCTCGGTGGGGCCCGTCCGCTGATGTCCCTGCGGACGCTGGCGCTGCCGGGCGGGCCCCATGTGAAGACGGCCCTGAGCGCCCGGCTGACCTCGTCGGTGCGGGACATCTCGGTGTACTCCATCGCCCTGTCGGCGACCCTGTCCGCGTTCGCGGAGTCCCTGGCCGCGCGCACCGACGGGCTGTTGCACTTCACCCGCACGCTGGGCGCGGCGACCGCGGACTCGCCCGATCTGGCGGCCGTGCTGCGCGAGTCGCCGCGGGAGTACGCGGGTCCGGGCGAGCGGGTGGTGCCGGTGGCCGCGCTCGCCACCACCGAACTGCCCGGCCGGCCCGGCTGGTCGGCCGCCTTCGCGCGGCTCGCCCTCACGGTCGGGCTGCGGCTGCTGGAGCTGGGCGTGGCGCTGGAGGCGCACGGCCAGAACCTGCTGGTGGTGCTGGACGAGCGGGGCGAGCCGCTGCGGCTGGTCTACCGCGACCTGGCCGACATCCGGATCAGTCCGGCCCGGCTGGCCCGGCACGGCATCGCGATGCCGGAGCTGACCGGACGGATCGTCACCGACGACGAGAACGCCCTGCGCCGCAAGCTGTTCGGCTCCCTGGTGGCGGGCGCCCTGGCCGGGACCACGGGTTCGGCGGCGGCCCTGGGCGAGGCGCTGGAGTCGGCCGTACGGGAGGTGCCGCGCACCTCCGATCTGGCCGCGCTGTGCGAGGATCCGCTGCCGGCGAAGGCGCTGACGCTGATGCGGCTGTCGCCGCGGACCCCCGGGGACCAGTGGGCGCGGCTGCCCAACCCCCTGAAATGAGGGGCCGTTTTGGAGTGGAGCCCCCGGGGTCAATAGGATCCGCCGATGATCACAAGAACACGGCTGGCGGCGGGCTCCTGTGCTCTGCTCGCCGCGCTGACGGCGGGGCTGGCGTTCCCGGCCGGGGCGGCCGCCGGCGAACCCACGGACGCGGACGCGCCGAAGGTCAATCTCCTCCTCGACGTGAGCGGCTCGATGCGGGCGCGGGACATCGACGGCCAGTCCCGGATGGCGGCGGCGAAGCAGGCGTTCAACGAGGTGCTCGACGCCACCCCGGAGGAGGTCGAGCTGGGCATCCGCACGCTCGGCGCCAACTACCCGGGCGACAACCAGAAGACGGGCTGCAAGGACACCGCGCAGCTCTACCCGGTCGGGCCGCTGGACCGCACCGAGGCGAAGACGGCGGTGGCGACCCTCACGCCCACCGGCTGGACCCCGATCGGTCCGGCGCTGCTGAAGGCGGCCGACGACCTCGACGGCGGCACCGGCTCCAAGCGCATCGTGCTGATCAGTGACGGCGAGGACACCTGCGCCCCGCTCGATCCGTGCGAGGTGGCCCGGGAGATCGCGGCCAAGGGCATCGGGCTGACCATCGACACCCTCGGTCTGGTCCCGAACACCAAGATGCGGCAGCAGTTGAGCTGCATCGCGGAGGCGACCGGCGGCACCTACACCTCGGTCGAGCACACCGACGAACTCACCGACAAGGTGAACGACCTGGTGGACCGGGCGGCCGATCCGGTGGTGACGCCGGTGGCGACCGAGGGCGCCGACCGCTGCACGGGGGCGCCCGCGCTGGAGTCCGGCCTGTACACCGACCGCGAGGAGTTCGGTCAGCAGCGCTGGTACCGGGTGGACGTCGAGCCGGGCCAGGAGCTGCGCGCCTCGGTGAGCGTGGCCGCCGACCGGGCGGTGGCCCCCTCCTACGGGGTGCTGCTGCGGGCGGTGACCGTGCACGGCCGGGAGATCGTGCGGGGCGAGGCCGCGGGCGACGGCCGTACCGACGTCATATCCACCGGGCTGCGCTACCCGAAGGCGGAGCGCGACGAGGACGAGGCCGCCGAGACGGTGTGCCTCCAGGTCACGCACTCCTTCTCGGCGGACGCGGGCGTGCAGACCACGCCGGGTCTGCCGCTGGAGCTGACGGTGGACGTCGTGGACGGTCCGTCGGACTCCGACGACGTGGCCTCCTTCGGCCTCGGGCGCGGCTGGTGGCTGCTCGGCGTGCTGATCCTGACCGGCTTCCTGGCCGGGCTCGTCTGGGGCTGGCTGTCGCGCTGGCGGTTCGCGGTCTGGAGGACCAACTGATGCGCATCACACGTACGTTGACCGCCGCCCTGCTGATGCTGGGCGTCGCGGCGGCACCCGCCGTCGCGGAGGACGACCCGAAGGACGAGGCACCCACGCGGGCGGGCACGTCCTTCCGTACGGCGACGGAGTTCGAGCAGGGCCAGGAGGCCACCGCCAAGGCCTCGGCGGGTGACTACCTGTACTGGTCGTTCCCGGCGGACGCCGGACAGCGCCCCACCGTCACGGCGACGGTGAAGCTGCCCGAGACGCACGCGGCCGAGACCTGGCAGGTCGACGTCTACGACGGACTGCGGCGCCGTCAGGCGTGCCAGTACGGCGCGCAGACCCGCACCGCCTCCGCGGACGCCGCCTCGGTGGAGCTGGCCTGTGTGCTGCGCACCGTGCGGGCCTGGTCGGAGCCGTGGGCCGACGACCCGCTGCCGGGCACCTACTACGTCCGGCTGACCGCGGTGAACCTCGCCACGGGTGACCTGGGTCTGCCGGTGGAGACCTCGGTGCGGGTGGACTCCAAGGACATCGGCGGGGCGGCCGCGGTGGACGGCTCGCTCGGCGAGCCGCTGGTGCCGGGCGTTGCGACGCAGGCCAAGTCGGATTCGGAGGACGAGGATTCGGCCGTCCTCTCCAGCCTCGACCCCGAGGACGGCTGGTCCTCGGGCTGGTGGTCCGACCGCTGGGTGTGGACCGCGGTGGGCGGCGTGCTGGCCGCGCTCGCGGGCGTCGGCGGCTACGCGCTGACGCGCGGCAACGGCCGTCCGCGGCACGTGCCCCCGGGCGCCTGACCGTCCCGTGGGGCCGGTGTCCGCCGCTTGCGGGCACCGGCCCCACCCACGCTCACCGGGCGTCTCCCGCCGTCTCCCGCCGGGCCCACAGGTCCGCCGGGACGGCTTCCAGGGCCCGGCCCTCGTGGTCCAGCATGCGGGCGCTGTGCTTGACGGGGCGGATGGTCACCGTGCGGTCGGTGACGGTGAGCGCGGGCACCCGCAGCGCCATGTCCGTCTCGAAGCCGGGGAGTTCGCTCAGCGAGGACAGCCAGGCGATGCAGATGAGGTTGCTGGACCCGGCCACCGCCGCCGCGAGCCGCACCTGCGGCAGCCGGGCGAGGGCCTTGCCCGCGCGCGTGAGGTCCTCGGGGCGGACCGACGCCCACAGGGTCGCGGTGACCGGCCGTCCCACCGCGCTGCGGGCCACCTCGCACCGCAGCAGCACCGACCGGGTCTCGATGATCCGGCGCAGCCTGCGGGCCGCGGTGCTGGTCCCGTTGCCGAACCGCGCGGCGGGTTCGGTGGCGCTCACCCGCCCGTCGCGGCTGAGTTCGACGACGATCCGGCGGTCCAGGTCGTCCCGCAGCCCCGGCGCCCAGGCCGCCGGCGTCTCCGCCGGGGCACGTGGGGCCACCGCGCGCCGGGCGGCCGCGTCGAGGGCGCCGAGCCGCCACTGCGCGCCCTCCGTGAACCCCTCGGTGATCAGGTTGGTCCGCGTGGACCGCACTCCGGGCAGCAGCCGCACCCGTGAGGTGACATAGCCGACGAGCCCGGCGAGGCTGGAGGCGGCGACCGTCACCAGCAGGTCCCGGGCGCCCGCGGTCTCCTCGACGGTGATCGCCTCGGGGTCGCGGGCCACGGCCGCGGCCACCGCGTCGGTGGTGCGAGCCTCGCACTCGACCTCGACGACGGCGTGCGCGCTCTCGTCCCTCGGCCCCGGATACCCGGTGACCCAGGCGAGGCCCCGCTCGGAGATCCGCTGCCAGCGCCGGGCGGCCGTCACGGCGTCCGTCTCCAGCGCCTGCGCGACCGCCGCCCAGGGGGCGCGCGGATTGATCTGGAGCGCGTTGATCACCTCACTGCCCCAGAGCGGCAAGCTCCTTCGCCAGCGGGCTCTCGCCGCCCACCGTCACCTGCCCCCCGCTCACCGCTTCCGCGAGGGTGAGCCGCCCCCGGGCGAGGTCCTCGCAGGCGGGCCCGGACACGGTGAGCAGCGCGTCGGGCCGCCCGGCCGCGGGCCCGTCCCCGTAGTACCCGGGCCCGTTCGCGGGACCGTCAGCCCCGCCGCCTCCGAGGTACAGATGGAACGTCCCAACCTCCAAGCGGACTTCGACGACTCCGCCGACGCCCCCGACCTCCCCCAGCGCCCTCAGCAGGGGCAGCGCGAACCAGTGGGCGCGCACCGCGTCGGTCGGCCGGCGCTCGCCCAACTCCTCCTGGCCCCACGCGCCGAGGGCCTGCAACACGGGCAGCAACTCGCCACCGCGCGGGGTGAGTTCGTAGACGTAGGCGGCGCCCGGCGGGGGCAGCCTGCGGCGGGTGGCGAGGCCGTCCCGTTCCATGTCCTTCAGCCGTGAGGCCAGTACGTCCGTGCTCACGCCCGGGAGATCCGCGTGCAGGTCGGTGTAGCGGCGCGGGCCGGCCAGCAGTTCACGGACGATCAGCAGGGTCCAACGGTCACCCACCGCGTCGAGCGCGCGAGCGGCGGAACAGTACTGGTCGTAGCTTCGGCGTGGTGACATGGGACGCAGTCTAGACATGTCATTGGACTTTCCAAGTGCGGACTTGGTAAAACCAAGTGACACCAGACACTGGAGGGGCGCATGGAGTTCCGGCAGTCGAACAAGCTCAGCGAGGTCTGCTACGAGATCCGCGGCCCGGTGATCGAGCACGCCGACGCGCTGGAGAAGGCGGGGCACAGTGTGCTGCGCCTGAACACCGGCAACCCCGCGCTGTTCGGCTTCGAGGCGCCGGAGGAGATCCTCCAGGACATGATCCGGATGCTGCCCCAGGCGCACGGCTACACCGACTCCCGGGGCGTGCTCTCCGCCCGCCGGGCCGTCGCCGGGCGCTACCAGAACCTGGGCCTGGACGTCGACGTGGACGACGTGTTCCTCGGCAACGGCATCTCCGAGCTGATCTCCATGGCCGTGCAGGCGCTGGTCGAGGACGGCGACGAGATCCTCATCCCGGCCCCCGACTTCCCGCTGTGGACGGCCGTCACCACCCTCGCCGGCGGCAAGGCGGTCCACTACCTCTGCGACGAACAGGCCGACTGGTACCCGGACCTGGACGACATGGCGTCGAAGATCACCGACCGCACCAAGGCCGTGGTGATCATCAACCCCAACAACCCCACGGGCGCGGTCTACCCCAAGGAGATCATCGAGGGCATCCTCGACCTCGCCCGCAGGCACGGCCTGATGGTCTTCGCCGACGAGATCTACGACCAGATCCTCTACGACGACGCCGTGCACCACTCGGCCGCCGCCCTCGCCCCCGACCTGGTCGTCCTGACCTTCTGCGGCCTGTCCAAGACCTACCGGGTGGCGGGCTTCCGCTCGGGCTGGCTGGTCGTCACGGGGCCCAAACAGCACGCCAGGAACTACCTGGAGGGCCTGACCATGCTGGCCTCCATGCGGCTGTGCGCCAACGCGCCCGCGCAGTACGCCATTCAGGCCGCGCTCGGCGGACGCCAGTCCATCCACGAACTGACCGCGCCCGGCGGACGGCTGCACGAACAGCGCAACGTGGCCTGGGAGAAGCTCAACGAGATCCCCGGGGTGTCCTGCGTGAAGCCCAAGGGCTCGCTGTACGCCTTCCCCCGCCTCGACCCCAAGGTGCACCGGATCCACGACGACGAGAAGTTCGTCCTTGACCTGCTGCTGCGCGAGAAGATCCAGGTCGTCCAGGGCACCGGCTTCAACTGGCCCACCCCCGACCACTTCCGCATCCTCACCCTGCCGCACGCCGAGGACCTGGAGGCGGCGATCGGCAGGATCGGACGGTTCCTCGGCGGGTACCGCCAGTAGCCGGCGGGTAGGTCGTCGCCCATGAGCGAGCGACCGCTGCTACTCCTCGACGTGGACGGCCCCCTCAACCCGTTCCGGGCCCGCTTCGCCCGGCATCGGGGCTATGTGACCTGCCGCGTGCACCCGGCGGGCTGGTCGGCAAGCCAGCGCCCGGGTTCGCGAAGACTTCGCCGGGGTCTGCGGGTCCGGCTGCATCCGGGGCACGGGGCCCAACTGCTCGCGCTCCCCTACGACCTGGCGTGGGCGACCGTCTGGATGCACGAGGCGAACGAGATGATCGCGCCGGCCATCGGGCTGCCCGGGGACCTGCCGGTGATCGAGTTCACGGACATGTTCGAGCCGGACCCCGAGGGCCTGTTCTGGAAGACGCGCCAGATCGTGGCGTGGGCGGCGGGACGGCCGTTCGTCTGGGTCGACGACATGATCACCGACCGGGACGTGGCCCATGTCGCCGAGCACCACGACGGTCCGGGGCTGCTGATGCCGATAGACCCGCGCCGGGGGCTGGAGGAGGCCCAGTTCACCCGGCTCGCGGCCTGGGCCCGTAGCCTGTGAGCCATGGGTGATCTTCTCCTTGTGCGGCACGGCGAGACCGAATGGTCCAGGTCGGGGCGGCACACAGGTTCCACGGACGTTCCGCTCACCGAGCACGGGCGCGCGGAGGCACGGCGGCTGGTGCCGCTGATCCGCTCGCACCGGATCGGCGCCGCGTTCGTCAGCCCGCTGCAACGGGCCAGGGAGACGGCCGAACTGATCGGCCTCACCGAGATGCGCGTCGATCCCGATCTGCGGGAGTGGGACTACGGCGGGTACGAGGGCATCACGACGGTCGAGATCCAGCGGGAGCGGCCCGGCTGGTTCCTGTTCGACGACGGGGTCGCGCCCGGCCCGCCGGAACACCCCGGGGAGAGCCCGGAGGAGGTCGGGATGCGCGCGGACCGGATGCTCGCCAAGGTGGACGCGGCGCTCGCCAACACCGAGGGGGTCGTGGTGCTGGTGGCCCACGGTCACTTCCTGCGGGTGCTGACCGCGCGGCGGCTCGGCCTGCCGCCCGCGAAGGGGGCGCTGTTCCAGCTGGCCACGGGGACCCTGGGCCGGCTGAGCACCGAGCACGGGCGCCCGGTGATCGCCGGGTGGAATGTCAGACCCCCGGCGTAGCGTGCGAAGCGGTGGGGACCCCGGACCCGTGAGGAACGGTGGGACCCCGCGACGATCGGTGGGGTGCCGCGAGGAGCGGGCGGCACCGTGGGAAGGGAGCGCGCCGTGACACGACCGCCGACCGCCGCCCAGCGGCGGGTCATCGACGCCGCCGACCCGGCCACCGGCCGGCTGCGCGGCGGTACGGAGGCCCAACTGGCGGCGCTGGTGAAGCGGGGGCTCGCCTTCCGGCACCCACGGCCGCCGCACGACCACTTCCTGACCCCGGCCGGGCATCGCATACGGGAGGCGGCGGAACCGGCGGACGTGCCGGAGCCCGCCGCCGCCCCGAGCGGGGTGTTCGCCGCGCGCGTCGGCGGCGAGGGGGAACCCGGGGGCGGGCCGGCGCGGGGCCGCGAGGTGCGCAGCGCCTGGGAGGGGCTGCTGGAGCTGCGCCGGATGACCAACACGGACGGTTCCACCGGCCGGCCGTGCGGCTGGGAGCGCGCCCATCTGGTGCAGGCCGCAGCGCTGGCCCTGGAGGCGGCCGGTCACCCTCCGGCGGGAGCGGCGCCGGACGCCCCCGGGTACCGAGTGCGGGCGACCCCGCAGCCGGAGGCGGTCGCGGTCCACGCGGACGAGCCAGGCGCGCTCAGGGCCTGCGCGGAGACCCTGGAGGGGGCCGGCTGGCAGACGGGCGAACACACCGGCCCACGGGGGAAGGCGCGCTACCTGCTGGCCTCCCCGCGCCGGGACTAGGTCCGGGGGTTCACACCGGGTCCGGCCGGTGCTCCTCGTCGTAGGCGGCCCGGGACTCGGCGATGTACCCCCGGGGCGGTACGGTCGCGTGGACGGTACGGGCCTTCCCTCCGGCGCCCGCACTGCCCGCGATGCTGCTGCTGTGCGGCGGCCGCCCTGATCCTGACGGCGACGGTGCTGCGGCCCCGCAGCTGACGGGCTCCGCCCCGCAGGTGACGGGCTCCGGCCCCGCAGGTGGGGTGCTCCGGCCCCGTGGCTGACGGGCGGGCCCCGGTCGGCGTGGGTCGAAAACCGGGTGCGGGTTCGGCCCCGCCCCTGCGAGGCTCGGCTCCCATGGCAGCGAGACGCATCAAGCCCAGCCTCTACATCTCCGTCGACATCGAGGCCGACGGGCCCATCCCGGGGCCGTACTCCATGCTCAGTCTGGGGGCCGCGGTCGCCGGGCGGCAGGACGGGGACGGGTTCGTCGCCGAGGATCCCGAGCGCCGCACCTTCTACCGTGAACTCCGGCCGATCAGCGCCGATTTCGTGCCGGAGGCGCTCGCGGTCAGCGGACTGGACCGGGAGCGCCTCGGCGTGGAGGGAAGGGATCCGGCGGTCGCCCTCGCGGAGTTCGGCCGGTGGGTGCGTACCGCGGCCGGGGAGGACGCGCAGCCCGTGATGTGCGGCTACCCGGCGTCGTACGACTGGACCTTTCTGTACTGGTACCTGATCCGGTTCACGGGGTCGAGCCCGTTCGGGCATTCCGGGTGCCTGGACATGAAGACCCTCTACGCCACCAAGGCGGGGCTGCCGCTGCGGGCCGTCGCGAAGGGCAGGATGCCGCGCGAGCTGCTCTCCGGGCGCCGGCACACGCACCATGCCCTCGACGACGCGATCGAGCAGGCGGAGCTGTTCGCCAACCTCATGGCGTGGCCGGGGCCGGCCGGGTCGAGTGACTGAGTTCCTCGCCCGCCTCCATGGGGTGGGTGACGTCCTCGGCGTCGCCGCCGCGGCCCAGGTGGTTGAAGGCGAGGTTGAGCAGGACGGCGGCCACGCAGCCGGTGGATATGCCGGAGTCGAGGATGATCCGCGCGGTCTCCGGGAAGGCGTGGTAGAACTCCGGCGCGGTGATCGGGACGATGCCGACCGCGAGGGACACGGCCACGATCAGGACGTTGTTGTCCTTCTCCAGGCCCGCCCGGACCAGGGTCTGGATGCCGCTGGCCGCGACCGAACCGAACAGGACCACGCCCGCGCCGCCGAGCACCGGGCGCGGGACGACCGCGATCAGTGAGGCGGCCATCGGACACAGGCCCATCAGGACCAGGAAGCCGCCGCCGGTCGCCACGACGTAGCGGCTGCGGATCTTCGTCATCGCCACCAGGCCGATGTTCTGGGCGAAGGCGCTGCACATGAAGCCGTTGAAGAGGGGGCTGAGTGCGGAGCCGAGGGTGTCGGCGCGCAGGCCGGCCGCGATGGTCCGCTCGTCGGCCGGGCGGTCGACGATCTCGCCCAGCGCCAGCATGTCGGCGGTCGACTCGGTCATCGAGACGATCATCACCACGATCATCGAGATGATCGCCGCGACCTGGAACTGCGGTGCGCCGAAGTGGAACGGGGTCGGGAAGCCGATCACATCGGCCTCGGCGACCGGCGCGAAGTCCGTGACGCCGAACGGGATCGCGATCAGGGTGCCGCCGACGAGGCCCAGCAGCACCGCGATCTGCTTGACGAAGCCGCGGGTGAAGCGGCGCAGCAGCAGGACCAGCAGCAGGGTGACGGCGGCGAGGCCGAGGTAGGTGCCCGAACCGTAGTCGTCCGCGCCGGGGTTGGGGCCCTGGGCCCAGCCGAAGGCCACGGGCAGCAGCGAGACGCCGATCAGGGTGATCACGGTGCCGGTGACCACCGGCGGGAAGAAGCGGACCATCTTGCTGAAGAACGGGGCCGCGAGGAAGCCGAGCAGACCGGCGACGATCACCGCCCCGAAGATGACGGGCAGGGCGTCGGACTTGTCGTCGGTGGAGGCGACGATGGCGGTCATGGGGGCGACGCCGGCGAAGGTGACGCCGTTGACGAAGGGCAGTCGGGCGCCGATCTTCCAGATGCCGAGCGTCTGGAGGAAGGTGGCGAGTCCGGCGGTGAACAGACAGGCGCCGGTGAGGAAGGTCAGTTCGGTGCCGGACAGGCCGATGGCGGCGCCGACGATCAGGGGCGGGGCGACGACTCCGGCGTACATGGCGGCCACGTGCTGAAGGCCGGTGGTCGCCATCTTCAGGGCGGGGAGTTTCTCGTCGACTGGGTGAGCGGACACGGCGGCTCTCCTCCGGGCGGGTAACACGTCGGCTCTGACGTGGGTTTCTAGGAGGTGGTGCTCGCGGTCGTGCGGGACCGTTTCCAGCAGGGGTGGGGGACGGTGACCGATCCGGGGCGCGCGCGTCCACGCGCGCCCCGGAACCGGCCGCCGTGGGCCCCGCTCGGGTCCACGGCCACCGGCCGAGGGCCGTCCCCCTCAGCCGGAGATCTTCAACTGCTCAGCCCTGGGCGGCGATCCGCGCCAGCCGCTGGGCCTGCTCCCGGGTGGAGCGGGCGATGGCGTCCTCGTCGACGGTGAGCAGTCGGCTGTCCTCCACGATCTGCTCGCCGTTGACGAAGGACGCGGTGACCGGGGCCGCGGCGCCGAAGACGAGTGCGGTGACCGGGTCGGCGATCGAGGCGTGGGCCAGCGTGTCGAGCTTCCACAGCACCAGGTCGGCGAGCTTGCCCGGCTCCAGCGAGCCGATCTCGGCGGCGCGGCCGAGTACTTGGGCACCGCCGTAGGTGCCCAGGCGCAGCGCCTGACGGGCGTTCAGGGCGGCCTCGCGGTGGGCGCCGAGGCGGTTGACGAGCAGGGCGTTGCGCAGTTCGGTGTGGAGTTCGCCGGACTCGTTGGAGGCCGTGCCGTCGACACCGAGGCCGACCGGGACGCCCGCGGCGAGCATGTCCGGGACCCGGGCGATGCCCGCGGCCAGGCGGGCGTTGGAGGACGGGCAGTGCGCGACGCCGGTCTTCGTACGGGCGAAGGCGGCGATGTCGGAGTCGTTCATGTGGACGCAGTGCGCCATCCACACGTCCTCGCCGAGCCAGCCGGTGGACTCGAAGTAGTCGGTGGGGCCCATGCCGAACAGCTCGTGGCAGAACTTCTCCTCCTCGACCGTCTCCGAGCCGTGGGTGTGCAGCCGCACGCCGAGCCGGCGGGCCAGTTCGGCGCCCTGGCGCAGGAGTTCGGTGGAGACGGAGAAGGGCGAGCAGGGTGCGACGGCGACCTGGGTCATCGCGTCGAAGGAGGCGTCGTGGTGCTCCTTGACGGTGGCCTCGGTCGCGGCGAGCGCGCCGTCCAGGGTCTCGACGGCGAAGTCCGGGGGCAGTCCGCCGTCCTTCTCGCTGCGGTCCATGGAGCCGCGGGCGAGGGTGAAGCGGACGCCGGTCTCGCGGGCGGCGCGGATGATGGAGCCGGACAGGTCGCCGGAGCCGCGCGGGAAGACGTAGTGGTGGTCCATGGCGGTGGTGACACCGCCGCGGGCCATCATGGCGAGGGAGCCCTGCGCGGCCGCGTAGGTCATCGGCTCGTCGATGCGCGCCCAGGTCGGGTACAGCGCGACCAGCCAGTTGAAGAGGTTGTGGTCGGTGGCCAGGCCCCGGGTGATCCACTGGTAGAAGTGGTGGTGGGTGTTGACCAGTCCGGGGGTGACCAGGTGCCCGGTGGCGTCGATGCGCCGTACGACGTCCGTCAGGTCCTCGGGGGCCCGTCCCGCGCCGATCGCCTCGACGCGGTTGCCGTTGAGCACCACGTGGCCGGAGGCGTACTCGGTGTCGTGGGCGTCCACGGTCGCGATCGCACAGTTGTCGATGACGATGCGCCGGTCTGCTGCCATGGTTCGTCCTTTGCGCTGTTGTGGAGAGGGCACGGCAGGACCCCGGGGGATTTGAGTGCCGCGGCCGGGTGCACAGGACCCGGCCGCGGGTGCCGAGATGGAGTTGCTAGAGGTTGGTGAGGTCCACCGGGATCCGCGCCTCGCAGCCGTCGCGCAGGACGGTGGCCTCGATCAGGCCGTAGGGGCGGTCGGCGGCGAAGTACACCTCGTTGTCGTTCTTCAGCCCGAACGGCTCCAGGTCCACCAGGAAGTGGTGCTTGTTCGGGAGGGAGAAACGGACCTCGTCGATCTCGCTGCGGTTGTTGATGATGCGCGCGCCCATCTGGTACAGCGTCTGCTGGAGGGAGAGCGAGTAGGTCTCGGCGAAGGCCTGGAGCATGTGCTTCCTGGCCTGCTCGTAGGACTTCTCCCAGTGGGGCATCTTCTGTTCGTCGTCGGTCCAGTTGAACCGCCAGCGGCCGGAGACCTGCGTCGCCAGGATGCGGTCGTAGGCCTCCTTCAGGGTCGTGTACTTGTCCTTGACGTAGCCCCAGAATTCGGAGTTGGTCGAGTTCATCACCACCAGGTCCTTCAGACCGGAGATGACCTCCCAGGAGGTGCCGTCGTAGGTGATCTGGGTGACCCGGACCTCCTGGCCCTGGCGTACGAACGAGTGCTTGACCTCGTCGGCGCCGATGAAGCGGGAGTTGGCGTCGGACGCCTCGATCCGCTCCCAGGCGTACTCCTCGATGCGGATGCGGGCCGTGTCGATCGGCTCCTGCGAGGTGACGAAGTGCCGGGCGAGGTGGATGCCGAACTGCTCGGCCGACTCGATGCCGTACTCCTTGGCGAACGCGTACACCGTGTTCTTGGTGGTGTCGGTCGGCAGGACATGGGCGTTGGAGCCGGAGTAGTGGACCTCGTCCATCCGCCCGGAGAGGGCGACCGAGACGTTCAGGTCCTTGATGTGGTGGGTGGCGCCGTCCCGCGTGATCTTCACGACCCGGTTCTCGGCCTTGCCGTACTGGTTCTGTCCCAGGACGACGGGGCGAGCAGGGCGGGAATGGTCGGTCATCTAGCTAGCTCCCTCGGTAAACGGAGTAGCCGAACGGGTTGAGCAGCAGCGGTACGTGGTAGTGCTCGCCCGGTACGACGGCGAACGTGATCGCCACCTCGGGGAAGAACACCGCGGTTCCGCTGTCCCGGTTCGCGGGGGCGTCCTGCTGCGCATCGGCTTGCTTCTTCTCGGACTTCAGGAAGTACGCCTCGACGGCGAAGTCGAGCCGTACGTGGGTGGTCCCCTCCGGCAGGGCGGGGAGGTCCTTGCACCGGCCGTCGGCGTCGGTGGCGGAGGCGCCGAGCGGCTGCCAGTCCCCGTCCCGTCCGGCGCGGACGGAGAGGTGGACGGCGACGTCCTCGGCGGGCCGGCCGACGGAGGTGTCCAGGATGTGCGTGGACACGGAGGCGGTGGTGCTGGTGCTCATGGTGTCAGGCGTCCTCTTCGACGAGTCGGGCCAGTCGGATCCGGTTGATCTTGCCCAGCTCGGTGCGGACGGTCTCGCGTTCCTGCTCCGGCGAGTTGCCGATCCGCTCCTTGACCGCGTCGCGCATCTGCTCGCCGGTCCGGCCGGTGGCGCAGATGAGGAAGACATGGCCGAACCGGTCCTGGTAGGCCAGGTTCAGTTCGAGCATCTCGGCCCTGAGTTCCTCCGAGGCGCCGGCCATGCCGCGCTGTTCGCGGGCCGAGGTCGGGTCGCCGGGCTTGGGGCGGCCGATCGGCGGGTGGCCGGCCATCGCCTCGGCGAGGTCCGCCGCGGTCAGGTCGGCCGTGGCGGCGTCGCTCGCGGCGTAGAGGTCCTCGGTGGTGGCGTACGGGCGGGCGGCGAGCAGCCGGTCGCCCCAGGTCCGGGAGGCGCACGCCTCGTGGAGCGCGGCGCGGGCCGCGGGCTGCTCCAGGGCGTTGAACCGGATCAGGCCCGGCGTGGATGTGGACGTCACGGGAGCCTCCGTGGCCTTGTGCTGAACGGGCTGCCGATAGCTAACGCCCTCCGCAACACCACGTCAACACTTTGTTGAAAATTCCGGGTAACGAAACCCGGCGGGCCCCCGGGGGCCCGTCAGACCCCCTTCTCGCGGTTCAGGTAGTTGTAGACGGTGAAGCGGCTGACACCCAGGGCGCCGGCCACGGTCTCCACCCCGTGCCGCACGGAGAAGGCGCCGCGCGCCTCCAATATCCGTACGACCTCCTGCTTGGACTTGCGGTCCAGTTCGGCCAGCGGCTTGCCGCGCTTGCGCTCCATGGCGGCCAGGATGTGGTCGAGGGAGTCCGCGAGCTGCGGCAGGCGCACGGCGACGACGTCGGAGCCCTCCCAGGCGAGGACCACGTCCTCCGGGCCGGCCTCGTCGGGCGGGACCATCTCGCCGCCCATGGCGTCGACCAGCGGCTTCACCGCCGCGATGAAGGGCTCCTCGCTCACCGCCCGTCCTCCCCAATCACATTGACCTGCAGCGAGACCCGGGTGGCCCCGGACTCCAGCGTCCGGCGCAGCAGCGCGTCCACGGCGGTGAGCACGGCGTCCGCGCCGCCCTCCGCGGTGTTGCCGAACGGGCCGACGTCCACCGCGTCCAGCTCGGCCGCCTCGATGACCTGACGGGCGACGACCGCGTGCGCGGGGGCCTCGTCGAGATCGAAGGGTTCGGTCGTGAATTCCACTCTCAGTCGCACGCGCTCAACCTAACGCGCGCCACCGCTTTCCGCCGAGCCCTCTTGACAAGCCCGGACACCCGACGGCAATCTTCCAATACGCAGAAACTAACTTCCGCAATACGGAATCTCGACACGGAAGGGAGCGCCGGCGACATGGGATTCGCAGAGCAGCGCTTCAACGTCAACCTGTCGATCCTCTTCACGGAACTCCCGCTCCTGGAGCGCCCCGCGGCCGCCGCCGCGGCGGGCTTCACCGCGGTCGAGCTGTGGTGGCCCTGGATCGACACCCCGACCCCCGAGCGGTCCGAACTCGACGCCCTGAAGAAGGCGATCGTCGACGCGGGCGTCGCACTCAACGGCCTGAACTTCTACGCCGGACAGCTCCCGGGCCCGGACCGCGGCGCCCTGTCGGTGCCGGGCGAGGAGTCGGAGCGGTTCCGCGCCAATATCGAGGTGGCCGCCGACTTCGCACGCTCCCTGGACTGCCGGGCGCTCAACGCGCTGTACGGCAACCGCGTGGCGGGCGTGGACCCGGCCGAGCAGGACGCGCTGGCGCTGGAGAACCTGGTCCTCGCCGCCCACGCAGCCCACCGGATCGGCGCGGTGCTGCTGATCGAGGCGCTCAACGCGCCCGAGTCGCCGCACTACCCGCTGGTGTCGGCGCCCGCCGCGCTCGGCATCGTCGACAAGGTCAACGAGGCCACCGGCCTGGGCAACGCGAAGTTCCTGATGGACCTGTACCACCTGGCCATGAACGGCGAGGACCTGCCGGCCGTGATCGAGGCGTACGCCGCGAAGACCGGGCACGTGCAGATCGCCGACAGTCCGGGCCGGGGCGCGCCGGGCACCGGCACCCTCCCCCTCGAAGACCTCCTCGACCAGCTGGACAAGGCGGGTTACGACGGCCGGGTCGGCCTTGAGTACAAGCCGGGCGACCGCCCGAGCGCCGAGAGCTTCGACTGGCTTCCCCGCTGACCTCCCGACCGAAAGGCACCACCGTCATGAGCAACACGCTTCCCCGGATCGCCTGGATAGGCCTCGGCATCATGGGCTCCCCCATGTCCGAGAACCTGATCAAGGCGGGTTACGACGTCACCGGCTTCACGCTGGAGCAGGACAAGCTGGACCGCCTGGCCGCCGCCGGGGGCACCGCGGCCGGCTCGATCGCCGAGGCGGTCAAGGACGCCGACGTGATCGTCACGATGGTGCCCGCCTCCCCGCAGGTCGAGGCCATCGCCTACGGCCCGGACGGCATCCTCGCCCACGCCCGCTCCGGCGCGCTCCTGATCGACATGTCCTCGATCACCCCGCAGACCTCCGTGGACCTCGCGAAGGCGGCCCGGGACCGGGGCGTCCGCGTGCTGGACGCCCCCGTCTCCGGCGGCGAGGCCGGCGCGATCGAGGCCGTGCTCTCCATCATGGTGGGCGGCGAGCAGGCCGACTTCGACGAGGCGAAGCCCGTCTTCGAGGCGCTCGGCAGGACCATCGTGCTCTGTGGTCCGCACGGCTCGGGCCAGACCGTGAAGGCCGCCAACCAGCTGATCGTCGCCGTCAACATCCAGGCGTGCGCCGAGGCCGTGGTCTTCCTGGAGAAGTCCGGCGTGGACCTGGAGGCGGCGCTGGACGTCCTCAACGGCGGCCTCGCGGGCTCGACGGTGCTGACGCGGAAGAAGGACAACTTCCTGGACCGCGACTTCAAGCCGGGCTTCCGGATCGACCTACACCACAAGGACATGGGCATCGTGACCGACGCCGCCCGCAACGTCGGCGCGGCCCTGCCCGTCGGCGCCGTGGTCGCCCAGCTCGTCGCCTCCCTGCGCGCGCAGGGCGACGGCGGCCTGGACCACTCCGCGCTGCTGCGCGCGGTCGAGCGCCTCTCCGGCGACCGGGTCTGACGGTCCCCACAGCTCCGGGCGGCGGCGTCGCTGACACCTGTCCTGTCGCGCCCAAGCGGCGGCGCCGCCCGGAATCCACTCCCCAGGGCACCCAGCACATTCAACAAACTGTTGACGCTGCGTTCACCCGCTCCTAGGCTCCGCAAAGCGGAAACAGGTTTCCGCTGACACCCGCACGGAAGGTCCACGATGTCGAAGCGCGTGCTCTCGGCGCGAACTCTCACTACGGAGTCCGGCGCCCCGGTCGCAGACAACCAGAACTCCGCCTCCGCCGGCGTCGGCGGTCCGCTCCTCCTCCAGGACCAGCACCTCCTGGAGAAGCTCGCCCGCTTCAACCGTGAGCGCATCCCGGAGCGCGTGGTGCACGCCCGCGGTTCCGGCGCGTACGGCTACTTCGAGGTGACCGACGACGTCACCGGCTTCACCCACGCCGACTTCCTGAGCACCGTCGGCAGGCGCACCGAGGTGTTCCTGCGCTTCTCCACCGTGGCCGACAGCCTCGGCGGCGCGGACGCGGTCCGCGACCCGCGCGGCTTCGCCGTGAAGTTCTACACGGAGGAGGGCAATTACGACCTCGTCGGGAACAACACCCCGGTGTTCTTCATCAAGGACCCGATCAAGTTCCCCGACTTCATCCACTCGCAGAAGCGCGACCCGTTCACCGGCCGCCAGGAGCCGGACAACGTCTGGGACTTCTGGGCGCACGCCCCCGAGGCCACGCACCAGGTGACCTGGCTGATGGGCGACCGCGGCATCCCGGCCTCGTACCGCCACATGAACGGCTACGGCTCGCACACCTACCAGTGGACGAACGCCGACGGCGAGGGCTTCTTCGTCAAGTACCACTTCAAGACCAACCAGGGCGTGCGCTGCCTCTCCTCCGAGCAGGCCGCCGAGATCGCCGGCCAGGACCCGAACTCGCACCAGACGGACCTGCTCCAGGCGATCGAGCGGGGCGTCAACCCGTCCTGGACGCTGTACGTGCAGATCATGTCGGCGGCCGAGGCGGCGGAGTACCGCTTCAACCCCTTCGACCTGACCAAGGTCTGGCCGCACCGGGACCACCCGCTCCGGCGCGTGGGCCGCCTGGTCCTGGACCGCAACCCCGACAACGTCTTCGCCGAGGTCGAGCAGGCCGCGTTCTCCCCGAACAACTTCGTTCCGGGCATCGGCCCCTCCCCCGACAAGATGCTCCAGGGGCGGCTCTTCGCCTACGCGGACGCGCACCGCTACCGGCTGGGTGTCAACCACACCCAGCTCGCGGTGAACGCCCCCAGGGCGACGACGGCGCGGAACTACGGCCGGGACGGCCTGATGGCGGCCAGCTCCCAGGGCCGGTACGCGAAGAACTACGAGCCGAACTCCTACGACGGCCCGGTGGAGACCGGCCGCCCGCTGTCGGCGCCGCTCGCGGTGAGCGGCCACACCGGCACCCACGCGGCCCCGCTCCACACCAAGGACGACGACTTCTTCCAGGCCGGCGAGCTGTACCGGCTGATGTCCGAGGACGAGCGGTCGCGGCTGGTCGCGAACATCGCCGGCGGCCTGTCCCAGGTCTCCCGGGACGACGTGATCGAGAAGAACCTCGCCCACTTCCACGCCGCCGACCCGGAGTACGGCCGGCGCGTGGAGGAGGCGGTCCGCGCCCTGCGCGAGGACTAGGAAAACTCCCTGACCGCGCCCGAGGCGCCGGACGACCCGGATGAGGGGTGGTCGGCCGGCACCGGGGGCGCGGGACGGGGTGCGGACCGCGGCGGTGTGCGAGCCAGTGCGGTGGTGAAGGATCCGGGGCTCTTCTCGACCTGAGGGAAGGGGTGTTCGGACTCCGTCGCGACCGCCGCGGTCCCGGCAACACGTTCCCCCAGCCTCACCGGCTGAGCAGCGCCGGATACGGACGGTCCCGTATCCGGCGCTGTTCGCGTGTCCGGGTCGCGTCGCGGCCGCCCGCGCAGGAGCCTGGGGACATGGCACAACCGACGCAGCACCCGCACATCGTGGTCCACTCCCCCGCCCTGGACGGGTCCCGGCGGGTCACCGCGGGCGAGGAGACCCTGGGCATCGCCACGCACCTCGACGACGTCGCCGAGTTCCTCCGGCTGGCCGACCTCTACGTCACCGATGTCGAGGGGACCGACCTGATCGAATGGCAGGGCGGCGGCCCCGAGGACTGGCCCGGCCTCTCGGAACACCACGAGCACCACGGGACCCACGGGACCCACGGCACCCACGGCACCCACGGGCCCTGAGCCACCTACGCCGGCGTCCGTACACCGGCTACGCAACCCTCAAATCAAGCTCTGAACCCGCGCCCGGGGGCTTCAACTCCCCCCGGGCGTGGGCACATCCTCGTCACACGGGGCCCGTCGGCACGGGGGCGGCGGGCCCCGGCGGGCCGCACTCCGGTCAGGGGTGTCCGGGCGGTCCGGTACGACGGGGGCGGTCCGAGGCCCGCCGACGCGGGGGTGTGCGGCGGGCCTCGGACCGGAGACGACGAAGAGGGGCGGCCCATCCGAGGATGGGCCGCCCCTGATCCGTCCTCCGGGTCAGACCTTCAGCGTCCTGATCGAGGTGGGCGCGTGGCCGGGCTCGGTCGCCAGCTCCTCGAACTCCACGACGTTGCCGATGTCGTTGGTGGTCGACATGGAGATGTTGGTGACGCGCTCCAGGATCGCCTCGACGACGACCGGCACCCGGTACTCGGCGGCGAGCTTCTTGGCCTGCTCGAAGGCGGCCCCCAGCTCGGCGGGGTCGGTCACCCGGATCGCCTTGCAGCCGAGGCCCTCGGCGACCTTGACGTGGTCGACACCGTAGACGCCCAGCTCGGGCGAGTTGATGTTCTCGAACTCCAGCTTGACCTGGAAGTCGATGTCGAAGGCCCGCTGCGCCTGGCGGATCAGGCCCAGGTAGGCGTTGTTCACCAGCACATGGACGTAGGGGATGCGGTGCTGCGCGCCGACCGCCAGTTCCTCGATCATGAACTGGAAGTCGTAGTCCCCGGAGAGGGCGACGACCGGCGACTCGGGGTCGGCCGTGGCGACGCCGAGGGCGGCCGGGACGGTCCAGCCGAGCGGGCCCGCCTGGCCGCAGTTGATCCAGTGCCGGGGCCGGAACACGTGCAGCATCTGGGCGCCGGCGATCTGGGAGAGGCCGATGGTGGAGACGTACCGGGTCTCCGGGCCGAAGGCCTTGTTCATCTCCTCGTAGACGCGCTGCGGCTTGATCGGGATGTCGTCGAAGTGCGTGCGGCGCTGGAGGGTGGCCTTCCTCTCCTGCGCGGACGCCGCCCACGCGGAACGGTCGGGCAGCGAGCCCGCCGCCTTCAGCTCCTTCGCGACCTGGACGAACAGCTCCAGCGCCGCCTTGGCGTCGGAGGCGATGCCGTAGTCGGGGGCGAAGATCTTGCCGATCTGGGTCGGTTCGACGTCCACGTGGACGAAGGTCCGGCCCGCCGTGTAGACGTCGAGCCTGCCGGTGTGGCGGTTGGCCCAGCGGTTGCCGATGCCGAGGACGAAGTCGGACTCCAGGAAGGTCGCGTTGCCGTAGCGGTGCGAGGTCTGCAGGCCCACCATGCCGGCGTTCAGCTCGTGGTCGTCGGGCAGCAGGCCCCAGCCCATCAGGGTGGGGACCACCGGGGTGCCGGTCAGCTCGGCGAACTCGACCAGCAGGTCGGCGGCGTCGGCGTTGATGACGCCGCCGCCCGCGACGATCAGCGGCCGCTCGGCGGCGTTCAGCATCCCGATGGCCTTCTCGACCTGGGCGCGGGAGGCGGCCGGCTTGTAGACGGGCAGCGGCTCGTAGGTCTCCGGGTCGAACTCGATCTCGGTGAGCTGGACGTCGATCGGCAGGTCGACGAGGACCGGCCCGGGACGACCGGAGCGCATCAGGTGGAACGCCTGCTGGAAGACGCCGGGGACCTGCGCGGCCTCCAGGACGGTCACCGCCATCTTGGTCACCGGTTTGGCGATGGAGGCGATGTCGACGGCCTGGAAGTCCTCCTTGTGGATCACGGCGGTCGGGGCCTGGCCCGTGATGCAGAGGATCGGAATGGAGTCGCCGATGGCCGAGTACAGGCCGGTGATCATGTCGGTGCCGGCCGGTCCCGAAGTGCCGATGCAGACGCCGATGTTGCCCGGGTGGGTCCGGGTGTAGCCCTCCGCCATGTGCGAGGCGCCCTCGACATGCCGGGCGAGGGTGTGCCGGATCTCGCCGGAGGCCTTGAGCGCCGCGTAGAACGGGTTGATCGCCGCGCCCGGCACACCGAACGCGTTGCTGACGCCCTCGCGCTTGAGGATCTCAACTGCCGCGCGGGCAGCGGTCATTCGTGCCATCGAGTACTCCTGCTTCGGCCGTCGGATTCGCACTCCCGTCGCGCCCCGCGGTGAGCGTCTTCCGTTGTCGTCTTCCGCATTAAATTCCACATTGCGGAAATCAGTTTCTACTATCTGGAAGCAATGTAGGTGGAGGGACCAAGCCCGTCAAGAGACGGACAAGCCGGGGCTCCCTGCCGCACCATGGGTGGCATGCCCCAGAGCTCGGCGGTGCGCTGCCCGGCCTGTCAACGTGAGCACCGGTATGTCGCTCCGTCGTATCCGTGCGTGTGCGGCGCCCCCGTGGCTCCGCCGCTGGACCCGCGCGGCGCCGCGTCGGTCGTCGCCCGCCGTGTGTGGGCCGAGGAGTGGGTGACCGTGGAGTGCGCCTCCTGCGGGCACCGCGGCCAGTGGCCGTACCCGGAGCTGGGCTGCCCCTGCGGCGCCACGGTGCGGATCCCGGTGGCGGACACCCCGGCCGGACCCTGCGCCGACACCGCCACCGACGCCGACGCCAGCACCGACGCCGACGCCGACACCGTGGAACCGGCCGAGCCCCGGCACCGTCCCGCGTTCCAGCCGGTCACCATCCGCACCGCGCGCGACGCGGTCACCGCCGCCGCGCTGTATCTGCGCTGGCTCGGCTACCGGGACATCCGGCGCGCCGACCAGCGGCCGCCGGCCGGCGTCGGTCTCGCCGCGCGCGGCCTGCTGGCGCAGGTCGACCCGACCGTGCGCCCGGCCGCCGCCCGGGACGTGGAGTGCCTGTGGCTGACGGCCATGACCGAGTCGTCCGCCTGCGCCTACTTCTCGCTCGCCGGGTACGCCACCGAGGCCCGCACCCGGGCCGACTCGCTCGGCGTCCCGCTGTTCGTACTGGACCTCACGGGCACCCCGCAGCCGGTCAACAGCCACGCCGACGACCTCGACTCCTCCGCATGACCCGCGCGCACGACCGCGCCGGCCCCCTCTCGCACGGGGACCGGCGCGGCGCGCGCGGTGTCACGGACCGGGGTCGCGGGTCCGCCTACGGGTCCACACAGCCGATGGTGCCGACCGGGTAGTTGTTGCCGGTCGAGTTGGCCGTGAAGCCGAACGTGACGCTGCCGTCCGGCGGGATGGTCGCGTTGTAGGCGGCGTTGGTGACCGTGAGGGTCCCGTCGGCCGCGGTACTGAGCGTGCCGTTCCAGACGGTGTTCATCCTGGTTCCGGCGCCCGGCTGCCAGCTCACCGCCCAGCCGTTACGGGGCGTGGTTCCGTGGTTCATCACCTCGACCGAGCCCTGGAAGCCGCCGTTCCAGGCGCTGGTCACCGAGTAGACGGCCATGCAGGAACCGGTGTGCGGGTCGGTCGGGGTGGGTGTGGGAGTCGGCGTGGGCGTCGGCTCGCCGGTCGAGCCGCCGATGCCCGTCACCTCGCCGTTGCCACCGTCGAAGACGATGTCGGAGCAGGAGAAGAAGTTCTCCGGGGAGTCCGAGCGCACCCACTGGATGAACAGCACCGCGTCACCGGTACGGCCCGAGGGCAGGTTCAGGTCCCAGTAGTAGTGACCGGTCTCGGTGCCCACCGAACCGGACTGCGGCGGGTTGGTGACCGTCTGGACCAGGTCCAGGTCGTCCCAGCCCAGCTCGGTCGTCGGCGAGTAACCGGGCTTGGACACGTAGACCCGGAAGTCGCCCGGGTGCGCGGCCCAGTTGCTGTACTTGACCCGGATCGACGCGCCCGAGGTCAGATGGGTGCGCGGCCAGTCGGCGCGGGCCGCGTTGTAGCCGGTGAAGTTGTACGGGGACCGGTCTCCGGCGCTGCACAGCGTGCCGTCCGGCACATAGCCGGCGCCGCGGCCGGCCGCGGCGGAGTCGAGCACCGCGAACCAGTTGTACAGGGCGTTCGCCCCGCTCTCGGCGAGCGCGGCCTCGCAGGCCGGGTTCGTCGGGTCCAGGGCGCCGGTGCTGGTCTTGGCGTCGATGTAGCAGAGGTAGGTGCGTGAGCCGGGCATCATCGCCACCCCGTGCGCCTGGGCGCTGCCCTGGCCGAGCAGGGCCAGGCCCAGTCCGCTGAGCAGGGTGGCCAGCACCGCCGCCCAGGAGAGGAGGCGGTTTCGACGTCTTGCCATGTGTCTGTCTCCTGTCGGTCGTCGAGCCGTCGCTGTGGAGCCCTCCGCCCGCCCGGGGCCGGCTGTGCGCCGGGCGGGCGGAGGAGTTCGGGGGTACGGGCCGTGCGGGACCCGTCCCGGTACGCGCGGGTCAGGCGACGGTGCAGGCGGTGCCGTTCAGGGTGAAGGCGGCCGGTTCGGCGAAGGTGCCCGAGTAGGTGCCCTGGAAGCCGAAGCTCTGCGAAGTGCCGGGCGCGATCCGCGCGTTGTGCGCGACGGGGCTCGCCACGACGGCGCCGGAGTCGCCGGACAGGGTCGCGTTCCAGGCGCCGGTGATCCGCTGCCCGGACGGCAGGGCGAAACCGAGCCGCCAGCCGTCGACGGGGGCCGAACCGGTGTTGTGGAGGGTGACGTTGGCGGTGTACCCGCCCTGCCACACATTGGTGTCGTACGCCACCCGGCAGCTCGCCGCGGGGTCGGGGTCGCCCGGGTCACCGGGGTCGGTGCCGCCGGTGTTCACGGTGGAGGAGAAGGAGTTGACCGCCAGCCCGGCGCCGTTCTGCCACGGCTCGAAGCCTGCCTGAACACTCGTCAGATACCAGCTGGGCTGGGCCAGTCCGCGGGCCACCGCCTGGTCGACGAAGTCCATGACGTCGAAGCTCCACTCGGCGATCGCCGACGGGGCGACGAAGGAGATCACGTCGTTGGCGCCGTTGCTGCCGGTCCACACCTCCCAACTCCGGCCGCCGACGGTCGCGGTGCCGGTCTGCGAGCCGATCGGCTGGACAGGCCCGACCCGGTTGAACCAGATCATGATCTCGGTCCGGTTGACGCCGTCGGTACGCGGCGTCGGGTCCAGCCAGATGTCGTACGAGGCGTTGTAGACGGCGTCGCCGACGTAGCCGTAGGAGATGCTGCTGGGGGCGCTGGAGACGCCGCTGACCTGGGCGGGGAGGTTGGTGCCGGGTGAACAGGTGGTGTAGTGGCAGCCGTTGAACACCGACGGGTACGACTTGGGGGCGCCGTTGGTGGGCACCGAGCCGTCGGCCTGGGTGACCCGGAAGCCGGTGTCGGTGGCGGTGACGCACTGGGTGGCGGCGGTGCCCCAGCGGTTGTTCTGGACGACGTAGCGTCCCTGGATCACGGTCGTTCCGTACTGGTCGCAGATCAGCGTGTCGGCGCGGGCCGGCGGACCGGCCGTGAGGAGCGCCGCGGCGGTGGCCAGCACGGTGAGCAGGGCGCCGAGGAGCGCGCGGGGAGTGCGGAGGCGGTGCGGGGACAAGCGCATGTGGGGGGCCTCTCTGCGGGGACCGGATGCGACAGGCGGGTGCCGGGGTTCCAGGAGCGCTCCCGCCTCCCCAATGATGGGAGCGCTCCCACTCCACCGGTTTCGTCGCGACTGTAGGAGGACCACATGTCCCTGACAACCCTGCGTGCGCGAATCCACCGAATGGATTTACCGGCGCCCGCCCGGCACTCGGGGCGCCCGGCCCCGCGACCGACGCACCGCCGCGCGGGGGCGCCCCGGCCCGGACGCCCCCGCGGCGGTCAGTCCCCGTAGCGCTCGCGCAGCTCCACCTTGCGCACCTTCCCGGAGACCGTCATCGGGAAGGAGTCGAGGATCCTCAGGCGGCTGGGGACCTTGTAGTGGGCGAGGCGGCCGTCGCAGTAGGCGCGCAGTTCCTCCAGGGTGAGCGGGTCGCCCGCGTCGCTCGGGATGACGCAGGCGAGCACCTCCTCGCCGTACCGCTCGTGCGGGACGCCGACCACCTGGACGTCGGCGATCCCCGGGTGGGCGTGGAGGAACTCCTCGATCTCTCGCGGGTAGATGTTCTCGCCACCCCGGATGATCATGTCCTTGATCCGGCCGACGATCTCGACGTACCCGTCCTCGCGCATCACCGCCAGGTCGCCGGTGTGCATCCAGCGGGCGGGGTCGACGGACTCGGCGGTCCGCTCCGGCTCGTTCCAGTAACCGAGCATCACGCCGTAGCCGCGGGTGCACAGCTCTCCGGCGGTGCCGCGCTCCACGGTGACCCCGGTGGCGGGGTCGACGACCTTCACCTCGACGTGCGGCAGGACGCGGCCGACGGTGCCGGTGCGGTGCTCCAGGTCGTCGTCCGTGCGGGTCTGGAGGGAGACCGGGGAGGTCTCGGTCATGCCGTAGGCGATGGACACCTGCTCCATGTGCATCTCGGCGACGACCCGCTTCATCACCTCCACCGGGCAGGGCGAGCCGGCCATGATGCCGGTGCGCAGCGAGGTCAGGTCGTACTCGGCGAAGTCGGGCAGGTTCAGCTCGGCGATGAACATCGTCGGGACGCCGTACAGCGAGGTGCAGCGTTCCCGCCGGACCGCCTCCAGGGTGGCCCTCGGCTCGAAGGACGGGGCGGGGATGACGATGCAGGCGCCGTGCGTGGTGGCCGCCAGGTTTCCCATGACCATGCCGAAGCAGTGGTAGAACGGGACCGGCAGACAGATCCGGTCCTGCTCGGTGTAGGCGATCGACTCCCCCACGAAATAGCCGTTGTTGAGGATGTTGTGGTGGGAGAGGGTGGCGCCCTTGGGGAAGCCGGTGGTGCCCGAGGTGTACTGGATGTTCACCGGGTCGTCGCAGGACAGGTCGGCGGGCAGCTCGCGCGGGACGGCCCGGCCGAGCAGCGCGTCCCAGCTCGGGTCGTCGAAGTGGACGGCCTCGCGCAGGTCGGGACAGTCGGGGCGGACCTCGTCCACCATGGCCCGGTAGTCGCTGCCCTTGTGCCCGAGCGAGCTGAACAGCAGCGAGATTCCCGCCTGTTGGAGCACGTACGCGACCTCGTGCACCCGGTAGGCCGGGTTGATGTTCACCATGATCGCGCCGATCCGGGCGGTGGCGTACTGGACCAGCACCCACTCGGGGCAGTTGACCGCCCAGACGCCGACCCGGTCGCCCTTGCGGACGCCGCTCTCCAGCAGCGCGCAGGCCAGTTGGTCCACGTCGGCGAGGAGGCGGGCGTAGGTCCAGCGCCGCCCCGAGGGGACGTCGACCAACGCCTCCCGCTCGGGCCAAGTGGCCGCCGTACGGGCGAGGTTGTCGCCGATGGTGTCGCCGAGCAGCGGGGTCGTGCCGGTTCCGTGGGTGTACGACAGCGCGGTCACCGGAAGTCCTCCTCGCGGTACTCGGCGTCCGAGCCGGCCGCCGTGGCCTCGCGCAGTTCGATCCGGCGGATCTTGCCGGAGACGGTCTTGGGCAGCGGCGCGAACTCCAGCCGCCGCAGGCGCTTGTAGGGGGCGAGGACCTCCCGGGAGTGCTCGAAGAGCACCTTGGCGGTGTCGGGTCCCGGTTCCCAGCCCTCGGCGAGGACGACGTACGCCTTGGGGACGGCCAGGCGCAGTTCGTCGGGAGCGGGTACGACGGCGGCCTCGGCGACCGCCTCGTGCTCCAGCAGCGCGCTCTCCAGCTCGAAGGGGCTGATCTTGTAGTCGGACGCCTTGAAGACGTCGTCGGCGCGGCCGACGTAGGTGAGGTAGCCGTCGGCGTCCCGGGAGCCGATGTCGCCGGTGCGGTAGTAGCCGCCCGCCATCGCCTCGGCCGTGCGGTCGGCGTCGCCGTGGTAGCCGGTCATCAGGCCGACGGGGCGGGCCGACAGGTCGAGCGCGATCTCGCCCTCGGCCGCGCCGGGGGCGCCGGTGACCGGGTCCAGCAGTTCGACGCGGTAGCCGGGGCTGGGGCGTCCCATGGAACCGGTCTTCAGGGGCTGGCCGGGGCTGTTGGAGACCTGTACGGCGGTCTCGGTCTGGCCGAAGCCGTCCCGGACGGTCACGCCCCAGGCCCGCCGGACCTGTTCGATGACCTCGGGGTTGAGCGGCTCACCGGCCGCCACGGCCTCGCGCGGCGGGGTGCGCAGCGCGGTCAGGTCGGCCTGGATGAGCATCCGCCACACGGTCGGCGGGGCGCAGAACGTGGTGACGCCGGCCCGGTCCATCTCCGTCATCAGCCGGGCCGCGTCGAAGCGCGTGTAGTTGTACAGGAAGACGGTCGCCTCGGCGTTCCACGGCGCGAACAGGTTCGACCAGGCGTGCTTGGCCCAGCCCGGGGAGGAGATGTTGAGGTGGACGTCGCCCGGCCGCAGGCCGATCCAGTACAGGGTGGCCAGGTGGCCGACGGGGTACGAGACGTGGGTGTGCTCGACCAGTTTGGGCCGTGCGGTGGTCCCGGAGGTGAAGTAGAGCATCAGCGGGTCGTCGGCGCGGGTCGGCCCGTCGGGCGTGAAGCCGGCCGGGGCGGCGGCGGTGTCCGCGTAGGACAGCCAGCCCTCGCGCGCGCCGCCGACCGCGACCCGGGTGTAGGTGCCGGGCACGTCGTCGAACTTGCCGGTGTCCTCGGCCCGCGCGACGACGTGCCGGACGCGTCCGCGCTCCACCCGGTCGCGCAGGTCGGCGGGGCCGAGCAGGGGGGTGGCAGGGATGACCACCGCGCGCAGCTTCATCGCGGCCAGCGCGGTCTCCCACAGCTCGGTCTGGTTGCCGAGCATGACCAGCACCCGGTCCTCGGCACCGACGCCCCGCTCGCGCAGCCAGTTCGCCACCCGGTCGGAGCGGTCGGACATCTCGGCGAAGGACAGCCGTGCCTCGGTGCCGTCCTCCTCGACGATGTGCAGCGCGGTGCGGTCGTTGCCGCGCGCGATGACGTCGAACCAGTCCAGGGCCCAGTTGAACCGTTCGGGCCGGGGCCAGGTGAAGCCGTCGTAGGCGGTGGCGTAGTCCTCGCGGTGCTCCAGCAGGAAGTCCCGTGCCCTGCGGAAGTCCTCGGTGGCCGACATGTGTCCTCCTTCGTTCCGGACCATTGCCCGGCGGCTCCCTGCCATCGTCTAATCCGTGACGGAGGTCTCACTACCCCCGAACGGGGGTGTACGCCGCGGAAGGAGGGCGGACGGTTGACGACGGACGTCGGCGCGATGACAGAGATCCGCGGCGCGCTGGTCCGGCTGCGCCGGGGCACGGGTCTGCCGGTCGCCTTCGGCGGGCTGGTGGAGTCCGCCCGGCCGCAGATGCTGATCAGCGAGCTGAACGGCACGGCCACGCTGTCGCTGAGCCGCCTCGCGGTGACCTCCGGCACCGGCCTCGGCGGCCGGGCCGTGGCCCTGGCGCGCCCCTGCGCGGTGACGGACTACTCCGTCTCGCGGCAGATCAGCCACGAGTACGACACCGCCGTGGCCGCGGAGGGCCTGCGCTCGGTCCTCGCGGTCCCGGTCGTCGTACGGCGCCGGGTGCGCGGTGTCCTCTACGGCGCGCTGCGCACCGCCCAGCCGCTGGGCGACCGCACGCTGTCCGCGGCCGTCGCCGCCGCCCGGGACGTGGAGCAGGCGCTGGTCGTGCGGGAGGCGGCGCGGGAACTGCTGGACGCGGCACGACCGGAGCCGGAGCCCGCGGAGGCGGGCGCGGCGTGGGAGCGGGTGCGGGAGGCGCACGCGGCGCTGCGCGCGCTGGCGCCGCGGATCGGCGACCCGGGGCTGCGCGGGGAACTGCTGGAGGCGTGCGGGCTGCTCACGCCGGAGGGGCGGGCGGGTGCCCGCGCGGAGCGGGCGGGGGGCGTGGCCCTCGCGCCCCGGGAGCTGGACGTGCTGGCGTGCGTGGCCGAGGGTGCCACCAACGCGGTCGCCGCCGAACGGCTGGGCCTGCGGCCGGAGACGGTGAAGGGGTATCTGCGCTCGGCCATGCGCAAGCTCGGCGCGCACACCCGCGGGCAGGCGGTGGCGGCGGCGCGCCGGGCCGCGCTGCTGCCGTAGCGGTGGTCCTGCCGCAGCCGCGCTGCTCCTGTAGCGGCGGTACTGCCGCAGCCGCGCTGCTCCCGTAGCGGCGGCGCGCGGGGAGCCGCCCGGGGGGTGCTCCGGGGGCCCGGACCGTCACTCCCCCATTCATCCATCCACCCGATGAATTTCCCTATGCTGCAAGGTTGTTATTCGGCTCACTCGGCAGGCCCTCCGAAATTCAAAGACCCTTGCCTAATATTGGCCAGGACACGCCACACGGAGGGGAACGGTGACCGTGCCACGGGACTTCAGGGAGCCTGCCAGATCCCGCTCCGACCTGGTCATCGGCCGGGACGAGCCGGTCGCGGCCGCGCGCGGGCAGCTCGCCCGGGGCGGCAGTGTCCTCCTGCACGGGCCCGCCGGAATAGGAAAGTCGACCGTCCTGCGGGCCTTGGCCACCGAATACGGTGAAGCGTCACGGACCGTGTTGCGCTGCTCGGCCACCGAGTCCGAATCCCACCTCCCCTTCCTGGCCCTCGCCGATCTTCTCGGCCTGGTGCTGGACGAGGTCTGCGACCGGCTGCCGGCCGCCCAGCGCACCGCCCTGGAGTCGGCGCTCACCGGACGCGGCGAGTCCACGCTCCAGCGCGACGGGCTCGCCCTGCGTCTGGCGGTGCTCTCCGCCCTGCGCGCGCTCGCCGCCGAGGGCCCGGTGCTGGTGGTCGCCGACGACCTCCAGTGGCTGGACCCGGCCAGCGCCGAACTGCTCGGCTTCGCCGCCCGCCGGCTCGGCGACACCCCGGTGCGGATGCTCTGCGCGGCCCGCACCGAGGACGAGGAGTACGACCGGCATCTACGCGCGTCCCCGCCGGACACCCTCGCCCTGCGGCTCGGCCCGCTCTCCCGCACCCAGGTGGCCGCCCTGCTCGACCACCGCGGCTACACCGGCCTGGCCCGCTCCACCGTCCGTGACGTCCACCGCACCAGCGGCGGCAACCCGCTGTTCGCGCTGGAACTGGGCCGGACGCTCGCCGAGAACCCCACCCCGCCCCGGCCGGGCGAGCCGCTGCCGGTGCCCACCTCGCTGCGCGCCCTGGTCCTCAACCGGCTCCAGATGCTCTCCGCCGACGCCCGCCACACCCTGCTCGTGGCCAGCGCCGGCGCCCGGCCCACCCTGGCCCTGCTGCGTGCCGCCGGCCGGTCCGACGCCGAGGCGGACACCGCGCGGGCGGCCGAGCTGGGTCTGCTGGCGACGGAGTCCGAGGGGCCCGCGGTGCGCTTCGCGCATCCCCTGATCTCGGCCGCCCTGTACGCCGAGGCCCCCGCCCAGGAGCGGCGGGCCGCGCACGCCGCGCTGTCGACGGCCGCCTCCGACCCCATCGAGCGGGCCCGGCACCTGGCGCTCGCCACCATCGGAACCGACCCGGAGGTGGCTTCCGCGCTGGCGGAGGCGGCCGCCCTGGCCCGGGACCGGGGGGCGCCCGCGGTCGCCGCCTCGCTCGGCCGGCTGGCGGCCCGGCACACCCCGGCCGAGGGCAGTCCGCAGACGTTGCTGCTCCAGGCCGCCGAGGACGCCATCACCGCCGGTGAGCTGGACCTCGCCCGGGACATCGCGCGCGAGGTGCTCTCCGGCTCGACGGTGCCGGCCGAGCGGGTGCGGGCCTGGATCGTGGTGGTCGAGACCGCGGGCCACGCGATGGCGGAGGTCGACGCGGTCTTCCCGCAGGCGCTGGCCGACGCGGGCGACGATCCCCGGCTGCTGGCCCTGATCCACTACCAGCTGGCCTGGCGGGCCCTGCTGGTGGACGGCGACTTCGACCCGGCCCGGGAGGAGGCGGCCTACTGCGCGGAACTGGCCGCCCGCGGCGGCGACCGGTACACGGAGCTGATGGCGCTCTCCTTCCAGGCGCAGACCGAGACCCTGATGGGCCACCCGGACGCGCCCGCGACGATCCGGCGGGCGCTGACGGAACCCCAGGACCCGCGGGTGGCCTGCCATCACAACGGCGCCGGGTACGCCCGGTTCCGCTGGCTGGTGATGAGCGACCAGCTGTCCGAGGCGCGGGCCACGGTGACCGCGCTGCTGCGCGAGGTGCGCCGGCGCGGCTCGGTGGAGAGCGAGGTGCACTTCCTGCGCGGCCTCGCCGAGACCGAACTGCGCACCGGGCACTGCGCCCGCGCCCTGGACCTGGCCCGGGAGAGCCTTCGGCTGGCCCGGGACACCGGGATCGGCGAGGTCGCCTCCGCCGTGCTGACCTCCCTCACCGAGGCCGCCGGCGGCGAGGTGGACCGGGCGCTGACGCTGGCCCGCGAGGCCCTCGACCACGCCGAGCGGGACGGCGACCAGATGTACGTCTCGCGCGCCCTGGCCGCCCTCGGCCACGCCCAGCTGGTGGCGGGGGACGCGCCCGCCGCGGTGGCCTCGCTGCGCCGGGTGCGGGAGCTGGAGGCGGGGCTCGGCATCACCGACCCGGCGCGCGGGCGCTGGCACGGCGACCTGGCCGAGGCGCTGGTCCTGATCGGGGCGACGGAGGAGGCGCAGGGCGTCATCGACACGGCGCGGGCGCGCGCGCTGCGGCTGGGCCGGGAGAGTGTGCTGGCGGTCCTGGACCGCGCGGAGGCGCTGGTGCGCGCCGCGCGGGGCGAACGGGACCGGGCGGCCGCGCAGCTGACGTCCGTGCAGGACCGGCTCGCCAAGCTCGGCTACGGCCTGGAGGAGGCGCGTGCGGCCTACGCGCTGGCCGCGCTGCGCACCCTGCGGCCGGTGCCGACCTCGTACGACGAGGCGGCGCGGCTGTTCCGGCGCTGCCGGGCGCTGCCGTGGCTGCGCCAGGTGGAGTCGGCCGCCGCCGCGCCCCCGGCCGAGCCGGCGCCCGCTCGGGCCGCCGCGCTGGACGCGCTGGACTCGCTCGCCTCGATGGAGCGTCAGGTGGCCGCGCTGGTCATGGAGGGCGCCACCAACCGGGAGATAGCCGCCCGGCTGTTCATCAGCGTGAAGACGGTCGAGGCGACCCTCACCCGCGTCTACCGCAAGCTGGGGATCCGTTCGAGGGTCGACATCGTCAGACTCGCGGCGGGCCGCCCCGGAAACTGAAGGACTCTCAGGAATTCACCTTCACCGGGGGTTTGACGACCGCCGACCGAGGGTTTTCCCTGCCCAACTCCCTTAGGGGGTTCCCTTCTTGGGTAGGGCTGCCGCGGGTTCTAGCGTAAGGGGCGTGCCGCTCGCCGGGCACACGGGGGTCTGTCCCGAGACCCCCGTGCCTCACCCCCACACCCGCGCGACCCCCCACCGGCAACCCAATGAGGAGACTCATGTTCGGGCTCAACCGTGCCAAGAAGACCGCCACCGTGCTCGCGGCCACCGCCGCGGCCGCGGCGACCGCGCTGATCGGCGTCGCCCCCACCGCCGCCGCGGCCCCCCAGCCCATCGTGGGCGGCTCGACGACCACCACGACGTCGTACCCGTTCATGATGCAGATCACGGACTCCTCGCAGAACCAGTTCTGCGGCGGCACGCTCGTCTCGGCCACCAAGGTCGTCACCGCGGCCCACTGCATGGTCGGTGAGACCACCAGCAGCGTCAGAGTCGTCGGCGGCCGCACCTACCGCAACGGCACCAACGGCACCGTCAGCCGGGTCAGCAGGATCTGGATCCACCCGAGCTACACGGACGCCACCAACGGCGACGACGTGGCGGTGCTGACCCTGTCGACGTCGATGCCGTACACGACCGCGCCGTACGTCTCGTCCACCCAGACGGGCGTGTACGCGGCCGGCACCACCGCGCGCATCATCGGCTGGGGCACCACTTCCTCGGGCGGCAGCTCCTCCAACCAGCTGCGGACGGCGACCGTGCCGATGGTCTCCGACTCCAGCTGCGGCGGTTCCTACGGTTCGGACTTCGTCCAGTCCGACATGGTCTGCGCCGGATACACCTCCGGCGGCGTGGACACCTGCCAGGGCGACAGCGGCGGTCCCCTGCTTGTCGGGGGCGTCCTGGCAGGGATCACTTCCTGGGGCGAGGGCTGTGCGCTGGCCGGCTACCCGGGCGTCTACACCCGGCTGACGACCTTCTCCAGCCTGGTGACCGCTCAGGTCAACTCGTGACCCGGAAGAACTCCTGAGTATCCCTCAGGTGCACTGCCAGGGGGCGTTGCGGGCCTCCACGAGCGGCCCGCAACGCCCCCGATCCATGTCCCGATCCAGGTCCCGGCCCGTGTCCGACGGGCTACGGCAGGACCTTGCCCAAGCGCAGGTCGTGGCCCTCGTCGGGGTGCACGGTCCCGAGCAGGTACTCCCCCTCCGCGAGGACCTCGGCGCGTTCGGCGGCGGTCAGCTCGCGGAACGGCTCGATGACGAGGGCGCCGTCGAGGATCCGCCAGACGCCCGCGAGGAAGCCGTCGACGAGGAGCGGGCAGTAGAAGGTGTTCGCCTGCCAGGTGCGGCCCCGGTCGGCGGGCGGGATCACCCGGGTGCGGTCCGCGTGGGAGAGCAGGAGGTTGTCGAACTCCGGCAGGAAGCGCGGCGGCGCCGGGGTCGCGGGGTCGGGGCGCGGCGCGTCGGGCAGGTCGAAGAGCTCGACGCCCTGTGCGTCGCGGAAGGTGAGCAGCTCGGGGCGGAGCCGTTCGAAGGCGGGGCGCATCCGGGTCAGGCCGCACCAGGTCTGCATGTCCTTCACGGAGGCCGGTCCGAAGGCGGCCAGATAGCGCAGGACGGCGGTCTCCGCGGTGGCGGCGGGTTCCTGCGGGCGGCCCAGCCAGTGTTCGGCGGTGGTCAGGGTGACCTGGGCGCTCCTGCCCCACACCCCGCGCGGGGTGGCCTGGACGAGCGGCAGCCGGCAGCGCGCCGCGATGGCCAGGGACTGCGGGTCGGCGTCCGGCCACCGCGTGCCGAGCGCCTCCCGCAGCTGCTTCATGGTGCGCGGCTCCTCCTCGACCAGCTCGCGGGCGAGGACGGCGAGCCGGTCCAGGTCGACGCCGTTCAGCCCCTTGCGGAACAGGTTGATCTCCCGGTCCCGGGCGGGCTGCACCAGGGGCCGCAGGGTGAGGCTGTCCTCGGCGGTGTGCAGATGGATGGTGGAGCGCAGGGTGACGATACGGACGGCCGCACGGCTCTCCAGCAGCCCGGCGAGTTCCCCGGTGGTGAAGCCGTCGAGCCGGGCGGCGAGCGCGTAGTACGGCGGCTTGACCTCCTGGGCCTGGAGCCCGACCAGGTGCTCCACGGCGGCCCGCGCGGCCATCGGGGTGCGGCGCAGCAGCAGCTGACGGTCGAGGGTGGCGCGGTTGAGGGCGCGGGTGCCGAGAACGGGGCCCTGGGCGGTCGTCGTCTTCGTCATGTCCGGCACGCTAGTACCGCTTGCGGACAACGACGGTCCGCGAACCCGGTTCCGCCGCGCCGCCCGATCCTCGCGCACCCCGTATAACCTGCTGCGAGATCACCCCGGGCGTCGGCCGAGAGGCAGCCACGATGTCGAAGAGCAACCGGAAGCCCGTCTGGCGCCGCGCCCTCGCGCCCCCGTCCGCCCCGGCGGAGCCCGCGCCGCGGCCGGCCGAGCCGCCCGTCCCCGAGGCGGAGCCGCCGAGCATCGTCCAGTCGGCCCTGTACCGGGACGGGGTACGGGTCTCCTCCCCCGCCACCCTCGCCGAGACCTTCCGGGAGCTGCGCGAGCAGCCGGCCGGCATGGCCTGGATCGGGCTGGCCCGCCCGACGGAGGCGGAACTGAAGTCCCTGGCGGCCGAGTTCGACCTGCATCCGCTGTCGGTGGAGGACGCGCTGGAGGCCCATCAGCGGCCGAAGCTGGAGCGGTACGGCGAGACGCTGTTCGTGGTGCTGCGGGCGGCCCGCTATCTGGACGCGCAGGAGGAGGTCGACTTCGGCGAGCTGCACGTCTTCGTCGGCCCGGACTTCGTGATCACGGTCCGGCACGGCGCGGCACCCGATCTGTCGGCGGTGCGGCGCCGGATGGAGGAGACGCCCGACCTGCTGAAACTGGGCCCGGAGGCGGTGCTGTACGCGATCCTCGACGCGGTGGTCGACGGGTACGCGCCGGTCGTCGCGGGCGTCCAGAACGACGTCGACGAGATCGAGACGGAGGTGTTCCGGGGGGACCCGGCGGTCTCCCGGCGCATCTACGAACTCTCCCGGGAGATGGTCGAGTTCCAACGGGCCACCCGCCCGCTGGTGGGCATGCTGCACGGTCTGATGGCGGGCTTCGCCAAGTACGGCACGGACGAGGAACTCCAGCGCTATCTGCGGGACGTCGCCGACCACGTCACCCACACCAGCGAACGGGTGGACGGCTTCCGACAGGCGCTGACGGACATCCTCACCGTGAACGCGACCCTGGTCACCCAGCAGCAGAACGCGGAGATGCGGGCGCTGGCGGAGGCGGGCTTCGCGCAGAACGAGGAGATCAAGCGCATCTCGTCGTGGGCGGCGATCCTGTTCGCTCCGACCCTGGTCGGGACGATCTACGGGATGAACTTCACGCACATGCCGGAGTTGCACTGGGTGTTCGGTTACCCGTTCGCGATCGGCCTAATGGCCTCTGTATGTACCGGTTTGTACATCATCTTCAAGCGACGGGATTGGCTCTGAGCAATCGGCCGCGCGAGCACACACCCAGCGACCCTGGGGCATCGGACAAGCGGGGCACCGCCCCTCTCGGGCCGCTGGGGAGAATCTGGGGAGAATGAAACACGGTCCACATCGGCCATCTCTCCCCCGCCCCAAGCAAGGGCCCTGCCGAAGCTTCCCCGTGCCGACATCCACGGGCAGCGCCAATCATCACGGTGAGTGAGCGAAGACCTGGGCTGCAGAACACGAAGAGGGGCACAGCAAGTGCTGTGCCCCTCTTCGTACAGGCTTCGATGAACCGTTTCCCCTACGCGTCGGCGACGGCCTGAGCATTGCGGTTGAACAGCGTGTCGATCGCGCTGCGCCCCTTCCCGCCGGCCTCAGGCATGAAGTGGGCGTAGAAGTCCAGGGTGATGGTCGGGCTCGCATGGCCGAGCCACCGGGCGAGGGTGACCACGGACTCACCCGCTTCGAGGATGACCGAGGCGTAGGTGTGCCGCAGAACGTGGAAGCCGTCCTTGCGGGACACCGCCCAGCGCTCGCCCGTCTTGCGCACGGAAATGACGCCGGCCGCTGCCAGAGCGGGCTTCCACACGTCGACGTTGAACATGTTCGCCCGGAGTGCGTTGCCGTACGTCGTGGTCAGGATGAGCGGGAACTTCTTCCTCTCCCGATCGGTTTCCGGGCCTCCCCAGGGCAGCTCTACCTCGACAGCGAGGTACTCCAGGAAGTACTCGGCCAGCGCCGAGGCAACGGAGGGAGGCATGTCGACGACGCGAGTCTTGCCGCCCTTCGGCAGTGCGAAGTACAAGCGGCCATTCAGGAGCTGCACCTGCCGACGTATGCGGAGCACCCCGCGGGCGAAGTCGACGTCTTCTGGTGACAGCCCGAACACTTCCCCCTGTCGCAGACCGCAACCCAGCGCGACCACGACAGCGATGCGGTAGCGCGGGCTGATCGCGTCCCGAACCCGAAGCGCAGTCTCCAGCGCCCAGGCTTCCCTCTGGTTCTCGGGCGCCTTCGGCCAGCGCACCGACTTGGCCCGCATCGGGTTGCGCACCAGACGCCGGTCATCGATGGCGGTCTCGAGGATGTTCGAGAGGGTGGAGAGGATCTGCCGCGCGTACCTCGGGGAGCATTCAGTCTCCAGCGTGGCGATGTAGCCGCGCAGCACCGATGCCGTGATGTCACGCAGGGGAACCGAGCCGAGATGCGGCCGGATATGGAGCCGCACCCGCTCGTCAATACGCTTGACAGTGGCGGGGCTGCCCCGAACTCCCGCCTGCCAGTAGCGAACCACGTAGTCGTCCAGCGGGATGGAGCCGTCGCGCGGGTCAACGAACTCGCCGCGTTCGCTGTCGGTGCCCGCCTGGCGCAGCCATGCCTTGGCGTCTTCGAGTGTGTCGAAGGACTTGTCCCGTACGCCGGGGATGCCGGCGACACGGTATCGGGAGCCCTTGCCGTAGCGGGCCGTTCGTTCCCGCTTGCCGGTGACGGGGTCCTTCTTCTTGTTGAGCCAGCGGTCTTCGATGTAGCCGGCCAAGCGGCCCCTTCCAGTAGGCGGTGGGCGGTAGCAAGTTCAGGTGCCCGCTAGACGCTCGTGTCGTAGTCCGATCGGCTTTGTGGTGCGGCGTTGAGGGGGCTGAGGGTCGTGTTGGAACGGGAGTCGGCCTGCTCCTGTTCGCGGATCCAGGCATCCAGGGCCTCCAGCCGGTACATGACGCGGCCGCGGGAGCCCATGCGGAAACTCGGCGGTCCCTGTCGACGGTGGCGCCAGACATAAAGGGTGTGGGGCGAGAGACCGAGGTACTTGGCGGCGTCCTTCACGGTCAGGAACGCCGCGCGTACAGCGGCAGGGGAAGAAGGGGCAGCGGAGGTGTCGAGCACAGGGCGCGCAGGCATCGGCGATCTTCTGTGAGGTGCGGATGGGAGCGGGACAGGTGGGCGGAATGGCGGTTCACCGCCAAACCGTCGGCCGGGGTGAAGCAGGAAGGGCCTGACGGACGAGCCGTAAGTGGGCTTCCAGTTAGGGGCGATTACAGCGCCTATGTGCTGGCTCGGCAGCTCAGGAAGGTCAATGGCCTCTTCGAGGAGGTGCCAGGGGATCTTGGCCGGTGTCGGCTGGCGAAGGGAGTGCGCGAAGCGCTCGGCGAGGCGCGGGGCGCTCATGCCGACGCACTCTGCCACCGCGACGATGTGCGCTGCGGTCTGGTCGCCGTTCCGCAGCCATGTCGCGATACGCGCGTCACGCAGGGCGGAGACGGTCCTGCCGAGCGGCGAGTCGATCTCGTGGGCTTCCAGCACCGCCGCCCGCGCCTGCCGCCAGAGCTTGCGGTAGACAGGTGCGGTCAGCGGTCGCCCGTCGTCCAGAACGAATACCAGGCCGTCGGAGCCGAGGCCGCGCCGGGCGATCTCCTCCTTCAGGATCGCCGCCAAATCTCGGCTTACAGGTACACGCCGCACGGTGGGCGTGCCGTCGGCTTCCTCCAGGCGGGGCTCTGGCCCCTGGGAGGGGATCAGCAGGAAGCCGTGACCGTCATCGTCGAGTTCCACCTCTCGGCCTCGCAGCGTCAGCGCCTCCTTCGGCCGCAGCACCGCGCCCCGAGAGCGATGGAAGCCAGGAAAGCCCGCATCGCGAGTCCGTTCCGCGGCTGCGCCACGGCTCAGTCCAGGATCGAAAAACACTGCCGCTCAGACAGATGGAACGTTCCTTCGTTAGAAACTGCAGTCGTAGGAAAGCTCCTTGGGAGTTGGAAATGGGGATGGGCAGAGCGTCCGACCTACCGCGCGGAACCAGGGGCGGCTGAACATCTTCAATGGTCCAGAGAATCGCCGGTTAGGGTAACCGGCGATCCCGTGCTATATTCCCGCTCCCGCCGGAGGCGTAGAGGTCACGCGGCAAACGGAGAGCGGCAGTTGCTGCCGCTCCCAAGCAACCGTTCTAGGTTTGCTTGAAGTCGACGATCTATTCCAGTCCGTTCCGGCCTCAACCTGTCTGCCGTCGGCGAATCACTCCGAAGGCCGCGTACCGCAGAACCCATGACGGGCAGCTGCCGAATAGAGCAGGCGCCTGCTAACAGCGGCTAACACAATGAGGTGGATCAGTCCTGGCTGCCTTGTCCGGGACGGGAGTTGAGCGTTCGGTCCGGTGTGGGGAAGTCGCCGTGGATCGTGTCGGATGAACTGTGGGACCGTCTGGAGCCGCTGCTGCCGCAGCGTGAGCGCAGGTTCCGGTATCCAGGTCGCAAGCCGTTGCCGGACCGGGCGGTGCTGTGCGGGATCTTGTACGTACTGCACACCGGGATCCAGTGGGAGTACCTGCCCAGGGTCCTCGGCTTCGGATCGGGCATGACGTGCTGGCGCAGGCTGCGGGACTGGAACGAGGCCGGCGTCTGGCAGCGGTTGCACGAGATCCTGCTGGCCGAACTGAACGCAGCCGCACGTCTGGACTGGTCCCGCTGCGTGGTCGACTCCTCGCACGTCAGGGCGCTAAAAGGGGGCAGCACACGGGCCCGTCGCCGGTCGACCGGGGGCGGGCTGGCTCCAAGCATCACTTGATCACCGACGGACACGGCACCCCGCTCGCGGTCCTGCTGACCGGCGGCAACCGCAACGACGTCACCCAGCTCATCCCCCTGCTCGACGCGATCCCGCCGGTCCGCGGCCGGGTTGGTCATCCTCGCCGCAAGCCGGACTCGCTGTTCGCCGACCGCGGCTACGACCACGACATCTACCGCGACCAGGTCCACGCCCGCGGCATCGTGCCCGCGATCGCCCGCCGCGGCACCCTGCACGGCACCGGACTGGGCACCTACCGCTGGGTCGTGGAGAGGAGTTTTGCCTGGCTGCACCGCTTCCGACGCCTGCGCATCCGCTGGGAACGGCGAGCCGACATCCACGAAGCCTTCCTCAGACTCGCCTGCTGCCTCATCACCCATCGGCAACTCAGGGCATTGCGCTGACACCGGAAACGCTGGGCACCCCATGGATGTCCGTGGCTCATGCCATGATCCGGCCTCATGAGTGACTGAGCTGCCCCGAGTTTCGTAGAGTCCGATCTTGATCGGTTCAGGCGGACTGCGGGGTTTGCTCCTGGCTGCGCCAGAAGGCTTCCTCGAACTCGGCGGGCGGTACGTAGTCGAGCGCGGAGTGAAGACGTTCTTCGTTGTACCAGGTGATCCACTGGAAGATCGCCCGTTCGACCTGGTCGACGTCCTTCCAGGGACCCTGCATCTCGATCAGCTCGGCCTTGAAGGTCCCGTTCAGCGCCTCCGCCATCGCGTTGTCATACGAGTCCGCGACGGAGCCGACCGAGGCGGAGGCGCCGATGTCGGCGAGCCGGTCGGTATACCGGATTGATACGTATTGCGATCCTCGGTCGCTGTGGTGTATCAGTCCGGAGTCCTTCTTGATCCGACGCCGCCAGAGCGCCATCTCCAAGGCTTCCAGCGGGAGTTCAGTCCGCATGTGGTTCGCAACCTGCCAGCCGACGATCATCCGCGAGTACACGTCCAGGACGAACGCCACATACGCCCATCCCGACCAGGTGCGGACATACGTCATGTCCGCGACCCACAGCTGATCGGGCCGGGAGGCGGTGAAGTCGCGGTCGACCAGGTCCGGCGGACGCGGCGCCGACGGCTCCGGAATCGTGGTCCGACGCCGCCGGCCACGGATGACGCCCTCCACGCCCAGCTCGGCCATCAGCCGCTCGACGGTGCAGCGGGCCACACCATGGCCCTTGCGCCGAAGCGCGCGGGTGATCCGGCGGGCGCCATAGGTGCCGCCCGACTCCGCGTGGACCTGCTCGATCAGCGGCATGAGCTGCTCGTCCCGGAGCCGGCGGGCTGACTTCGGCCGCTTCTTTCGGGCGAAGTACGTCGACGGCGACAGCTGAAGCACCCGGCAGACGGGATCGACCCCGAGACCTCTGTCACGCAGGTGGTCGATCACCTGCTCGGCCTCGTCCGGGGACGGTCGATCTCCTGGGCAAAAAACACCGACGCGGCTTTCAGGATCTCGTTCGCCCGCCTCAACTCCGCTACTTCTTTACGGAGTTGCTTGAGCTCGTCCAGCTCGGCGGTGGTGAGCCGGTCGTCCCGCTCCCCGCGGTCGGCCTCGGCCTGGCGGACCCAGCCGCGCAGGGCCTCCTTGTGGATGCCCAGATCCTTCGCCACGTGCGCGATCGGGCGACCGGTGCTGCGGACCTCGCGAATCGCACGCTCGCGCAGTTCGTCCGGATATTTACGGGGTGCTGCCATGGTGCTGGTGGATCTCCTTCGCCAGGACAGTAACCCTGGCATCAGGGACTCCACAAATCTCAGTACAGCTCAGACCGATCGCTTTCGCCTGCCTGGCTGGCCTCGTGGACAGACAGAGTCTCCGGGACTCTCACGGCCATGACAGGCGAGTTCGAGCATCGGCACGGCTTCCCACCTGGGACCAACCAGGTCCGGCTGGCCGACAACGACGATCAAGCCGCGGCTCGCACGCTCGCCCAAGTCACCCCTACACCAGCTGACCTGGTCACCTTCTACGAGAGCATCGGCGATGTCACCTGGGCGGACGTCGGCAGCGGCTACTTCCTCGATCCGGCCGGTGACGTCCTGATGCGGCTCCAGGAGTACGGCGTTGTCGACGTCGGTACGGACCAAAAGGCCCATGGCCTGGTCATCGGCTCAAACGGCGGCGGCCTGATCTACGTCGCGGGGCACGATGGGGCCGTTTACCGGACGCGGACAGCGTCGCTGGACGAACCCGAGCTCGACAAGGTGGCCGATGACCTACGACAGTTCCTGGAGTTGCTGGAGCACTCCCTGACAAGGTTCAACGCCGACGGCGATCAGGGACACCTGTAAGCGCAGGCCCCAGCGCCCATTTTGTTAGCCGTTGTAAGCGCCTGCTCTATTACGTGCTCTGCGTGGTCCGTTCATCGATGCATCTAGCGACTGTTCTTTGCCGCGGACGAATTGTCCTGACCAAAACCTGGTCAGGTTGCCGTCGTCGGGATCGCGCTTCTCGGCCTACCCAGGGGATACCAACACCCCTGCGGGTCCGCCTATGGCGCTTCGTACTCCGTGAGCATGTGGATCTCTCGCATGGTGCCCGGCTCTCGTGTGGTACCGGAACAGACCCAACTAACGAAAATCTCAGTAAGGTTTGTCCCGTAGGGCCAGGCGCAGCCGCGATTGCGCTCTGGCAGTCACGTCGGCGGCAGCCTCCTGCGGCGATGACAGAGGTCAGCGGCATGATGAGCGTTGTGACAAACAGCGCAGGCATGCACCCGGACCAGATCCCGGGCTACGACGGCGGCCGTCTGGCCCACCTCCCCGAGCTTCTCGACGAGCCCCTGTTCTGGCTTGGGCACCTCCACTCCTGCGTGCAGAGCGAGGAGGCCGAGGAGCTCCTGTTCGGTGCCGATTACGACGCTGCGGAGGACTTCCACCGCCGGATGACAGGACGCGCGGACTGGCCCACATTCTCGATCCCGGTCACCGCTGGCCGCCTGCACATCGTCTACCGCAACCTTGAGGGAGATGCAGGCACCGACTACCTCCTGCACCACCCCGGCTGGGACCGCGCCGAACGGTGGCGTACCACGACGGATACTCCGGAGAGGCGCCCTACCGCTGTAGGGCCGACCTCGACGGCCTACCTCCGGAAGCAGCTCAGGCCGGCAGCTTCCACTCCTCGGCGAGAATGCCGTGGACGACAGAGTCCCGCCACTGCCCGGCGCGCTGGATGTGGCCCCGGATGACGCCCTCCTCGACCATCCCGGCGGCGGCCATGGTGCGGGCGGAGCCAGCGTTCAGTGGCGAGCGGGCGCCCCAGACACGGTGGAGGCCCAGGTCGAGGAAGGCCACGGCTAGGAGCAGGTGGACGGTCTCCAGGCCGTACCCGACGCCCCACGCGTCTGGGCGCAGCGCGAAGCCCATCGTGACCGCACGCTGCTGGTGGGGGTCGGTTGCCAGGCGACCGACCCCCACCAAGTGCTGCGTGTCCCGCTCAACGACGGCCAGCGTGTACTCCGTACGGGGCTCCGCTGCGGCCGAGGCGACTGACCGCGCCACGATCTGGCACACCTCGTCGCGGGTGCGCGGCTCGAACGAGAGGTGCCGCGTGGCTTCCGCGTTGCCGTAGACCGCGTGCACGCCGTCCACGTCGGCGATGTCGGTCTCACGCAGGGCGAGGCGGGCGCTGGAACGGGCGACGGGGTGCATGCCAGGACTGTACCGGCGTGCCGCCTACCGGGGCAGGGCGGGGCGGATGGGCTTGTACAGCCCGATCTCCTCGTGCAGCTCCCGGCCGGTCGCCGCCTCCCGCAGGGTGCCGGTGGCCAAGGCGCTGCGCACGCGGTGGACGGAGGTGACGATGCCGGCGTTGCGGTAGCTGAGGGGCAGGTCCAGCACGGGGCGTACAGCGTCCGCTGCGCCTTCGAGGTCGCCGCCGTTGAGCCGGACCAAAGCCAGGTTGCATTGGGATCCGGCGAGGTCACCGAAGGCCCAGCTCGGGTCGTCCTTGTCGCTCAGGCCCTTCACCGCCTCCTCTGCGAGCCTTCCCAGACGGTCGTCGCCTTGGCCCAGGAGGACGGCCGCCTCCACGTGGTAGTAGCGCTGCTTGGGCAGAGAGTAGGTCAATAGACCGCCCAGCTCGTCCAGTGCGTCGGGGCTGATCGCTTCGCGGAGGTGTTCGGCGCGAACGGTGGCCTCTTGGACCGCCTCGGCGTCGCCGAGCACCGCGGCGGCGCGGGCTTCGAGGCCGGGCAGCCAGACGGACACGCTACCGCCCTGGTGCCCGGCGGCGCCCTGGCGGGCGAAGTGGAGGGCGTCCTCGGGCTGCCCCGCCCAGTAGGCGATGAGGCTCTTGAGACCGTCGACCAGAGCGACGAGCGCCGGTTCCTCGGCCTCCCGGGCGCAGAAGCCAGCGGTACGGGCCTGCATCCGAGCGGTCGCCGGGTCCCCCATGTCGTGGCTTCCCTTGGCCATCATGAAGGAGAGGATGGCGGCCATCCGCAGCAACTCACGAGCCTGCGTGGGCCGGGCGCGACCGCCCTCAATGAGCCGGAAGGTGTCGTCCTGCGCCTGCGCCAGATCCTCCCACAGCTCGGAGAGGGGGAGCCGCGGGTACTCCTGGGCGATGCGGGTCACCTCATCGCGGAGGAATCCGAGCGTTTCCTCTCCCACCTGGTTATTCTCGGCCCCCAGAGTGAACTGCATCGCGCGTCGCGCAGCCATCGCGCCTACCTTTCTCATCTCGCGCAGGTCCGTGCCGAGGTAGGCAGGGACGTCGGTGTGTGGCGTGCCGGGCGCCGCGCCGGGAGTCACTTCTGTAGCCGGTCCCCAGAGCTGGTCGATGCTGTGACCGAACATGTGGGTCAGGACCCGTTGGAAGTCCTTCTGCGGCTTCCGGCCGGTGTAGTACCAAGCCTCGAAGGTGGCGGCGGCCGGCTCCAGCGTTGCCAGGTGCGGCATCGCGTCGATCTTGGCAACCTCTGCGGCAGACTTCCTGAAGTGCCGCAGGAAGACAACGTGGTCCTTCCACGCGCGCCGATCGATCTCGACACGGAACAAGGTGGGTTGCGTCTCCGACATGTGCCCTCCTTGTGCGCCAGCGCGTCAACTCGGCTGACGTTAGACCGGTTTCGTCTTCACGCTGCCCGTGGCAAGGGCCGTTCAGCAAGGCCGAGGGAAGTCCGAGGAGACATAGAAGCTTCCTCGGTAAAGGCAGAGGCAAGCCGATGGAACTTCGTGGGTGGTTTCGGCTCGCGGTGTTGGCCAGGCTCGTTGCAGTGGTCGCGCAGAGTACCGAGGTGATCACAGACTCTGCGTATGACCTGGAGGCCAGCGATGAACTCGACGAAGAGCACCAGTGCCCCACCTACCGAGCAAGACGGCGAGCACCGGCGAACTCACGCACCCCAGCGAGGATTCGAAGTCGCCTTCGCACCCGAGCGTCACCGCGTCATCGGCGCCCGCAGAATGACAGCTTCGCACCTGCGCCTGTGGCACCTGTCCGAGTCGCTGACCACCGACGTCGTCGTCACCGTCTCCGAACTGGTCACCAACGCTGTCCAGCACGGCAGCGGCGACATCAGGCTACGGGTGCAGTGCAGCGCGGGCCGCCTGCTGGTTGAGGTCAGCGACCATAACCCCGCACCGGCCCGGATGCGGCCCGTGCACGACGAGGACACTCGCGGACGTGGCCTGCACTTGGTCAACCATCTGGCCCAGGACTGGGGCGTGAGCGACGGCGGACGCACCACATGGGCTGCGTTCGGGTTACCCGTGGAGACGCGGCGATGAACGGCCGGGGCAAACAACCAGATGAGGTATGCGCCAAGGCGCCCCTCTGCGCACATGCTGGCCGTGTCTCAGCTGGTTCCGTCCAGCACCAGAAAGTAGGCGTGATCAGCGATCCCGCCTGGCGTGCTGACGTCGTCTTAGGGCTGGGGACGCCTTGTCACGTCCTGCCAGTAGGTCGCGCGCATCTCGCCCCGCCAGACTGGCTGACGGATCGGACCGCGCGGGCTCACTTACTCAAAGTACGGCGCGACGTCGAGGATGGGAGTTCCGTCGACGGCGTCGAGGTCGGTGACGACGAGGTTCCGGCCGTCCACGCTGAGCAGCTGCGGGTAGCTGACTGCCAGTTGGTTGGGGCGCCGGTGGTTGCGGTGGACAAGCGTGCCGGTCGCCGGCCAGGAGGCGTTACCCCGTGGGCTGCGCTCGGGCAGCTCGACGTCTTCGGGGCGTGCCAGGTGGAAGTGCCATGTCACGGTCAGGTGGGAGAACTCCTCGATGCCCTGGAGGGTTTCGAGGGAATACGCCTCGTTGAGTCGGATCACCGACTCAACTCCGCCCTGACAGTCGTTCTGAACGCGGGTGTGGCCGCCGACGACCGTTGCGACTGCTTCGACCTCGTACGTAGTCACCGGTACTGGTTCCTCTCCTCGGGCGATGCTTGTCCGCGGGCCGCCATCTGCGCCGACACCGCGGTCCTGCACTGGCAGCTCGTCGAGCACCTCTCCCGGCGCCGGCAGGAGCCCGACGAGGGGGTCTGGGTGATCCGGGGGGCGCGCTGGCACCTCGTCCACTCCAGGGTGATGGCCTGGGTGGCTGTCGACCGCACCATCCGCCTGGTCGAGGCGGGCGTGCTCGACATGGACGTGGAACCCCTGATCACCTTCACTCAGTCCTACGGCTCGCGGGAACTTGACGTCGCCACGCTGCTGATCCCCGGCACCGGCTTACTGCCGCCCGACGATCCCCGCGTCGTCGGCGCCGTGGACGCCGTACGCCGTGAACTCGCGATGTCGGATGGGCTCGTGCGCCAATACCCCACCTGCGGCTACCGCACCGGGGTGGACGGGCTGACTGGTGATGAGGGCACCTTCCTCCTCTGCTCCTTCTGGCTCGTCGATGGCCTGGCCCTGACCGGTCGCGTTGATGAGGCCCGCAATCTGTTCGAGCGCCTCCTGTCGCTGCGCAATGGCTTCGGGCTTCTGGCGGAGGAGTACGACCCCCTCCAGCAGCGCCAGCTCGGGAACCTCCTGCAGGCGTTCAACCGCATGGGCATGATCCAGAGTGCCCGGCTTCTCCGGCAGCTGGCGACGCAGCCGTCTCGCCGCCGCGTCCTGGCGGTCTCGGCGCCCCGCTCGCCCTCCCCAAGCACGCGCCACAGTGCAGCGGACCTGACGCCGCAGCATGTCTAGCCCCCACCCCTGGATGAGGATTCCCATGTCTGACAGCGCCTTCCCGGCCCGGCCGACCGGGCCCGGCCACCGTAGACAGCCGCCCCCGGTCGACGCGATCACGCTGCACTGCGCCCGCCGCGCCGTAGCACTGCCCCTGGCGCTCGTTGCCGCGCTGCTCACTGCTGCCTTCACCCTCTGGTCCCTTCTCTCGGTGGGCCCCGGCTGGATCCTGGTCGGCTTGCTCTGCGGACTGGCCGGGGTCGCCTCGGTCGCGACTCGCGAAGCACGCACCGCCGCCGGAGCCGTTTCCACAGCCGTCGAGGAAACCAAGGCAGCGGCGCTTTCAACGGTTGCGGAGGCAGCAGCGGCCATCGAGAAGTCGGTGCAGTGGTCGGCGGACGAGCTGTGCCGCGGTGGACGCCCGCCCCTGCACAACCCGCAGGCGCCGCCCCCTGCCAGCCCGGGGTCCGACATCAACAACGTCCTGAGCGTCCTCCAGGGACAGGCCATCGCCTCGCTGATCCGCGTACACGACGAGTCCCAGTCCGTCGTCCTCCTGGAGGTGCTGCGGCGCCTGGCCATGCGCGAGCACGCCCTGGTCGGCAAGGCTCTCTTAGCGCTGAGCAAGCTGGAGATGCTCACCGACGACCCGGAGCTGCTGGCCAAGATCTTCGAGATCGATCACCTCGTGACCCGGATGCGGCGCCAGGTCGAGAGCACGGCAGTGCTGGGCAGACAGTCACTGCGCAGCGCGAACCGGCCTGTGCCGGTGACGACCGCGCTGCGCGGGGCGGTCTCCGAGGTCGTGCAGTATCCGCGGGTGTCCGTCGCGGCCGGGTCCGTGGGCGCCGAGCTGGGCCTTCCCGGCCATGTCGGCCCGGACCTCGCCCACCTGCTGGCGGAACTGATCGAGAACGCCTGCGAGTGCTCCGATCCGGCGACAAAGGTCATGGTGCGGGCTCAGCGGGTCGCGAACGGGCTGGCGGTCGAGGTCGAGGATCGGGCCGTCCCCATGCATCCGCAGGCGCGGACGCAGATGAACCACCTGCTCGCGGCACCCGACGAGGTCGACGTCAGTGGCCAGGTACGAGCCGGGCAACTCGGGCTCCTGGTCGCAGCGAAGATCGCCCAGTCGCATGGCCTGTCCGTCGTTCTGCAGGAGAACGTGACCGGCGGCACCACCGCGCTGGTCGTCATTCCGGCGCGGCTCCTCGTCGCGCTCCCCCGCATTGGGGACGCCGGCATCCACACCGGCGAGGCTCACACCCCCAGGCTGTCACAGCGGCAGGCCGTCGCGCCGCCCACCCCATCGGCCCGGCAAGCCACGCATGAGAGCCCGGCCGACGCCACGGGAACCGCAACGGCCAACCGTTCAGCGGACGCGCCCGCCCTCCCCACTCGTCCACGTCAGACCGGCGCGTTCCGTCCACCGCGTGAGCGGGAGCAAGCGCCGGTGAGCGCGCCAACGCCCGGGCTCGCAGCCGCATTCCGTACCGGCATCCAGGCAGGCGGGACCACTCATCCCCCCGGTCCGGACAAGCACCACCCCAGGTCCTGAAGTACCCCTTCCCTCCCCGGTCCGCCCCTGGCACTTGACCCTTTCCCCTTCTGGAGCGATCCCCATGAGCACGCACCCCGAGACGCACACCGCGCCCGGCGCGCCCGCCTCCGAAACCACCGCGGGTGGCCAGCGGGATGACATGGCCTGGCTGCTGCGTCAGTTCGCCGCGGACGTCCCTGGCGTCACGCACGCCGTCCTACTGTCGCGTGACGGACTGCGCCTGCTGGACAGCGACGTGGACAAGGACTGGGCGGACGAGCTGTCGGCCGCCATCAGCGGCGTCGCCTCCCTCTCCGCGAACATCACCGGCCCCAGCCACAAGAAGCGGTCGGCTCGTCAGGTCATCATCGAACGCGAGGACTGCCTGTTCTTCGTCCAGAGCGCCGGGCGCAGTGCGGCCTTCGACAACCGCCCCGGCGAACACGGTGAGGTGGACACGGTCCTCGCCGTCATCGCCACCACGGAAGCCGACGCCGGAGGTATCGGCTTCGAGATGGGCCGTCTCGTGTCCAAGTTCGCCCCCTACATGCTGATCCCCGTCCGCGTTGGCACGAGCGGCGAACTGCGGTGACCCGGCACGGCTCGGCGGACGAGGAGTCGACGTTCGTGCGGACCTACACCCTGACGCGCGGGCGCACCAAGCCCAGGCATCTGCTCGCTCTGGACACGGTGCTGGAAGCCGGGCCGGGACGGCCCGGGCCGGCGCAGGCCGAGGAATCCGCGCGGATCCTCGCCCTGTGCCGGGCACACCGCCGCTCGGTGACCGAGCTGGCGGGTCGCCTCGGCCGGCCGGTCACCGCCGTCAAGGTCCTCGTCTCCGACTTGCTGGACGCCGACGCCCTGGTCGTTCCTGTCACCGCCCCTGATACCGCATCCGGTCCGGACGACTCGGGTGCCGGTCCCTCCACCCAACTGCTGGCGGCCCTTTCCGCGGGCCTGAAGAGGAAGTGGCCCGATGCCCTCGCCTACCCCCAAGCCGGATGACCCGACCATGTCCCTGCATCCCCCGCCACGCCCGGCCGTCGGCGCCGCGCCGGCCGTGCTGAAGATCGTAATCGCCGGGGGCTTCGGCACGGGCAAGACCACCGCCGTGGCCGCCGTCAGCGAGATCACTCCCCTGAGCACCGAGGAGTACCTGACCGAGGCGAGCGCGGACGTCGACAGCCTGGCGGGCATCGAGGCCAAGCAGACCACCACGGTCGCCTTCGACTTCGGCCGCCTGAGCCTGCCCGACGCGCCCGTGCCCTTGGAGCTGTTCCTGTTCGGCACGCCGGGCCAGGACCGCTTCGTCGACCTCTGGTACGACCTCTCGCGCGGAGCCGTCGGCGCGGTCGTCCTGGTCGACACCCGCCGTCTGGAGTCCAGCTTCACCCCCGTCAGCTTCTTCGAGGACATCGGCCTGCCCTTCGTCGTCGCCATCAACCAGTTCGACGGAGCACACCGCTACCACCCGGAGCAGGTCCGTGCCGCCCTCGAACTCCCCGCCTCCGTACCGGTGGTGACTTGCGACGCCCGCAACTCCAATCACGTTGCCGGCGTCCTGCTCACCCTCGTCAGCCACGCCGTGCACCACACCTCCATCAGCCGCAGCGGCCACGCACCCGCCTCCAGCCTCCAGGACGCCTGATGTCACACCACCACAGCGACACCTACCGCACACCGCAGGCCAAACCGGCCGCACGGTCTCTGCCCCGGCGCGACATGCGCGACGCCGGCGGCGGACCGGTCGCCCCGCCCGCCGACCCGCTGGCCCGGCAGGCACCGGAGCTGGCGCAACGCTACGAGCTGCTACAGCACTTGGGCGTGTCCACCACGGCAAACGAGGACTTCGACGACCTCGCCCGCGACATGGCTGAGCGGGCCGGGTTCCTGTACGGGTTCGTCAACCTGTTCTTGGAGGAGCAGACCTTCGTCGGGCTGCACCAGCCGCCCGTGGATAGCGGGTTCGTCATCGTCGGCCGCACCATGAGCCGCGACCACGGCTGGTGCCCGGAGGTCATGGCCCGCAGGAAGGCCCTCCCGCTGCACGACGTCCACGCCAGCCCCCGCTTCAGCGGCAACGCGGTGGTCGACGCCGTCGGCATCCGCTCCTACTTCGGCGCGCCGCTCATCCACGACAGTGGCACCGTGCTGGGCACGGTGTGCGTCATCGACCCGGACAAGCGGTCCCTGGCCGAGGCCCGCCGTCTGCGGGACATCGTCATCAACGTCGGCGCGCAGGTGATGGACCACATCGCCCGCGCCCCCGTCCGCTAGACCGTTTCGCCCCCCACCCGCTCCGCGTTGCGACCTTCACCCAGGGAGAGGGAAGATCATGTCCGCCACACCCACCCCACCGCCGCCTTCGCTGCGTCCCTACCTCACCGCCCGCCACGACCTGCTGTGGCAGGAGGCGGACGCCTTCGCGACCGAACAGATCGCGCCGCGCGCTTCACGTATGGAGGCTGCCCCGGGCAAGGTGGAGCGCAAGGCCGCCGACCTGATGGCCGCACGGGGCTGGTTCGCCATCACTGTCCCGGCCGCCTTCGGCGGACTCGACGGCGGGCACGTGGCCAGGGCGATCCTGATCCACCGCATCGCGCGAGTCTCGGCGGCTGCCGCAGCCATCCTGCAAGCGACCCTGATCCCCGTCGGCGCCCTGCTGCACTTCGCCACCTACGAACAGAAGGGCCGCTGGCTGCCCCGGGTCGCGGACGGTTCCCTGCTGCTGTCGATCGCCGTGACCGAACCACTCGCCGGCGGACACATCGGCGGCATCGCAACCACCGCCGAACGCACCAACCACGAGTGGGTGATCAACGGCAGCAAGATCCACATCGGCAACAGTCACCTCGCCGGCGCCCACCTCGTCGTCGCCCGAACCTCCAGGCCCGGAGTGAGCACCTCCCAGGCGCTGACCGCGTTCATGGTCGAAGCCGACCGCCCCGGCCTGTCCGTGCCTCGCCACCAAACCGCTCTCGGCCTGCACGGCTTCTCCGCCGGCCGCCTCAGCCTCGACCACGTGCGCGTTCCCGAGGACAACGTGGTCGGCGAAGTCGGCCAGGGCCTGGCCGTGGCCCAGAGCAGCAGCATCTTGTACGGCCGCCCCAACCTGGCCGCTGTCAGCCTCGGCATTCACGAGGCCATCGTGGACACCACCACCACGCGGCTCAAGACCCGCCCCCGCTACCGGGGCACCCTGTCCGACCTGCCCGTTCTGCGGGACCGCGTCGGCGCCATGGAGGCCCGGCTGCGTGCCGGCCGGATACTCGCCTACCAGGCGGTGCACCTTCTCGACCAGGGCCTGCCCTGCGACGCCGACCTGATCAACTCCAAGTACCTCGGCCACCAGTGGGCAGCGCAGTCGGCTCAGGACGCCATGGAGCTGCACGGCGCCCACGCCCTCGACAGCGAGTACGTCCTCCAGCGCCTCTGGCGCGACATCCAGCACACCTACCCACCGGCCGGCACCGGCGAAATACAGCGAATACGCCTGGCGGACGCCGCTTTCGACGAGGACGACCTCCAGTGGTCCGAACGCCTGGCCGCCGAGGCCGCTTGGGCCCGCCCCGGCCCGACCGCCGCCTAGACCCCCGTCCGCGCCACCCCGTGAATCCGCACCGCCGCGCACGGGTCCGTGCCGCCGGCCCCGTCCCCCGCAGGACCGGCGGCACCTGCCCAGTGACCGTCCATCCCAGCCGAGAAAGAGCAATCGTGGCCCCGTCCTTAACGACCAGCGCACCCATCACTCCGCTGACGCCGACCCTGCTGCGCGTCGCCCAGCACCTGGCACGCGGCCTCCCGCCGAAGGAGATCGGCACGCAGACCGGGCTGTCGGCCGAAACTGTCCGCCAGTACATGCGTGACATCCGCGAAAGCCTTCATTGCCCTCCGCGCTGCCAGCCCCCGGTGATCGTGCACCGCCTGTTCGCCACCCAACAGGTGACCGTTCCCACGGCGGACCGGCCGGCGCCCCAGCTCCGTCCCGAAGACCTGCTGCTGCTGCGAGCCGTCGCCGAGCACAGCGACCCCCGCGGTACCGCCCTCGCCGCCAAGCTCGCCCCCGCCGACCTGCGCGCCGCGCTCGACCAACTGCTCGCCGACACGGGCGCCAAGGACACCACCCACCTGGTGATCCTGGCGCACGGCTGGAACCTGCTGCCGGCTGAGCCGACGCGCACCGGAGCGAGCCAGTGAACCCGCACCCGACCTCAACGGCCGACCAGAACCGGCCAACTGCGGCACGATGCACCACGGCGCCCCCAGTCGCCGTGTACGAGATGCACACGTTACGCACGGACGCCGAGCGCGAGGAAGCCGCCGCTCTCGTCCAAGACCGCCTTCGCTGGCTCACCCTGCGCGGCCTCCCCGTGCCCGCTCAAGCCGACGTCCCGGCCCTCTTCCGAGACCCGGAGACGAGGCCGGCCGGGCTCTTCGAGGACGGGAAGCTGCTGGCCTGCCTGATACCCCAGCGCGACCCCGGTCTCGGCTGGGGCAAAGGCACCTGCCTCTTCCTCGGCTACGTACACACCCTGCCCGACCACCCCGACGACATCACGCGGCTGATCACCCTGTGGGCCTCCGGCTTCGCCGCCCGGCAGGACCTGCCCGCCGTACGCGCCGAGGCCCTGGCTCGCCACCCCCTGGACGTCGACCCCATCGCCGGCCTGCTGCGGCGGTTCACCGACATGGGCTGGAACATCCGCGGTTCCGGCACAGGACGCGAGGGTGACCGAGTCGTCCGCCTCGAACTCGCCGCCGACCACCGGTCCGGGGTGAGCACCCTCATCGCCTGCCGCGTCCACGCGCCGGAGAAGGCCCCAGACGATCGGGGCATCGCGTGACGACGACCGCCGAACCCCAACGCCCCGACCTCGCCCGCGAACTGATCGCCCGGGCGGCCCAGTCGGCCGTGCACCGGGCTAAACGAGTCCGCAACCAGCTCGACGCAGTCCACATGGGCCAAGGTCGTCACGCCGAGCACGCCAACACCAAGTTCCTCGGCCGCATCCTCGCCGAGCACGACTGGCCCGGCCACCGCCTCGTCGGACCCGACGCCGCCCGTGCCGCGTGGAGCATCGCCCTGCACAGCGACGACACCCCCGCCTTCCAACGCGCGGCGACCATTTTGCTGGGTCGCGCGGTCCAGGCCAGCGACGCATTGGTCCAGCACTGGGCGCACCTGCACGACCGCGCCCTCATCACCAGCGGGCGCGACCAGGAGTACGGCACCCAGCTTCTGCTGCGCCCCGACGGCATCGAGCTGTGCCGACTGCGCGCGCCGGAGTCCGTCGACACACGCCGGGCCACCGTCCATCTGCCGTCCATCGCCGCCGCTCTGGAGGCGGTGCGCCGCCGCTACCCGTTCGAGGGCTCCGCCGACGAAGCGCCGACCCCGATCCTCGCGGGGGCTGCGTGAACGAGCCGATGCCCTGACGGCCACCCCACCCACCGACCGGACGCGACTGCCCGAGCTCCGCCGCCGGCCGCCGTCCGGCAACAGACCCCGGAGCCTGAGCGGGCCCCGGCATCCCGCACCATCCACCACTCCCTAGGAGGCATCCATGACCGCCATCCAGACCGAAAGGCCGACCGCCCCCGCGCAGGCCGACCTCGTGAAGTCCGACGACCCGTTCGGGCTCGACATCACCTTCATCGAGGGCACGCCGGCAACCGAGACGGCCCTCATGTGCGGCACGGGCGACAACTGCGGCAGCTCCTGCCCCAGCGCCTGCACCACCTCATAAGCCGGGACACCCCGGCAGCGCGGGGGGGGCGGGGGGGGGGCCCCCCGGCCCCCCCCCCCCCCCCCCCCCCCCCCA
>NZ_JBEZNL010000017.1:68778-163327 GCF_040653275.1 Streptomyces sp. NPDC048002 | reverse complement strand
ATGCCGGGGACCGGCCCGGGGTCGATGTCGGTGCCGGGCACGTGCCGGGGCGCGGCAGCGCGGCGCGCGGTCCCTGACCGGCACCGAGCAGTCCGCCGGAGGGCGCGCCGGCGCCGACGGCACCGCCGTTGCGCCGGGCAGCGGCCGCACCGGCGGCGGCCTGCGCGGCGGCCGGACCGCCGGTCGGGCCACCCGGGCCGGGCTTGCCCGGAGCGGGCTTCTTGCCGCCCTGGGCGACGTCGACCGGGAGCATGACCAGCGCGGTGGTGCCGCCCGAGTCGGACGGGCGCAGCTGGATGCGGATGCCGTGCCGCTGCGACAGACGACCGACCACGAAGAGGCCCATGCGCCGGGAGACGGAGACGTCCACGGTGGGCGGCGAGGCGAGCCGCTCGTTGATCGCGGCGAGGTCCTCGGGGGAGAGGCCGATGCCGGTGTCGTGGATCTCGATCAGTACCCGCCCGTCGGGCAGGGCGTGACCGGTGACCTTGACCTTGGTCTGCGGGGAGGAGAACGAGGTCGCGTTCTCCAGCAGCTCGGCGAGCAGGTGCACGAGGTCGTTGACCACCCGGCCGGCCACTTCGGTGGTCGGCACCGAGGCCAGCTCGATGCGCTCGTACTGCTCCACCTCGGAGGCGGCGGCGCGGAGCACGTCGACCAGCGGGACCGGGCGGGTCCAGCGGCGGCCGGGCTCTTCACCGGCGAGAACGAGGAGGTTCTCACCGTTACGGCGCATGCGGGTGGCGAGGTGGTCGAGCTTGAACAGCGAGGACAGCTGGTCCGGGTCGGCCTCGCGGGACTCCAGTTCGGAGATGAGCGAGAGCTGACGCTGGATGAGGCCCTGGGAGCGGCGCGAGAGGTTGGTGAACATCGCGTTGACGTTGCCCCGCAGCAGGGCCTGCTCGGCGGCGAGGCGGACCGCCTCGCGGTGCACGTCGTCGAAGGCCGCGGCCACCCGGCCGATCTCGTCCCGGGAGTGCACACCGACCGACTCCACGGACGTGTCGACGTCCTGCGGGTCGGACTCGGAGAGCTGCTTGACCAGCTCGGGCAGTCGGTCGGAGGCGACCTTGGTGGCGGTCTCCTCCAGCCGGCGCAGCGAGCGGATCATGGAGCGGGCCACCACGAAGGCGCCGACCAGCGAGACGCCGAGCACGAGGAGGATCAGCGCACCGGAGATGATCGCGTCCTGCTCGGACTCGTTGCGCAGCTCGCGGGCCTTCTGCTCCATCTGCTCCAGCAGCGTGCGCTCGACGTTGCCCATCTGCTCGATCTTGATCGAGCTGTCGTCCACCCAGTCCTTGTACGAGCGCCGGTCCACCGTGGCCAGACCACTGGTGATGGCGCGGTCGCCGTAGGTGTCGGTGGCCTGGATCGTGGAGTTGCCCTCCTCGACCGGCTTGAGCAGCTCGGCCGCCTCCTCGCCGCCGTAGATCGCCTTGAAGCTGGCGAGTTCGGAGGTCTGGCTGGCCATCGACGACTGGGCGTAGAGCCGGTCGTTGTCGGAGAGGGTGCCGGAGGACTTGGTGTTCACCGGCAGGGCCGCGGCGAGCACCGCGCGCTGGATGGAGGCGTACTCCTTGGCGGAGGAGAAGGCGGCCAGTGCACGGGTCCGCTGGATCATGTCGGGGTTGCTGGTCGCCTCGGCCATGTCCTGGGAGAGGTCCAGCAGGTGCTCGATCAGCCGGTGGTAGGCCTCCACGGTCTGCGTGGAGTTGTCCTCGGCCTGGTAGGCGCTTTTGCGGATACTGCTGAGCGTGCGCAGGTCACGGACGACACCGACGAGGGTGTCGTGGACGCCCTGGAGGTTGCCGTCACCGGTGTCGACCTCTTCGGCGGACTCGATGAAGTTGTCCACCAGGCGGTCGGTCTTGTCGGTGTAGCCCTTGACCGTGTAGCCGGTGGCCTTCTCGCCGTGCGCCAGGGGACCGGCGGACTGGTCGCGCTCCTCCTGGAGCGCGGCGGCCAGCTCGGTGGCCTGCTTGGTCATCTCCGTCAGCAGCTTCATGTTGTCGAGCTGCTGCATGTCGTCCATGGAGTCGCTGATACGCAGGGCGCCCAGCGAGGTGGCCGCGACCACCGGGAGGGCGAGCAGCGACACCAGGCGCGTGGAGATACGCCAGTTGCGCAGGGCTATTCGCGGCCCGGGGTTGGCCGAACCCTGCGGCGGCTTGACGGGCGGGGCCGACGGGCCCGCGGGACCCGCGCCGGCCGGTCCGCCGGGGCGCCCGGGGCCGTCACCGGGCTGGACCGGGCTCGGGTTCTGGGCGTGCTGGGTCGAGGGACTGCCGACTTTGGGGCCAGTCCCGCCGTGCGGCTCCGGCTCCGCCGAAGCACTGCCATCCCTCTTGAAACGTCCCTGCACTAGCGTCGCAACCTCTGGACCAGGCGCCCCTCCGCGTGAACGGCAAGGGCGGTGTCGGCGTATTGGGAGACGTCCTGAATTACGTCCCCTGATGGTCTTGAGTGACCGGCGCTGGCTCCCCCTTCCGCCGCCGCCCGGCGCTGCTTCGCGCCCTGCGCGCCGGGTCGAACCTGCGGCGGTCCGTGGAATTCCAGCACAGTGCAGGATCTCCAACAAGGGCCGAACACCGAGCCGTGACCTACGTGACACGGCGTGAGTGACGAGTCACCGGTCGTAGAAAGTGATCCGTGCCAAATCGGACTCAACCTGGCTATTCGCCGGGACCCCGAGGGTGTCCCAGTCGCCATGATCAGGAGCGGAATGGTGGGTTCAGTGGCCCAATGTCCGTTTCGCGGCACCGAACCACTGGTCCGTTTCGCCCGGTTTGAGCAAGAAGCCGTGAGCAAACTCACACGAGCATCGTGGGGTCTTCACGTCTTCTCCGGGGAATCGCATGTTTAGCCTGACGCTTTACAAGACGGCGCAATCTGCCAACTCTCCACCCACCGCACACGACAGGGTTACGAACAACCGTGAAGACGACGTCGATGTTCCGCACGACCGCCAACCCGCGTCGCACGACGCTGGCCCACCTCGAGGGCGCCGACGAACTGCGGCTCCTGGAGCAGCCGGAGCACTCCCTGGACCTTCCGGCCCAGACGGCCAACCCGCGTCGCACGGTCCTGGACGAGATGCCCGTCGCCGCCACCGTCGCGGAGTAATACCGCGAGGACCCCGGCCCCCGCCGCGTTAGCCTGGAGCGTCAGACTCCAGCCGCTTCAGTCAAGGGGCCAAGCATCCCGTGCGCATCGCCAGATTCTCCATCGACGGGAACGTCGCCTTCGGCGCGGTCGAGGGCGACAAGCCTGACGAGCTCGTCCTCGACATCATCAAGGGCATCCCGTTCGCGGAATTCGAGCTCAGCGGCACCAAGGTACCGCTGAGCAAGGTACGGCTGCTGCCCCCGGTGCTCCCCAACAAGGTCGTGGCCTTCGGCCGCAACTACGCCGAGCACGCCCGGGAACTGGGCAACGAGGTGCCCGACGCGCCGTTCGCCTTCTTCAAGCCCTCCACCTCGGTGATCGGCCCCGGTGACCAGATCCAGTACCCCTCCTTCTCCGAGGAGCTGCACCACGAGGCCGAACTCGCCGTCGTCATCGGCCGGATGTGCCGGGAGGTCCCGCGCGAGCGCGTCAAGGACGTGATCCTCGGCTACACCTGCGCCAACGACATCACCGCCCGCGACGTGCAGAAGCGCGAGAAGCAGTGGGCGCGGGCGAAGGGCTTCGACACCTCCTGCCCGCTGGGTCCCTGGGTGGAGACCGACCTCGACCCGAGTGATCTCACCGTCCAGCTCACGGTCAACGGCCAACAGCGGCAGCTCGGGCGCACCAGCGAGATGATCCACTCCGTCGAGGATCTGATCGTCAACATCACCGAGGCCATGACGCTGCTCCCGGGCGACGTGATCCTCACGGGCACCCCCGCCGGGGTCGGCCCCCTCGCTGTCGGCGACGAGGTCTCCGTCAGCATCGAAGGCATCGGCACTCTCACCAACAAGGTTGTCAAGCGTGGCTAGCGCACCCGACTCTTCCGTACGCGTCCGTTTCTGCCCGTCGCCGACCGGCAACCCCCATGTGGGCCTGGTCCGCACCGCCCTGTTCAACTGGGCGTTCGCCAAGCACCACGGCGGCACCCTGGTCTTCCGCATCGAGGACACCGACGCGGCCCGCGACTCGGAGGAGTCGTACGACCAGCTGCTGGACGCGATGCGCTGGCTCGGCTTCGACTGGGACGAGGGCCCGGAGGTCGGCGGCCCGTACGCGCCCTACCGCCAGTCGCAGCGCATGGACCTCTACAAGGACGTCGCGCGCAAGCTCCTGGACGGCGGCCACGCCTACCACTGCTACTGCTCCCAGGAGGAGCTGGACAGCCGCCGCGAGGCCGCCCGCGCCGCCGGCAGGCCCTCCGGCTACGACGGCCACTGCCGCGAGCTGAGCGAGGCGCAGGTCGCCGAGTACGAGGCCCAGGGGCGCGCCCCGATCGTCCGCTTCCGGATGCCCGACGAGACGATCACCTTCACCGACCTGGTCCGCGGCGAACTGACCTTCACCCCGGAGAACGTCCCCGACTACGGCATCGTCCGCGCCAACGGCGCCCCGCTGTACACGCTGGTCAACCCGGTCGACGACGCCCTGATGGAGATCACCCACGTCCTGCGCGGCGAGGACCTGCTCTCCTCCACCCCCCGCCAGATCGCCCTGTACAAGGCGCTGACCGAGCTGGGCGTGGCCAAGGCGACGCCGGCCTTCGGTCACCTGCCGTACGTGATGGGCGAGGGCAACAAGAAGCTCTCCAAGCGTGACCCGCAGTCCTCGCTGAACCTCTACCGCGAGCGCGGCTTCCTGCCCGAGGGCCTGCTGAACTACCTGTCCCTGCTGGGCTGGTCGCTCTCGGCGGACCAGGACATCTTCTCCATCGAGGAGATGGTCGCGGCCTTCGACATCGCGGACGTCAACCCCAACCCGGCCCGCTTCGACCTGAAGAAGTGCGAGTCGATCAACGGCGACCACATCCGCATGCTCGACGTGAAGGACTTCACCGAGCGCTGCGCCCCGTGGCTGGCCGCCCCCTTCGCCCCCTGGGCGCCGGAGGACTTCGACGAGGCCAAGTGGCAGGCGGTCGCCCCGCACGCCCAGACCCGTCTGAAGGTGCTCTCCGAGATCACCGACAACGTCGACTTCCTGTTCCTGCCGGAGCCGGTCGTGGACGAGGCGAGCTGGACCAAGGCGATGAAGGAGGGCAGCGACGCCCTGCTGCGGACCGCCCGCGAGCGCCTGGAGGCCGCCGACTGGACCTCCGCCGAGTCCCTCAAGGAGGCCGTCCTGGCGGCCGGCGAGGCCCACGGTCTGAAGCTCGGCAAGGCCCAGGCCCCGGTCCGGGTGGCCGTCACGGGCCGCACCGTCGGCCTGCCGCTCTTCGAGTCCCTGGAGATCCTGGGCAAGGAGAAGACGCTGACCCGTATCGACGCGGCGCTGGCGAAGCTCGCGGCCTGAGACCGGGCACACACGAGGGGCGGTACCCGGGTACGGGTGCCGCCCCCCGGGCTTTCCCGGGACGGGCGCGCCGCCCGCGGGTTACGGTCGCACCATGAGCATTCGGGCGGTGGTCTGGGACGTCGACGACACGATCTTCGACTACACCACGGCGGACCGGTCCGGCATGCGGGCCCACCTCGCGGCCGAGGGGCTGCTCGACCGCCACGACGGGGTCGACGAGGCCCTGGCCCGCTGGCGCGCGTTCACCGACGCGCACTGGGCCCGCTTCGCGGCGGGGGAGGCCTCCTTCGAGGGCCAGCGCCGGGACCGGGTCCGTTCCTTCCTGGGCGAACCGCTCAGCGACACCGAGGCCGAGGACTGGTTTCGGCGGTACATGGGCCACTACGAGGCGGCCTGGGCCCTCTTCCCGGACGTCCTGCCGGTCCTCGACCTCCTCGCCACCGGCTACCGGCACGCGGTGCTCTCCAACTCCAGCCTCACCGTCCAGGACCGCAAACTGCGTGTGCTGGGCGTCCGGGACCGCTTCGAGGCCGTCCTGTGCGCCGCCGAGCTGGGCGTCTCCAAGCCCGAGGCCGGGGCCTTCCTGGCCGCCTGCGACGCCCTGGACCTGGCCCCGCACGAGGTGGCCTACGTCGGCGACCATCCGGAGATCGACGGCCGGGGCGCCGCCGACGCCGGGCTGCTGTCGGTCTGGATCGACCGCGGCCCCGCCCCCGCCGGCGGACCGATGGGTCCGCACCGGATCGCCACCCTCGCCGAACTGCCCGCGCTGCTCGGCTCGGATACCCGTTTTGGAGCCCCGTCCACCTTCGGGTAATGTTCTTTCTGCGCCGCCGGGGAGCGGGCCGAAAGGCCGGTGACCGGAGGCGCAAGCTAGAACGAGAACCCCTTCGGGGCTTGCGTTCCAGTGGCCTATGGTGTAATTGGCAGCACGACTGATTCTGGTTCAGTTAGTCTTGGTTCGAGTCCAGGTAGGCCAGCTCGCAGAGCTCATCTGCAAAGCCCCCGTTGTGTAGCGGCCTAGCACGCTGCCCTCTCAAGGCAGTAGCGCCGGTTCGAATCCGGTCGGGGGTACGGTAGTCATCCTTGCGATGACCGCTAGGGCCCCCGTTGTGTAGCGGCCTAGCACGCCGCCCTCTCAAGGCGGTAGCGCCGGTTCGAATCCGGTCGGGGGTACGTCTGGTCTAAACCACATTGGTCTATGGTGTAATTGGCAGCACGACTGATTCTGGTTCAGTTAGTCTTGGTTCGAGTCCAGGTAGACCAGCTCGGACCTGCGGAAACGTAGCGTCCAAGGCCCCCGTTGTGTAGCGGCCTAGCACGCCGCCCTCTCAAGGCGGTAGCGCCGGTTCGAATCCGGTCGGGGGTACAGAGACAAGGCCCTCCACTTCGGTGGAGGGCCTTTTTCGTACGTCCGTGGCGCCCCGCTGGGCCGCCCGGTGCGTCAACCGGGCGCGGGGGACGAGGACTTCGTCCTGCCGATCGCGGTCGGCGAAGGCGACCGGGGAGGGTCCGCCGCGGCGTTGGGGCGGACCCTCCCCGCTGGGATGCCGGGGATACCAGGGGCGTCAGCCGGTGCGGCGCAGGGCCTCCGAGAGGCGGCCTGCGGCGTCGATGACCGCCTGGGCGTGCATGCGGCCCGGGTGCCGGCTGAGGCGCTCGATGGGGCCGGAGACCGAGACGGCGGCCACCACGCGGTTGGAGGGGCCGCGGACCGGCGCGGAGACCGAGGCCACGCCCGGCTCGCGCTCGCCGATCGACTGGGCCCAGCCGCGGCGCCGTACGCCCGACAGGGCCGTCGCCGTGAAGCGGGCGCCCTGCAGGCCCCGGTGCAGCCGCTCGGGCTCCTCCCAGGCCATGAGAATCTGGGCGGAGGAACCCGCCTTCATCGTGAGCGTCGAGCCGACCGGGACGGTGTCCCGGAGGCCGGACAGCCGCTCCGCGGCGGCCACGCAGATGCGCATGTCTCCCTGGCGGCGGTAGAGCTGCGCGCTCTCGCCCGTGATGTCGCGGAGGTGGGTGAGCACCGGGCCCGCCGTGGCGAGGAGACGGTCCTCACCGGCCGCCGCGGCCAGCTCCGCCAGGCGCGGGCCGAGGATGAACCGGCCCTGCATGTCACGCGCCACCATGCGGTGGTGTTCCAGCGCCACGGCCAGCCGGTGGGCCGTGGGTCGTGCCAACCCGGTCGCCGCCACCAGACCCGCGAGGGTGGCCGGACCGGACTCCAGGGCGCTCAGGACAAGGGCTGCCTTGTCCAGAACGCCGACGCCGCTACTGTTGTCCATGAAACGATACTCGCGTCTCACTCTGTGAAACGCAAGTTCAATTTTCCGTGGAACACGCCACTCTGGATGTCACGAAGGCAATGCGGCCCGCAGACCAACGGGCCCGGTGGCGGACGCCCGAACAGGGGCGGCGGGCGCTGCTTCCTCAAGATCTCTAGTTGGGCCGGTGGACCGTATGCCGGCCGGAGGGAAAGCGATGGGTAGGACACTCGCGGAGAAGGTCTGGGACGACCACGTCGTCCGGCGCGCCGAGGGCGAGCCCGACCTCCTCTTCATCGATCTGCACCTGCTGCACGAGGTGACCAGCCCGCAGGCCTTCGACGGCCTCCGTAAGAGCGGTCGCCAGGTGCGCCGCCTCGATCTCACCATCGCGACCGAGGACCACAACACCCCCACGCTCGACATCGACAAGCCCATCGCCGACCCGGTCTCCCGGGTCCAGCTGGAGACGCTGCGCAAGAACGCCGCCGAGTTCGGTGTGCGGCTGCACCCGCTGGGCGACGTCGAGCAGGGCGTCGTGCACGTCGTCGGCCCCCAGCTGGGGCTGACCCAGCCGGGCATGACCGTCGTCTGCGGCGACTCCCACACCTCCACCCACGGCGCCTTCGGCGGCCTGGCGTTCGGTATCGGCACCTCCCAGGTGGAGCACGTGCTGGCCACCCAGACGCTGCCGCTGGTCCGTCCGAAGACCATGGCGATCACCGTCGACGGCGAACTGCCCGACGGCGTCACCGCCAAGGACCTGATCCTGGCGATCATCGCCCGGATCGGCACCGGCGGCGGCCAGGGCTACGTCCTGGAGTACCGCGGCTCCGCCATCGAGAAGCTCTCGATGGAGGCCCGGATGACCATCTGCAACATGTCGATCGAGGCCGGTGCCCGCGCGGGCATGATCGCCCCCGACCAGACCACGTTCGACTACCTGGAGGGCCGCCCGCACGCCCCCAAGGGCGAGGACTGGGACGCGGCCGTCGCGTACTGGAAGACGCTGCGGACGGACGACGACGCCGAGTTCGACGCCGAGGTCGTCATCAAGGCCGAGGAACTCTCCCCGTTCGTCACCTGGGGCACCAACCCCGGCCAGGGCGCGCCGCTTTCGGCCTCCGTCCCCGATCCCGCTTCGTACGAAGACGCTTCGGAGCGCCTGGCCGCCGAAAAAGCCCTGGAGTACATGGGGTTGGAGGCCGGCCAGCCGCTGCGCTCCATCAACGTGGACACCGTCTTCGTAGGCTCCTGCACCAACGGCCGCATCGAGGACCTGCGGGCCGCGGCCGAGTTGATCAAGGGCCGCAAAGTCGCCGACGGCGTACGGATGCTGGTCGTCCCCGGCTCCGCCCGGGTCGGTCTCCAGGCCGTCTCCGAGGGCCTGGACGTCGTCTTCAAGGAGGCCGGCGCCGAGTGGCGGCACGCGGGCTGCTCGATGTGCCTGGGCATGAACCCCGACCAGCTGGCCCCCGGTGAGCGCTCCGCGTCCACCTCCAACCGCAACTTCGAGGGCAGGCAGGGCAAGGGCGGCCGTACGCACCTGGTGTCGCCGCAGGTCGCCGCCGCGACCGCCGTGCTGGGCCACCTGGCCTCCCCGGCCGACCTGTCCGACGCCGAGACCCGTACGCCCGCTGGAGTCTGAGAAGTCATGGAAGCATTCACCACGCACACCGGCCGGGCCGTCCCGCTGCGCCGCTCCAACGTCGACACCGACCAGATCATCCCTGCTCACTGGCTCAAGAAGGTGACCCGGGACGGTTTCGAGGACGGGCTGTTCGAGGCCTGGCGCAAGGACGAGTCCTTCGTCCTCAACCGCCCCGAGCGGCGGGGTGCCACGGTTCTGGTGGCCGGCCCCGACTTCGGCACCGGCTCCTCCCGCGAGCACGCCGTCTGGGCGCTCCAGAACTACGGCTTCAAGGCCGTCATCTCCTCCCGCTTCGCCGACATCTTCCGCGGCAACTCGCTCAAGAACGGCCTGCTCACGGTGGTTCTGGAGCAGAAGGTCGTGGACGCGCTGTGGGATCTGACCGAGGAGAACCCCGAGGCCGAGATCACCGTCGACCTGGAGAACCGAGAGGTGCGCGCCGAGGGCGTCACCGCCTCCTTCGAGCTGGACGAGAACTCCCGCTGGCGGCTGCTGAACGGCCTGGACGACATCTCCATCACCCTCCAGAACGAGGCCGACATCGCCGCCTTCGAGGCCAAGCGGCCGTCGTACAAGCCGCAGACGCTCCAGGCGTGAGGCGGGCGGACCTCCGCGACAACTGAACAGGTCGAGTTTCGGCCACCGAAACACCCTCGCCGTACCCCCGATCGGCCCGATCGGGGGTACGGCCATGTCTGCGTCCGAACAGCTCCCGGCGGTCCGGCGCGCGCCGCCAACTTCCCCCGTTAGCTGGGCTGTTACCGGGGTAGACGGTGGTCTCAGAGGCGGCTGCGACCCGTGCCGGAACGGCCGTTGGAGGCGGCAGTTGCACCCTGAGCAGGCGACAACTCGCCCCAGATGGCACAATCTGTGCATGGAACACGACGGCCAACTCAAGCTCTATGCGGCGGTCGCGGACCAACTCAAGGAAGCGCACACAACAGTGCGCGCACTGCAAGTCCCGGAGGGCGTACGGATGGCGCTGACCCGGAAGCTGCTGGTCATTACGGCCGTGGCCAAGCACGATCTCGCCGATGCGGCAAGGCGTCTGGAGGCGTTCACGGCGGACCTCGACGCGGGTCGATTCCCCGACGAGGAACGCTGAGGGCTTCGGAGACCGCCGAGTCCGTTGCGGCACAAGGGTGATAAGCCCGTTTCGTGTTTGATTTGCGGTATATATCTGCCTAACGTGCGAAAAGCTTGAACACTTTCGTTCTGGCGATGTCTCCGAAGGGGAAGACGTGAACAAGGCGCAGCTCGTAGAAGCGATTGCCGACAAGATGGGCGGCCGCCAGCAGGCCGCCGACGCTGTCGACGCGGTCCTGGACGCCGTCGTGCGCGCGGTGGTCGCCGGTGACCGGGTCTCCGTGACCGGCTTCGGTTCGTTCGAGAAGGTCGACCGGCCGGCGCGTTACGCCCGTAACCCCCAGACGGGCGAGCGGGTTCGGGTCAAGAAGACCTCCGTGCCGCGCTTCCGCGCCGGCCAGGGCTTCAAGGACCTGGTCAGCGGTTCGAAGAAGCTCCCGAAGAACGACGTCGCCGTGAAGAAGGCGCCCAAGGGCAGCCTGACCGGCGGGGCTTCCGCGACGGTCAAGAAGGCCGCGGCGAAGAAGACCGCCGCCAAGAAGGCGACCACCGCCAAGAAGGTCACGGCGAAGAAGACCACGGCGGCGGCGAAGAAGACCACCGCGACCGCGAAGAAGACCACCGCGAAGAAGACCACCGCGGCCGCGAAGAAGACCACGGCCAAGAAGGCCACCACCGCCAAGAAGGCGACGGCCAAGAAGGCCCCCGCGAAGAAGGCGACCGCCAAGAAGGCCCCGGCCAAGAAGTCGACGGCCCGCAAGACCACCGCCAAGAAGACCACCGCCCGCAAGAGGTAGGGGCGCACGGGTACTCACGCGCCGGGCCGGACTCCCCAGGGAGCCCGGCCCGCGGCGTGTGCGGGGTCCTTGGCCCTTACAGGGTCTGGAGCGTGACGAGGGTGATGCGCGGCCCGTCCTCGGGGCCCTCCACCTCGATGCGGACGCGCTGTCCGGGCCGCAGCAGGCGCAGCCCGCCCGCGTCGAACGCCGCCGCGTCGAAGGGCACCGGGGTGCCGTCGTCCAGGAGCACCTGTCCGCTCCGGGTTTCCGGGTCGTACGTGTAAGCGGTCGCCTGCATGGCGGCAGCCTATGCGCTCCGCCACGAGAGCCGCGAGACGAGTCGCCCCGCACCCCTCGGGCCCCGCTAGAGCCCCGCGCTCAGCAGCCCCGCCGCCGCTGCCGCCGTCCGCGGTCCCACGCCCAGTGTCAGCGCGGCCCGCAGATCCTCGCCGGTGTCCACGTCCTGGCGTACGGAGTCCACTGCCTCCAGGTCCAGTTCCGCCGCGCCGGAGGCCCGGTGGCGGGCGCGGGAATCGAGGCCGAATGCCGGGTGCAATGGCTCACCCGGAGCCGCCGCCAGCAAGGTCGTGCCGATTGCCGCGGCGTCCGGCAGGAATGCGCGGGGGAATTCGGCCGCCGCGTCCAGGACCCGGGCCAATTCCGCCGGGCGCAGTGCCGGGAGATCCGCGTTCAGGGCGGCCACGGCGGAATCCGGACGCGTCGCGCGCACGACGGCCGCCCCGTGCGCGAGGGCGGCGTTGAGGCCGGCTCCGGGGGAGTCGGGGACCACGCGGGCGCCCAGCGCGGACAGCTCCCGGCCCGCCAGCTCGTCGTCCGTGACGACTGCCACATCCCGGACCGCGGGGCAGGCCAGCGCCGCCGCCACGGTGTCCTGCGCGAACGCCAGGGCGAGGGCCGGGCGCAGCCCGTCGGCCGCGGTCCCCGAGAGCCTGCTCTTGGCCCGAGCCAGAGGTTTCAGGGGTATGACCAGGGTCCACTGCACGAACGTTCGTACCTCTCTCGTCGCGGCCATTGTCACCCGGCTTTCACATGGGCCATCCGGCGGTCCGGTCCGCGGGGCGTACGGTGTTCTCGACAGACGGTCGGCCTGGGGCGACACTTGTGCGGCCCCCCAGGCCCTAGAGGAAGGTGTCCGCGTGCCCCGCCGCAGAATCGGCTTCTGGTATCGCTTGGCAGCGGTGATCGCCAAACCACCGCTGGTGGTACTGATCAAGCGGGACTGGCGCGGAATGGAACACATTCCGGCCCAAGGCGGATTTATCACCGCGGTGAACCACAATTCGCACGTCGATCCTTTCGCCTACGCGCACTTTCAGTACAACACCGGACGTGTTCCGCGATTCCTCGCGAAGAGCGGACTTTTCAAGAAGGGATTCGTCGGTGCCTTCATGCGCGGCACCGGTCAGATCCCCGTCTACCGCGAGACCACGGACGCGCTGAGCGCCTTCCGGGCCGCGATCGACGCCGTGGAGCGCGGCGAATGCGTCGCCTTCTACCCCGAGGGCACCATCACCCGGGACCCCGACCAGTGGCCCATGACGGGCAAGACGGGCGCCGCGCGCGTGGCCCTCCAGACCAAGTGCCCGGTGATCCCGGTCGCGCAGTGGGGCGCCAACGAACTCCTGCCGCCGTACGGGAAGAAGCTCAACGTGCTGCCCCGCAAGACCTCGAAGGTGCTCGCGGGCCCGGCGGTGGACCTGTCCCGGTTCTACGACAAGGAGATGACCCCGGAACTCCTGAAGGAGGCCACCGAGGTCATCATGGCCGCCGTCACCCGCCTGCTGGAGGACCTCCGCGGCGAGAAGGCACCCGTCGCGGCCTACGACCCGCGCCAGGAGCGGATCGAGCAGCGGCGGCGGAGTCAGGCGGAGTCCGGGCACGAGGAGAAGAGCAAGTGAGCAAGCCCGTCAAGGCGGCCGTCTTCGGCACCGGATCGTGGGGCACCGCCTTCGGCATGGTGCTCGCCGACGCGGGGTGCGAGGTCACCCTGTGGGGGCGGCGCCCCGAACTCGTCGAAGCGGTCAACTCCACGCGCACCAACCCCGACTACCTCCCCGGCGTCGAACTGCCGGAGAACCTGCGCGCCACCGCCGACCCCGCCGAGGCCGCGCGCGACGCCGACCTCACCGTCCTCGCGATCCCCTCGCAGACCCTGCGCGGCAACCTCGCCGAGTGGACCCCGCTGCTCGCCCCGGACACCGTGCTCGTCTCCCTGATGAAGGGCGTGGAGCTGGGCTCCGCGATGCGGATGAGCGAGGTGATCGAGGACGTCGCCAAGGTCGGCCCCCGCCGGGTCGCCGTGGTCACCGGACCCAACCTCGCCCGCGAGATCGCCGCGCGGATGCCCGCGGCCGCCGTGGTCGCCTGCGCCGACGTCACCGTCGCCCAGCGCCTCCAGGCCGCCTGCCACACCGCGTACTTCCGGCCCTACACCGAGACCGACGTGGTCGGCTGCGAACTGGGCGGCGCGGTCAAGAACGTCATCGGGCTCGCCGTCGGCATCGCGGACGGCATGGGGCTCGGCGACAACACCAAGGGCTCGCTGATCACCCGCGGCCTCGCGGAGACCGCGCGGCTCGGTGTGGCGCTCGGCGCGGACCCGCTGACCTTCTCCGGGCTCGCCGGGCTCGGCGACCTGGTCGCCACCTGCTCCTCGCCGCTGTCCCGCAACCACACCTTCGGCACCAACCTCGGCAAGGGCATGACGCTCCAGGAGACCATCGCGGTCACCCAGCAGACCGCCGAGGGCGTCAAGTCCTGCGAGTCGGTGCTGGATCTGGCCCGCCGGCACGGCGTCGACATGCCGATCACCGAGACGGTCGTCGGAATCGTGCACGAGGGCAAGTCCCCGGTGGTCGCGGTCAAGGAGCTGATGTCGCGCAGCGCGAAGCCCGAACGACGCTGAGCGACGCCGGGCGACGCAGGGCCGCGGGCGCTGTCTCAGGGCACTACCACCGGGTACTCTCAACGCGATATGAGCACCGAGAACCTCCCCCAGAGCCCTCAGCAGCCGCCTCGCAAGCCGCGTGTGGCCGTCGTGTTCGGCGGCCGCAGCTCCGAGCACGGGATCTCCGTGGTCACCGCCGGGGCCGTGCTGAAGGCCATCGACCGGACCAAGTACGACGTCCTGCCGATCGGCATCACCCAGGACGGCCGCTGGGCACTCACCGCCGACGAACCGGAGCGGATGGCGATCACCGAGCGCCGTACGCCCAGCGTCTCCGAGCTCGCCGAGTCGAGCGAGGGCGCGGTGGTGCTCCCCGTCGACCCGGGCAGCCGCGAAGTCGTCTACAGCGAGCCCGGATCGGTGCCCAAGGCGCTCGGTGAGGTCGACGTCGTCTTCCCCGTCCTGCACGGCCCGTACGGCGAGGACGGCACCCTTCAGGGGCTGCTGGAGCTGTCCGGTGTCCCGTACGTGGGCGCGGGTGTGCTCGCCTCGGCCGTCGGCCAGGACAAGGAGTACATGAAGCGGGTGTTCACCTCCTTCGGGCTCAAGGTCGGCCCGTACCTGGTGATCCGGCCCCGCGAGTGGGCGCAGGACGAGTCCGCGGCCCGCAAGCGGATCGTCGAGTTCGCCGGTGAGCACGGCTGGCCGCTCTTCGTGAAGCCGGCCCGCGCCGGCTCCTCGATCGGCATCACCAAGGTCGACGACCTGTCCGGACTGGACGAGGCCGTCGCCGAGGCCCAGCGCCACGACCCGAAGATCCTGGTCGAGGCCGCGCTGCGGGGCCGCGAGATCGAGTGCGGGGTACTGGAGTTCGAGGACGGCCCGCGCGCGTCGGTGCCCGCGGAGATCCCGCCGCCGGAGGCGCACGCCTACTACGACTTCGAGGCCAAGTACATCGACTCGACCCCGGGGATCGTGCCCGCCCCGATGACGGACGAGGAGACCGCCGAGGTGCGGCGGCTCGCTGTGGACGCCTTCGACGCGGCCTCCTGCGAGGGCCTGGTGCGCGCGGACTTCTTCCTCACCGAGGACGGGGAGTTCGTGATCAACGAGATCAACACCATGCCCGGCTTCACGCCCATCTCGATGTACCCGAAGATGTGGGAGGCGAGCGGCATCGGCTACGCGGAGCTGGTGGACCGGCTCATCCAGGCCGCGCTGCGCCGCTCGACCGGGCTGCGCTGAGCCCTGGGGGGCGGTGGGTCAGGGGGCGATTCCTTCGGGGATCGCCTTCTTCACTGCCGGGGCCAGATCGATCAGCACGGCCGAGCTGTCCACGCCCTCGGCCACCCTCACCTCGACGTACGCCTCGCGATTGGCGCTGGTGAAACGGTACGCCCCGGAGTCCTGGCGCTCCATCAGCCAGTCGACGCCGTTGACTCCGCCGGCCACCGCGTCGGGGTCGCCCCCGTCGGCGACCTTCGGGTCCGTCATCTTGGGCGGCCGTTCCACACCGCAGCGCAGTATGATCTCCGGGTTTCCCCAGCCCGCGGTCAGTGCCGAGGCGGGTTCGGGGTCGCGGCGGCTCTCACCGGCCACCTTCGCCGGCAGGACGTCGTCCAGTTTCCGACACAGGCCGGCGACCTCGGTGCCCGGAGAGGGAACCGCCGCCGACGCGCCGTCGTCTGCTGAGGAGCAGCCCGCGACGGTGATCGACAGGACGAGCGCGGGCAGACCGATGAGCCGGTGACGCGAAAGGTTCACCGGCCAAGGGTAGACGGGGGCTACAGATGGACGACCGGGCAGGTCAGGGTGCGGGTGATGCCGTCCACTTGCTGGACCTTGGCGACCACCATGCGGCCGAGGTCGTCGACGGTGTCTGCCTGAGCGCGCACGATCACGTCATACGGTCCTGTCACGTCCTCGGCCTGGATGACTCCAGGGATCTTGCTGATCGTCTCGGCGACGGTCGACGCTTTGCCGACCTCCGTCTGGATCAGGATGTACGCCTGTACCACGGAACCTCCAGGGCGGCCACGAGGATCATGTGGGGAAAAGGAACGCCACGGTATCGCGTCGTCGCTCGTCGCGGGGAGACCCGCGGGGCCGGGGGTCCCGCGCCGGGGTACAGGCACGAAAGTGGTTGACGGTCCCCTCGACCGTATCGAGGACAGTAGAGACACGCGACCGGGAATCGGGCAGGGACAGAAGGGGCGTAAGGGCAATGAAGGGCACTGTTGGTGAGCTGGGGGAGTTCGGGCTCATCAGGGAGCTCACCTCCCGTCTCACCACCACCCCGGCGGTCCGGGTCGGCCCCGGCGACGACGCCGCGGTGGTCGCCGCGCCCGACCGCAGGGTCGTGGCGAGCACCGACATCCTGGTGGAGGGCCGGCACTTCCGCCGTGACTGGTCCACCGCCTACGACGTGGGCCGCAAGGCCGCCGCGCAGAACCTCGCGGACATCGCCGCCATGGGCGCGGTGCCCACCGCGCTGCTGCTCGGCCTGGTGGTCCCGGCCGAGCTGCCGGTGACCTGGCCGACCGAGCTGATGGACGGCCTGCGCGACGAGTGCCAGGTGGCCGGCGCCTCCGTGGTCGGCGGCGACGTCGTACGCGGCGACTCGATCATGGTGTCGATCACCGCGCTCGGCGACCTGCGCAACCAGGAGCCCGTCACCCGGGCCGGCGCCCAGCCCGGCGACCTGGTCGCGGTGACCGGCTGGCTGGGCTGGTCCGCGGCCGGATTCGCCGTGCTGTCCCGGGGGTTCCGCTCGCCGCGGGCGTTCGTGGAGGCGCACCGGCGCCCCGAGCCGCCGTACCACGCGGGTCCCGCGGCGGCCGGGCTCGGCGCCACGGCCATGTGCGACGTCAGCGACGGACTGATCGCCGACCTCGGGCACATCGCCGAGGCCAGCAAGGTCCGTATCGACATCCGTTCCGGCGCGATCGACATCCCCTCGCAGATGAACGACATCGGGCAGGCCGTCGGCGTCGACCCCATGCAGTGGGTGCTCACCGGGGGCGAGGACCACGCGATCGTGGCGACCTTCCCGCCGGACGTGAAGCTGCCCGCCCGCTGGAAGGTCATCGGCGAGGTCCTCAACCCCTCGGCGCTGCCCCAGGTGACGGTCGACGGGGCGCCCTGGACCAGCAAGGGCGGCTGGGACCACTTCGGGGACATCGAGTCGTGAGCGCGCCGCCGAGGGTGCTGACGGTCGCGGGCTCCGACTCCGGTGGCGGGGCGGGGATCCAGGCCGACCTGAAGACGATGCTGGCGCTGGGCACGCACGGCATGAGCGTGATCACCGCCGTCACCGCGCAGAACTCGCTGGGCGTGCAGGGGGCCTGGCCGCTGCCCGTGGAGGCCGTGGTCGCGCAGTACCGCAGCGTCGTCGACGACATCGGCGTCCAGGCGGTGAAGACCGGCATGCTGGCCTCCGCGGAACTCGTGGAGGCGGTCGCCGAGTTGCTCGGCTCCACCGACGCCCCGGCCGTCGTCGACCCGGTGGGCGTCTCCAAGCACGGGGACTCGCTGCTGGCGGCCTCCGCGCTGGACTCCGTCCGCACCAAACTGCTGCCGGTGGCCACCGTCGCGACGCCGAACCTCGACGAGGTGGCCCAACTCACGGGGGTGCGGGTCACGTCCGAGGACGATCTGCGGCGGGCCGCGGGGGCCGTGCTGGCGTACGGGCCGCGCTGGGTCGTGATCAAGGGCGGTCATCTCGCGGGCGAGGCCGTGGACCTGCTCACCGACGGCTCCGAGGAGCACTGGCTGCGCGCCCCGCGCCACGACAACCGCCACACCCACGGCACCGGCTGCACCCTGGCCTCGGCCATCGCCTCGGAACTGGCCAAGGGCCGGTCCGTGCCGGAGGCGGTCACCGCGGCCAAGGCGTACGTCACCTCCGCCATCGCCGCGGGCTTCGCCCTCGGTGGGGGGATCGGGCCCGTGGATCACGGCTGGGCCCTCGGCGTCCGCGCGGACTGAACCGTCCCGGTGCATGCAAAAAGCCGGTCCACACGAGGTGGACCGGCTCAGTGCAGCGAACCAGCAGTGGCCGCGCGCTCAGCGATGTGTCAGCGCGAGACCTTGCCGGCCTTGATGCACGAGGTGCAAGCGTTCACGCGCTTCGGCGTCCCGCCGACCACGGTACGGACGCGCTGGATGTTCGGGTTCCAGCGACGGGACGTACGGCGGTGCGAGTGCGAGATGTTGTTGCCGAAGCCCGGCCCCTTGCCGCAGACGTCGCAGTTGGCAGCCACGGGTCACTCCAAAGACTTCAGATGCACTTACGGTTGATCCCGGCAGGCCGGGATCGAGATCGAAGGATCAGACATCCGAGTGGCGTTGCCAGGGGGAATGGCCCGATCTGGATCGGGCAACCGGAGCAGCATACAACGACTGCGCCAGTAGAACGAAACTACCATGGCTGCTCAGGGGCCCGCTCCCGGCCCTCTTCCGGTGCGCCCGGTCCCTGGGTCTACGCTGCGTCCCACGGTCGGCAGCTCAAGGAGGCGCAGGTGGCGCAGGTGCCGCAGACATTCCTCGATGCTCTCGCGGTACGCACCTGGTGCGCTCTCGCGCTTCAGGCACTGGGGCGGGCCCGCGAGGAGATCGACGCGATCAACGTCTACCCCGTGGCCGACGGCGACACCGGCACCAACCTGTATCTGACCGTGGAGTCGGCCGCCGCGGCCGTCGAAGCGGTCTTCGTCGGGCACGAGACCGGCGCCGCGGCCGGATCCGCGAACGGCTCGGCGGCGGGGGTGCCCTCCCTGGCCGACGCGGTCCGCGCGATGGCGCACGGCGCGCTCATAGGGGCCCGTGGCAACTCCGGGACGATCCTGGCGCAGCTGCTGCGCGGCATGACCCAGGTGCTGGCCGCCGACGGTGACACGCCTCACGCCGACGCGGACGGGCTGCGGCTCGCCCTGCGGCACGCCGCCGACTCCGCCCGCCGGGCCGTCGCCCACCCCGTCGAGGGCACCGTCCTCACCGTCGCCTCCGCCGCCGCCGACGCGGCCGACGGCGCCGGGGGGGACTGCGGGACCGTCGCGCGGGCCGCCCACGAAGGAGCGCGCGCCGCCCTCGCCGCCACCCCGCACCAGCTCGCCGTGCTGGAACGCGCCGGAGTGGTGGACGCCGGCGGGCAGGGCCTGGTCACGGTGCTGGCGGCGCTCGTGCAGACGTTCACCGGGGAGAAGCCGGCGGCGCCCACGGGCCACGCGCGCGTGCAGGCCGACGACGCCGAGGAGTGCGCCACCCCCGACACCGGCGGGCCCGCCTTCGAGGTGATCTACCTGCTGGAGGCCGAGGACGCCGCGGTCGACCGGCTCCGCGCCCGCCTCGACGCCCTCGGGGACTCGCTGGTCGTGGTCGGCGGCGACGGCCTGTGGAACGTCCATGTGCACGTCGACGACGCCGGTGCCGCCGTGGAGGCGGGCGTCGAGGCGGGACGGCCGTACCGGATCAGGATCACCCACTTCGCCGCCGGCGATGTGCACACCACCGGGGGTGAGCGGCCGCCCCGGGAACGCATCCAGCGCGCTGTCGTGGCCGTCGTCCCCGGCGCCGGGCTCGCCGGGCTCTACACCGAGGCCGGCGCCACCACCGTGCTCGCCCGCCCCGGCGAGCCGCCCGCGAGCGGCGAGCTGGTCCAGGCCGTACGGCGTGCCCACGCGCGCGAGGTCGTCCTGCTGCCCAACGACGCCGAGCTGCGGCACACCGCGGCCGCCGCCGCCGAGCAGGCCCGCGCCGAGGGCATCCGGGTGGCCCTGATCCCCACCCGCTCCGCCGTCCAGGGCATCGCCGCCCTCGCCGTGCACGAGCCGGAGCGGCGCTTCGACGAGGACGTCGTGGCGATGACCTCGGCCGCCGGCGCCACCCGCTACGCCGAGGTCGCCGTCGCCGAACGCCAGTCCTGGACCATGGCCGGCATCTGCCAGGCCGACGACGTCCTCGGTCTCATCGACGGCGACGTCGCCGTGATCGGCGGGGACGTCATCGCCACCGCCGAGACGGTTCTGGACCGGATGCTCGCGGCCGGCGGCGAACTGGTCACCCTCGTCCTCGGCGACCAGGCGCCCGACGGCATCGCCGAGCACCTCGAAGCCCGCGTGCGGGAGTCCTACCTCGCCGTCGACACGGTCGTCTACCGGGGTGGCCGGCAAGGGGCCCTGCTGCTCATCGGCGTGGAGTAGGGGCCCGGAGCAGGGCCCCGGAGAAGGGCCGCGGGCCAGGGCCCCGGAGAAGGGCCGCGAGCCGGGCCCCTCGTCCGGGCGGCTCAGTTCTCCTCCACCGTCTCCAGCAACTGGCGTGCCTCCGAGCGCCGTTCCCCGGCCGGCCCGTCCTCCTCGCCGGGGTCCTCGTAGGACGCCAGCACGGCACGCGCGTGTGCCGCCGCCTCCGCGGGCCGGCCCAGGTCGGCGGCGAGCCAGCCCGCGGCCAGCTCGGCGCCGGTCCGGGCGTGCCGGGCGTCGTCCCCCAGCTCCCCGAACACCGTGACCGCCTCCACCATCTGGGACAGCGCGTCCCGCAGGGCCGAACTGATCGACTCGTCCTCGTCGTCCTCCGCGGCGGACCGGGCGAGCAGGTCGCCGAACTGGCGGTGCGTATGACCCAGCTCGGCCGTCAGCCGGTCCCGCGCCTCCTCGTCCAGCGCCGCCCGCCGGGCCGCCGCGCACTCCCCGACCGCCTCCGTCATCAGCGCCCGCGCCCCGTCCCCGCCGTTCTCGGCCCGCAGCGCGAGCCAGGCGCGGGCGCGCAGCGAGCGCACCAGACCCTGGACGTTGCCCAGCCGGCCCCACAGCTCCCCGGCGCGCGCGTAGGCCCGGTCCGCCTCCTCGTGCAGACCGGCTTGGCCGAGGGACTCGGCGGCGAGGTGGGCGAGGGTCGCGTGGTCGTGCTGCTCGGGCCAGTGCCGGGCGATCTCGGCCGCCTGGAGCCTCCGTTCGGCGGCCTCCCGGTGCTCACCGAGTTCGCTCAGACAGTCGCCGAGCCACCACTGGGTCTGCACGACCGCGCCGTCGCCGTGCGTCTGCGGTGTCAGGTCCGGCAGCGCCGACTCCAGTACCTCGGCGGCCTCCGCCCAGCGCCCCTGCCGCAGCAGGAACCCGCCGAGCTGATGCCGTGCCCAGGCGCCGAGCGTCGGGCCCTCGCCCGCCTCGTCCGCCCAGTGCGCCGCCTCCAGGGCGTGCTCGGCCGCCTCCTCCGACAGACCCCGGCCGCCCAGCACCTCGGCCAGCTGGAGGTGCAGCTGCGCCCGGCCCGGCGGCTCCAGATACGGACCTCCGTGCTCCAGGGCCGCCCGCAGCGCCCGCTCCGCCTCCACGATGTCGCCGAGATGGTGGGCGAGCCCGGCCAGCCGTGCCTCGTACTCGACCGCGAACCAGGGCAGGCCCGCCCCCACGAACTCCGCCGCGGCCCGCGCGAACAGCTCGGCGGCCGCCTCCACCTCGCCCGACAGCGCCGCCAGTTCGGCGAGCATCGCCCGCGCCTCCGCGGCCCGCGCGGCCAGCCGCACCTCCTCGGCGGTGCGCCCCTCCACCAGCGCGAGGACCTCGCGCGCAGCGGCCTCGGCGGCGCCCAGGGCCGCCGGACCGGCCGGACCGTCGGCCTCGTGGACCTGCCGCATGAGCACCCGCGCCCGGCCCATCAGCACCGCCGCCGTCTGCCGCAGACCCGTGCCGTCCTCGGCGTACAGCGCGAGCACCCGGTCGTAGGGCTCCGCGACCCCCGCGAGCGCCTCCTCCAGCCGTCCGGTCAGCGCGCGGACGTACGCCGCACGTGTGCGCGCGGCCAGCGCCTCGCCGGGGTCGCCCGCCTCCGCGTACAGCTCGGCGGCCCGCTCGAACAGCTCGACTCCCTCGGGACCGCGGTCCATGGCCAGATGGTCGGTGATCTCCGCCCGGTCGCGGACCTCCAGGTCCAGGCCCTCGGCGGTCCGCGCGACCGCGGCCCACGCCTGGACGGCGTGCGGCTGCAAGGAGTCCGACAGCCGCCGGGCCTCGGCCAGCAGGGTCGGCAGATCCGCCTCCACGGGCTCATCCTGCGCCGGAACCTCCGGCACCGGAACAGCGGCGGCGGTCGTCGCCGGACGGGCCCCGCGCACCCCTAGCGGCAGCCGCTCCACCAGCGGCTCCTGCGCCATCCGGGACCGTGCCAGGTCGCTGATGTGGGACGTGCCGTTGCGCCGGTCGAATCGTTCCGCCAGATCCAGCGCCTCCGCCCGCGCGTGTGCGGCCAGATCCCGGGCCGTCCAGGTCAGGCCGGCCGGCCCCGGCACCCGCTGCCCGCCGAGCCCCAGCCCGGTCAGCCGCTCCATCAGCAGCGTCACCACGGACAGGAACTCCATCCTGCTGCGCGGATGCCCGGTGTCGGTGAAGTACGCGGGGCGTTCCGCGAGCAGTTCAAGCCCGCGGGCCTCGTTGCCGGTCAGCGCGCAGAACTCGACGTGGTCGGCGTAGGCGCCGCGCATGCTCTCCATGGGCCGCACCAGCCGGAAACCGCGCAGATGGTGGGCGCGGGCCTCGTCCGTCCGGCCCAGCCGCAGCAGGGAGTTCAGGGAGGAGGCGAGCGCCGTGTGCGGCTCGTGCGCGCAGACGAACTCGCCCTCCAGGACCGGTCCCCACAGTTCGAGCGCCTGCTCGTCCCGGCCCCGCTGCGCCTGCCACCAGCCCTGCCCGTGCAGTTCGCAGGCATGGCAGTCGGCCATGCTGTCCCGGTCGGCGGCCAGCCAAGCGGTGTACGCCCGTTCGGCGCGCGGCACGTCCCCGATGTGCGCGGCGACGCTGAACTCCGCGCTGCGCACGGCCCGTTCGGAGTGCCCGGCGAGCCGGTAGCGGTGCTCCATCTCGCCGAGCCACTTCTCTATGGAGGCCAGCGGGACGTGCGGCTGGTCGAGCATGCCGGCCGTCATCCACTTGAACACCCAGTGCAGGGAGTGCGTCTCGTACGCGTCGAAGTCCTCGGGCCGTTCGTCCCACATGCGCAGCAGCCGCGCGAACGGGACGAACATCTTGTCCTTCTCGGAGCTGTAGTTGTAGACCGTCAGCTGGTGCCCGAGCGCCTCGACCACGGCGAGCGGGATGTCCAGCCGCTCGGCCTCGGCGAGCAGGTGCTCCGCCCGTGCGTTGCGGGCCGGTCCCTCCGGCTGCTCGGCGTTCTCCGCCATCGCGCGGCGCAGCGCGTCGAAGGCCGCGTTCCCGTCGGTTCCGTCCATTCAGCGGCCCTCCTCGCCGTTCGTGGCCCACTCCAGCAGGCCGATGAAGGCCCGGTTCAGCAACGCCGAGTCCGCGGGCCTGAGCGGACGCTGCGCCATCAGCAGGGCCTGGCCGTACAGCGACTCGGTGGCGGTGCCGATCAGCTCCGCGTCGCCCAGTGAACTGATCCGCCTGATCAGCGGGTTGAGGTGATTGAGCACCAGCCGCGCGCGGGGCGCGCCGCCGCGCAGCGAGCCGAGGATGCCCGCCCACAGGTCGTCCGCCCGCTCCTCGGCCTCGGCCCGCGCCTGCTCGTGCCGGGCCGCCCGGTCGTCCAGGTGCAGCGCGGGCACGGACAGCGGGTGGAAGGACCTGAGGACCACATCGCAGCCCAGCGGGTCGAGCCTGGCCCGCGCTGCGGCGAGGAACCCGGCCAGCGCCAGCTCCTCGGTGGGGTCGACCGCGTCCAGATGGGCGGTGACGGTGTCCGCGTCCAGCTCGGCGACCACGGTTCCCGGACGCACCGAGGGCAGCGCCTCGACCAGCTCGCTGTCGTAGGTGTAGCCGCCGTTGATCACCCCGACGCCCTGGGCGGAGGCGATCGGCGCGACCTGCCGGTACTCCTCGACGGTCCGCGTGAAGTGCACCACCGGGTGCCGCTGCGCGAACTCCTCCAGGGACAGCCGCCCGTCGGTGGTCTCGAACGGCAGCCACGGCAGCATCGTGCGCAGCATCTCCCGGTCGTGCCGGGCCAGCGACTTCACGCCCAGGTGGTGCACGGCGAGGAAGGCCGCGAGCCGCTCCGGGTCACCGGCCGCGAGCCCGGTCAGCCACGACCGGATCCGCTCGCCGAGCGCCTCCCGCACGGCCGCCAGCGTCTCGTCCTCGTACAGCGACTCGCGGGAGGCGGTGGGCCGCAGGCTGTCGGTGTCCAGCACACAGCGCACGAAGAACGCCCAGTCGGGCAGCAGTTGCTCGGCCCGCTCGGTGAGCAGCATGCCCTTGAGATGCACCCGGTGACCGGCCCGCCGGGCGGGGCTCACCGCGGACGGCAGCACGTACGCCACCCCGCGGATCCCCGCCAGGGGCACGTTCAGCTCGATCGAGTCCAGCGGGGTGAACCCGAACAGGTCGTGGCAGTGCCGGGCCAGCGCCACCCGCCGGTTGGCGGGGGAGGGGTACGAACGGTCCCAGGGCGCGGGGAGGTCGGTGACCTCCTCGTCGTCCACGCGCACGTCGTACGGGAGCAGCGCGCCGAAGTCCCGCGCCAGCGCGAGCACCCGTTCCCGGGTCAGCCACTCGCCGGCACCGGCACGTGCCACCAGGTGCACGGTGGTGCCCGGTTCGGGACGTTCGGCCGCGGGCAGCGTCCGCACGGTGTACGAACCGTCGTCCGCCGCCGTCCACTCCACCGGTGGCGCGTCGGGCGTACGGGCGCTGCGGCTGACGACGCGGATCCGCTCGGCCACCACGAAGCAGGCCAGCAGTCCGATGCCGAACTGGCCGAGGAAGTCGGAGCGGGCGGACTGGAGTCCGTCGGCCCGCTTGGAACTGCGGCCGATCGTGGCGAGCAGGCTGTGCACATCGGACTCGGTCAGCCCGATGCCGGAGTCCTCCACCCGCAGCCCGCCGCCCGGATCGGCGTACAGGCGCACCCGCGCCGGGGCGTCGGGCTGCTCGGCCCGCCGGGCGGTGATGGCGTCCACGGCGTTCTGCAGCAGTTCGCGCAGATAGACCTTGGGACTGGAGTAGAGGTGATGGGAGAGCAGGTCCACCAGACCGCGAAGGTCGACCTGGAACGTGTGAGGTGACTGGGATGCCTGGGATGACTGAGAGGTCTGGGAGTCCATCGTCGCTGCACCGGTGGGGGGAGGGGGGCGGCGCGGGGTCGGGCGGTCCGTGTGAGGCGATGACCGCGAAGGATGGCCGTGAGACGCGTCATCCTAAGTCCCTATCCAGCCGTCTGACCAGGGGTTTCCCAGGACTTGTACGGCTCTTGGGCGGGGACCTGCCCGAGGTTGTCAGTGCCGTGGTGTGCAATGGATCTCGTGCCCGCACTGCAAGAACCACTCCAGCAGCCACTGAAGTCGGTGCTCGGCCCCGCCACCGCGAAGGTGATGGCCGAGCACCTCGGCCTGCACACCGTCGGCGACCTCCTGCACCACTACCCGCGCCGGTACGAGGAGCGCGGGCAGCTCACCCCCGTCGCCGACCTCCCCATGGACGAGCACGTCACGGTGGTCGCCCAGGTCGCCGACGCCCGGCTGCACACCTTCGCCTCGGCCAAGGCCCCGCGCGGCAAGGGCCAGCGGCTGGAGGTGACCATCACCGACGGCAGCGGACGATTGCAACTGGTCTTCTTCGGCAACGGCGTTCACAAGCCCCACAAGGAGCTGCTGCCCGGCACCCGGGCGATGTTCGCGGGCAAGGTCTCCCTCTTCAACCGCCGCCTCCAGCTCGCCCACCCCGCCTACGAACTGCTGCGCGGCGACGGCGAGGAGTCGGTGGAGACCTGGGCCGGCGCCCTCATCCCGCTCTACCCCGCCACCGCGAAGCTGGAGTCCTGGAAGATCGGCAAGGCGCTCCAGACGGTGCTGCCGACGGCCCAGGACGCCGTGGACCCCCTCCCGGACAGCCTCCGCGAGGGCCGCGGACTGGTCTCCCTGCCCGAGGCCCTGCTCAAGATCCACCGCCCGCACACCAAGGCGGACATCGCCGACGCCCGCGCCCGGCTGAAGTGGGACGAGGCCTTCGTCCTCCAGGTCGCCCTGGCCCGCCGCCGCCACGCCGACGCCCTGCTCCCCGCGGTGGCCCGCACCCCCCTCCCCGACGGCCTCCTCACCGCCTTCGACGACCGCCTCCCCTTCACCCTCACCGAGGGCCAGCAGCGGGTCTCCGCCGAGATCTTCACCGACCTGGCCACCGAACACCCGATGCACCGGCTGCTCCAGGGCGAGGTCGGCTCGGGCAAGACCCTGGTGGCCCTGCGCGCCATGCTCGCCGTCGTGGACGCCGGGGGACAGGCCGCGATGCTGGCCCCCACCGAGGTGCTCGCCCAGCAGCACCACCGGTCCGTCGTGGAGATGATGGGGGAGCTGGCCGAGGGCGGCATGCTCGGCGGGGCGGAGCACGCCACCAAGGTGGTGCTGCTGACCGGGTCCATGGGCACCGCCGCCCGCCGTCAGGCCCTGCTCGACCTCGTCACCGGCGAGGCCGGCCTGGTCATCGGCACCCATGCCCTGATCGAGGACAAGGTGCAGTTCCACGACCTCGGCCTGGTCGTGGTCGACGAACAGCACCGCTTCGGCGTCGAGCAGCGCGACGCCCTGCGCGGCAAGGGCAAGCAGCCGCCGCATCTGCTGGTCATGACGGCCACCCCCATCCCGCGCACGGTCGCTATGACCGTCTTCGGCGACCTGGAGACCTCCGTCCTGGACCAGCTCCCGGCCGGCCGCTCACCCATCGCCAGCCATGTCGTCCCCGCCGCCGACAAGCCCCACTTCCTCGCCCGCGCGTGGGAGCGGGTGCGCGAGGAGGTGGAGAACGGCCACCAGGCCTACGTGGTCTGCCCCCGCATCGGGGACGAGGAGGAGGACGGGAAGAAGACCGGGAAGCAGACCGGCGAGGACGCGGACAAGCGGCCCCCGCTCGCCGTCCTCGACGTGGCCGACCAGCTCGCCCGCGGCCCGCTGAACGGTCTGCGGGTGGAGGTGCTGCACGGCAGGATGCACCCCGACGACAAGGACGCGGTGATGCGTCGGTTCGCCGCGGGGGAGACCGACGTCCTGGTCGCCACGACCGTCATCGAGGTCGGCGTCAACGTCCCCAACGCCACCGCGATGGTGATCATGGACGCGGACCGCTTCGGCGTATCCCAGCTGCACCAGCTGCGCGGTCGGGTCGGCCGCGGCTCGGCGCCCGGCCTGTGCCTGCTGGTCACCGAGATGCCCGAGGCGAGCCCGGCCCGGCAGCGGCTGAACTCGGTGGCCGCCACCCTCGACGGCTTCGAGCTCTCCCGTATCGACCTGGAGCAGCGCCGCGAGGGCGACGTCCTCGGCCAGGCCCAGTCCGGCGCCCGCACCAGCCTGCGGATGCTGGCGGTCATCGAGGACGAGGAGATCATCGCGGAGGCCAGAGCGGAGGCCACGGCAGTGGTGGCGGCCGACCCCGAACTCCAGGACCTCCCGGGTCTCAAAACGGCCCTGGACGCCCTCCTGGACGAGGAAAGAGAGCAGTACCTCGAAAAGGGGTGAGGCGGAACCCCCTGGGGGCGCGGGGCTGTAATCCATATGCGGCTACCGCCGCGCGGGCGCGACCAGCCACACTGATACCTCAAGCCGCTCACGGAGAAGGACCCAAGATGACCCGCGTGATCGCCGGCACAGCCGGCGGCCGTCGCCTGGCCGTGCCGCCAGGCACCGGCACCCGCCCCACCTCGGACCGCGCACGCGAGGGTCTCCTCTCCACCTGGCAGTCCCTCCTCGGCGGCGCCCTGGACGGCGAACGCGTCCTGGACCTCTACGCCGGATCGGGCGCCGTGGGCCTGGAGGCCCTCTCCCGGGGCGCGAGCCACGCCCTCCTGGTCGAGGCGGACGCCCGCGCCGCCCGTGTGGTCCGGGAGAACGTGAAGAACCTCGGTCTCCCCGGCGCCGAGGTCCGCGCCGGTAAAGCGGAACAGATCATCAGGACACCGGCGCCTGAACATCCGTACGACATCGTCTTCCTGGACCCCCCGTACGCCGTGACGGACGACGATCTTCGGGAGATTCTCCTCACACTCCGCACCGAGGGCTGGCTCGCCGAGGACGCCCTCGTCACCGTGGAGCGCAGCACCAGAGGTGGCGAATTCCGCTGGCCGGACGGTTTCGAAGCGATCCGGGCCCGTCGCTACGGCGAGGGAACGTTTTGGTACGGTCGCGCCGCCTCACCGTGCGAAGACGCACGATGACCGGACCGGAGAGCGAGGGACCTCAAGTGCGCCGTGCCGTCTGTCCCGGGTCGTTCGACCCGATCACCAACGGACACCTCGACATCATTGCCCGTGCCTCCAGGCTGTACGACGAGGTCTACGTCGCGGTGATGATCAACCAGTCCAAGAAGGGCCTGTTCGAGGTCGAGGAGCGCCTCGAACTCATCCGACGGGTCACCGCCGAGTACGGCAACGTGAAGGTCGAGGCCTTCCACGGACTCCTCGTCGACTTCTGCAAGCAGCGCGACATCCCCGCCATCGTCAAGGGCCTGCGCGCGGTCAGCGACTTCGACTACGAGCTGCAGATGGCCCAGATGAACAACGGCCTCTCGGGCGTGGAGACCCTCTTCGTCCCCACCAACCCGACCTACAGCTTCCTGTCCTCCTCGCTCGTCAAGGAGGTCGCGACCTGGGGCGGCGACGTCTCGCACCTGGTGCCCCCGCAGGTACTGGAAGCCCTGAACGAGCGTCTGCGCAAGGACTGATGGGGCTACAGTCGACCCGTCCGTCTCCAACACGGCTGTAGAGAGTGGCGAGCACACGATGGACGTGCAGAAGAAGCTCGACGAGATCGTGTCCGCGGTCTCCAGTGCCCGGTCGATGCCGATGTCGGCCTCGTGCGTGGTCAACCGCGCCGAGCTGCTCTCGCTGCTCGACGAGGTCCGCCAGGCGCTGCCCGGCTCCCTCGCGCAGGCGCAGGAGCTGATCGGCGACCGTGAGCACATGGTCGAGCAGGCCCGCGCGGAGGCCGAGCGGATCATCCAGGGCGCCCACGCCGAGCGCGGCTCGCTGATCTCCGACACGGAGGTCGCCCGCCGCTCCCAGGCCGAGGCCGACCGGATCCTCTCCGAGGCGCAGAAGGAGGCCGAGGACGTCCGCGCCGAGGCCGACGACTACGTCGACTCCAAGCTCGCCAACTTCGAGGTCGTCCTCACCAAGACCCTCGGCTCCGTCGGCCGCGGCCGAGAGAAGCTGCTGGGCACGGGTCCGGGCGTGGACGAGCAGGGCTACGAGGACGAGGACGCCCCCGAGCGCTCCCACGACCCCGAGACCCTGCGCCGCAGCGCCGACGAATACGTCGACGTCAAGCTCGGCGCCTTCGAGGCGGTCCTGGCCAAGACCCTGGAGGCGGTCGGCCGCGGCCGCCAGAAGCTGCACGGCCGGATCGCCACCGACGACCTGGGCTCCCTCGCCGACGATCTCGGCACCGTCCAGCACTCCAGCGACGCCGACTACCTGGCCGACCTCGCCGCCCTCGCCGAGCAGGACGCCCCGCGCCGGCAACCCGAGCAGCCGGTCTACGCCCCGCCGCAGCCCGCGTACGACGCCCAGCCGTACGACCCGGGATACGGCGGCTACGACCAGCCCGCCTACGCCCAGCAGGACGCGTACGGCTACCAGCAGGCGGACCCCTACGCGGCCGCCTCCGGCTACGCCCCGGCGCAGGACGGCACGTACCAGGGCTACGACGCCCAGCAGGGCGGGTACGACCCGCACCAGGTGCCCCAGCAGGCTCAGCAGGGGTACGCCCTCGACGAGACCAGCCTCTTCGACACCAGCATGATCAGCGCGGAGCAGCTGCGCGCCTACGAGCAGGGTCGCGGCCAGGGCTGAGCCCGCCGGGCGGCGCCGGGAGCACCGGATTGGGCTGACAGCGAAAGGTCCAGTATCCTGGCTCTTCGGTCGCGCGTACGTCCGCGATCAGCGCTGCCCGGGGACACCGGGGGCAGCGTCCCCCTGAGCTTGGAAGATCGAAACAGGAATGGTTCTGAACGCCCGCCTCGACCACCGCAACCCTCTCGTGTTCGACACACACGAGCTGGGTCGGCGTCCTGGCGCGCTCCAGCGCCTGACCCGCACGATCGACGCGCCCAAGGACCTCGGTCTGAAGGACGTCATCGGAGTGCCGGAAGGCGCCCCGGTCGAGCTCGAACTCCGACTTGAGTCGGTCATGGAAGGGGTGCTTGTCACAGGCACCGCCCGTGCACTGGCCGAGGGGGAGTGCGTAAGGTGTCTGGAGCCGCTTCGGCACGAGCTCGAAGCGGACTTCCAGGAGATGTTCTCGTACCCCGACGCCGACGAGCGGGGCCGCGTGAAAGCGGAACCCGACGACGACGCCGAGGAAGACGAGGACAGGCTCCATCTCGAGGACGGCCTGTTCGACCTCGAACCCGTGCTGCGCGACGCGGTGGTGCTCGCACTGCCGATGCAGCCGGTGTGCCAGGAAGACTGCCCTGGTCTGTGCGCCGAGTGCGGCGCGCGCCTCGCGGACGACCCGGACCACCACCATGACGCCGTCGACATCCGTTGGGCGGCACTGCAGGGACTCGCCGGTTCACTCGGAGACGGCGAGAAGGACGAGATGAGCGGCGCCGAAGCGGAAGCGGGCGTCGACGAGAAGCAGGAGAAGTAGCCGTGGCTGTTCCGAAGCGGAAGATGTCGCGCAGCAACACGCGCCACCGCCGGTCGCAGTGGAAGGCTGCGGTCCCCACCCTGGTTGCGTGCGAGCGCTGCCACGAGCCCAAGCTGCAGCACATCGCGTGCCCGGCTTGCGGCACCTACAACAAGCGCCAGGTCCTCGAGGTCTGAGCGGCTGGTGAGAGGCACTGTGTCCACGCCGAAGAAAAACTCTGCGGAGACCACGGCCTCGTCCCACACGCTGTTGGAAGGGCGGCTCGGGTACAAGCTCGAGTCCGCCCTTCTGGTGCGTGCGCTGACTCACCGCTCGTACGCGTACGAGAACGGCGGTCTGCCGACGAACGAGCGTCTGGAGTTCCTCGGGGACTCCGTGCTCGGTCTCGTCGTCACCGACACGCTGTACCGGACCCACCCCGACCTGCCCGAAGGCCAACTGGCCAAGTTGCGGGCCGCGGTGGTCAACTCGCGTGCACTGGCGGAGGTCGGACGCGGCCTCGACCTGGGTTCCTTCATCCGGCTCGGCCGAGGTGAAGAGGGCACGGGCGGCCGGGACAAGGCATCCATCCTCGCCGACACCCTGGAAGCGGTGATCGGCGCGGTCTATCTCGACCAGGGCCTGGACTCTGCGGCGGAGCTGGTGCACCGCCTGTTCGATCCCCTGATCGAGAAGTCCTCGAACCTCGGTGCCGGCCTGGACTGGAAGACCAGTCTCCAGGAGCTCACCGCGACCGAGGGGCTCGGTGTTCCCGAGTACCTGGTCACGGAGACCGGCCCCGACCACGAGAAGACCTTCACTGCTGCCGCCCGCGTCGGAGGCGTCTCGTACGGCACCGGCACCGGCCGCAGCAAGAAGGAGGCGGAGCAGCAAGCCGCCGAGTCCGCCTGGCGGTCCATCCGGGCCGCGGCGGACGAGCGCGCCGCGAAGGCTGCCGCGGAGGCGGGGACCGCCGCCGCGGACGCCGACGAGGCGTCCGCCTCCGCCTGACCGAACCCCGAGCGCCCGCCCCCGTACCCTTGGGGCGGGCGCTCGGTTCATACACCGGCCCGTACGGGGGATCGATCCATGCCCGAGTTGCCCGAGGTGGAGGTCGTCCGGCGCGGACTGGAGCGCTGGGTCGCGCACCGCACCGTCGCCGAGGTCGAGGTCCTGCATCCGCGCGCGGTGCGTCGGCACCTCGCGGGCGCCGACGACTTCACCCACCGGCTCAAGGGGCACCGCTTCGGGGTGCCGAGCCGCCGCGGCAAGTACCTGTGGCTGCCGCTGGAGGACACCGGCCAGTCCGTCCTGGCGCACCTCGGCATGAGCGGCCAACTCCTGGTCCAGCCGCACGATTCACCCGACGAGAAGCATCTGCGCATCCGGGTGCGGTTCGCCGACATGCAGGCATCAGCCGCCGCCGCGGCGGGCGGCACCGAACTCCGCTTCGTCGACCAACGCACCTTCGGCGGAATGTCGTTGCACGACACCACCCCGGACGGACTGCCCGACGTCATCGCGCACATCGCCCGCGATCCGCTCGACCCGCTCTTCGACGACGAGGCGTTCCACCAGGCGCTGCGCCGCAAGCGCACCACGATCAAACGGGCCCTGCTCGACCAGTCGTTGATCAGCGGCGTCGGCAACATCTACGCGGACGAGGCCCTTTGGCGCTCCCGCCTGCACTACGACCGGCCCACGGCGAACCTCACCCGCCCGCGCACCGCCGAACTCCTCGGCCATGTACGGGACGTGATGAACGCGGCCCTCGCCGTCGGCGGCACCAGTTTCGACAGCCTCTACGTCAACGTCAACGGAGAGTCCGGCTACTTCGACCGGTCCCTGGACGCGTACGGCCGCGAGGGCCTGCCCTGCAAGCGGTGCGGTACGCCGATGCGCCGACGGCCCTGGATGAACCGGTCGAGCTACTTCTGCCCCCAGTGTCAGCGCGTGCCGCGGATCGCGTCGTAGCGGTCGCGCGCGCTCAGGACGCCGTCCATCTCGCCCTCCACGAAGTGGATCAGGGCGAGCAGCCGCTCGGCGACACCGCGTCCCAGCGGGGTCAGCTCGTAGTCCACGCGGGGCGGGTTGGTCGGCTGGGCCTCACGGTCGACCAGTCCGTCCCGCTCCAGCGCGTGCAGGGTCTGGGAGAGCATCTTCTCGCTCACCCCGTCGACCCGCCGGCGCAGCTCGTTGAAGCGCAGCGGGCCCTCGTGCAGCGCGCCCAGGGTGAGCGCACCCCACCGTCCCGTGACGTGCTCCAGCGTGCCCCGCGAGGGACACGCCCTGGCGAACACGTTGTACGGCAACTCCTGCTCCGCCGTGCGCTCCTGTGTGCGGTCCATACTCGAAGCGTACGCGAGCACAGCGCTGCCCGTCAGGTTGCGCTAACCGCCGGTCAGCGCAACCCGCGCGGGCTCAGTAGCCGAAGAAGTGAAGTGGCGAGGTTGAGACCTGCACGCTCTAGATGGCCGTGGCTGTGACGTGCGTTTTGACCTGTCAACCACTGTCAATGTCGGTCGTTGTCGAGCAGCCGTATACGGCCCCATGGCGGCCCAAGAGGGTGGCGAAGGAGTCCTAGGTGAGGCTAGGCGGCGCTGCACGTAGCCAAGGTCACGATTCGTTCAGGCGAATCGTGTGGTCTCGGTCGGCTGGATGCCTCAGACTCTAGATAGCGAAGGCGAGTAGATCCGTCACCTGAGTAAATTTTCAGCAAAGACCGCACGGGCGACGTGAACCATCAGTACGCTCCGTGAACGTAGTTCAGCTTGCGACGGAGCGTACTGATGGTTCACGTCGCCCGTCTCGCGAATATCACTCAGCGTGACTACTTTGGGTTGGATACCCGGGCTCTACAAGGGGGTATGCGCACATCACGGGATCGGAGCCATCATGGCAGACTGGAGGTGTGAGCATGTCAGAGAGTTCCGACCGTCAGGTCTACACCCTCAGTGTGCGGTGGCCCCGTGAGCAGCCGAAACCTCAAGTGGCAAACCAGTTCGCTATATCCCTAGGCGTGCCGACGAGCGCAGGCCCTGATGCTGTGTATCTGATGGTGGGTCATGTGGACCCGCCGTTCTTGGTTGGGTCACCTGAGGATGTGGCGGAGCAGGCGGCCGGGATCACCTCGGTTCCTGTTGACGTTCTGGGTCGCTATGTCTTTACTCGTAGTAGGCTGCAGGAGCTCATTAAGCTCTTGCAAGGTGCCGATAAGGCGTTCGATCAGGCGACAGGGGGCGATCCAGATGCAAGTGCAGCCAGGTAGCTACCAGAGTCGAGAGTCGCAGGTCAGCGTCGTCACTGTGAGTACCCAGACTAGTGCTGAAGCCTTCCCCTGGCTGACCAGTGGAGATGTTTCCTCTAGTCCGCGGCGGTACCGGGACCGTGTCAATGCTCCTTTGGGTCCGGCGACGGTGCTGGCCCTGCGGGACCGTCTACGTTCCGGAGACGTCCCACGGCGGAAGGTGCGTAAGAGGGCTTGATCGATCTTTCGTGGCGTGCGGCTACGAAAGCGGACAAGACGCTCCTGCAAGGGTTTACCTGCACCGAACCCGCTCGTCGGCTTCGGAACGGTCGCCCAGCGCCCCACCATCGCGAGTGGGAGCTTGAGGTTCAAACCTGGTTCCGCTCCGGAGACGCTCTCGCTGACGCCAATGAAGACGCAGCGTACGGTGGTCGCCTTCTGCTTGGGTTTGTGGAAGGCGACCTTGCTGTTTGTACCTCTCACGCACGACTAAGGAACCCCGGCGTTGAGACGCCGCTGCGCAAGCATCTGGGCTTCGAGGGGCCGATCCGAGTCCTCAAAGCTGTTGGTATTGCCCGTGTCCACCGCGGAGCAGGAGGGCTCTTGGCTGATCAAGCCCTCGATGACGTGTTGGCGGACATGTTGGACCAGGAATCGAGCCGGGAGACTCTCGTCCTTGGGCGTGTCGACAGTCGGAACAAACCCAGCGAGCGTTTCGTCGCCAGAAACGGGTTCGAGTTGCTTGACGACCTGCCGGCCGCGGGCCAACTGAGAAACTGGTTCATGATCATTGAAGCTGAGCTCGATGACTGAGTGGCGCAACAGAGTCGAGCCGCCGCGATTGGCAATAGGTCGGTGGAGCGGCTTTGGGCTGGAGCTGCTTTGGGGCGAGTGATCTTGGCCCCGTAAGCTTCCGGCGCGTCGGGCAGTCTGTTGACCTGCCCGTTAAAGCACGACGTTGGGGCCAAGATCTTAGAGGCTCGCCCCAAAGTGGCTGCCTAAAGCCGTGGAGCCGACCGCCCCAGCCGAAGCGGGTTTCCCCCTGCTCAAGGCTGCGTCCGCGGCTCGGCCGGCGGCGTGGTGCTGGCGTCGCGGGCCGTACGGGCTCCTGCGCATCTGGCAGCGTCGGACCGCATGTCGCCGCCACCACGATCCGGCCTCTTTCGGTGGCACAAAGCGTCATTGATCTGCGCTGTTGGGGATCAGCGTTCGTTCCCCGTGCCCGTGTTGGATTGTGGCCGCTGCGTGCGGCGACGGGCGGGCGGCGACGTGCGCCGGTGGCGGAGACAGTGAGGCGGCGCGGCGGCGACCGACCGGCGCCGCCGCGCTTGGCGCGGCCCTCGGGTGATCCGATCTACTGGGTGTAGGCAACCGGGTGGAAAGGGGTGCGGCGTGGCCCCTGGAACGGGGGCGTTGGATTCTGGCCGTGGTTGGGTCTTCCCCTTCCAGAGGCCGGATCGTGGTGGCGGTGGCGTGTGGGCCAGAGCGGCCGGTGATGCGCCTGGGGGCGTGTACGGGCTGGTGAGCCAAGCGCATCAGCCGCCGGACCGGCGAGCGCAGCGAGGCTTGATGAGGTAGAGAAACCCGTAACTCAGGCTTGGGGCATGGGCGTTCGGGCGGGCGCTGTCACTTTTACTGACAGCCCGACAGCTTGGCGTGGGTACCGTCGTAGTGTCGAAGGGAACCCATGATGACGGCAGAGCTGACCACTGGGCAGCGCGTGGCAAGAGCACGGCGACGTATCGGATGGGATCAGGCGCAACTGGCTGCTGCTGTCGACCGCTCCGTCAGCTGGGTCTCGAAGATCGAAACAGGGCGCCTGCCGCTCGACCGCATGAGCGTCCTGGGGCAACTGTCCGAAGTCCTCGGCATAGAAGTCACCGAACTGACAGGCCAGCCCTACCGTCACGACTCGGCGGAACTCGACTCGGGCCACGCCTCTATCCCGGGACTTCGCCTCGCCCTTCAACAAGCAACCATGCCGGGAGGAGCTGCGCTGATCGCGTCGGCTACCCTCCCTACCCTCCCCGACCTGACTCTTCGTGTAGAGGCAGCTGAGAAGTTGCGCCAAGACGCCAAGTTCACAGCCCTCGGTGACGTGCTTCCCGAGATCCTTCGGGACCTGGTCGTACTCTGCGATGCGGCTGGTGACGACGACGTTCTCCAGGCCGAAGGACTCATGCTTCGGGCGAGTCACATGGCTCGGGTCTCCTCCAACCTCCTGGGTCATCATGACCTCGGTTGGAGTGCGGTGCAGCGAGAGCTGGTCGCGGCTGAGCGGGCCGAGTCGCCGATCCTGAGGGCTGCTGCTCGTTGGGACCTGTGCGGGGTCTGGCTGCATGAGGGGGAGCTGGGTGCCGCACGGGACATGGCTCGAAAGGCGCTGGATGACCTCGAACCGCACTTGCCTGCCGGGGGTGAGACCGTTCGGGCCCTCTGGGGGGCCATGCACTTGCGTGCGGCCGTCGCCTGGTCCCGGCTCTGGGATCAATCGGAAGCCGAAGCCCACTTGACCGAGGCTCGCCGCATCGCGGCCGGCGTCTCCGAAGGTGGCAACGTCTTCCAGACCCAGTTCAACGCGGTCAACACGGAGATTCACTCTGTCGAAGTCAGCATGGAACTGGGCCGCCCGCGTGACGTACTTTCCCGGGCCGAACTGGTGGCGGTCGAGCGCATCGCGTCGGGGGAGAGGCAATCCCACTTCTGGGTCTGCTCGGCTGTCGGGCAGATGATGAACGGTAAGGCTGAGGGCGCGGCTGAGGCCATCCTCAAGGCGGATCGGATCGCTCCGCAGCATGTAAGGAACAGGCCCATCGCCCGGAACCTCGTTGAGGATCTGCGATCAACGGGTCGCTACTCGAACGCGGCAGAGATTAGGCGGCTCGCCGCCAGCATGAAGCTGGGTTGATCACTATCAGGGGGAAACGGCAGTGAGGGTCGAGGACAGGGCACGGTTATTAGTCGAGCTGCACGAGATCCGTAGGAGGTTGCAGGAAGCCGCCCAACGAGTCGACCGGCTCGCGGCCTCGGTCAAGGACGATCGCGGACCTGCTTTTCGAGACGATCGAGCCGCGAGTTGATCAGGTCTAGCGCTGCCTTGATATGACTCAGTTCCTCGGCCATGCCGCCGCTCTCGTCCGGCAGGTCTGACACGGCTGGGTCGCTGGCGACGAAGGTTCCGCGCCCCTGCTGACTCACGATGAGCTGTTCGCCCCTCAGGATGTCCAGAGCATGCCGGATGGTCATGGCTGCTACGCCGTACCGCTCGGCCATCTTGGCGTTGCCATCCAGGCGTTGGCCGGCCTTGAGGGTCCCGGTGGCGATCTTTCGTCGGATGTCGTCGGCCACCTGCTCGTAGGCGCTGCGCGGGTCGTCCTGGCTAACAGTCACTTCCCCAGGTTACCTAAGTGACCTAAAGAAATCTGCCCCAAGGTCTTGCGCATCCACTTCAGGTAACTAATCTAGGTAACACAAGAGAAGTTAGATGAGTTGATTCGAGCCGGGGGCGGCGCTCCTACCGCCAAGCAGTTTCGCCGCCCCCTTCGTCCCCGTGAAGGGAACCTCCATCATGCCTGCAACCTTGGTTGCCGAGAACGTCGCGCCGTTATCGTCCTCCGTGACGGTGGAAGAGCTGTCCAACAGTGAGCGGGCCGTGGCGTTGTACGCCTCGGACATGCCGGACGGCTATCACCACCAGGGCGGAGGAAACGACCGACTCATCGCCTGGATCGCGCAGGGCGTCACCCGCATGGGTCTGGACGAACTTCACCGTACCGCCGCTCTCGCTTCAGGCTTCCGTCGCTGCCGTCAGGCGAAGCGGGTCACGGCCGAGCAGAAGCGGGCTCACGCCGGGCGCTTCCCCAACCCGAAGCGCGACCGGCGCACAGGCGAGCTGGCATCGCTCCTCACGCTGTCGGTTCCCATGAGCGATGCGGCCCGGGATCGGGGTTTGCAGCACCTGCTGGACAGCCCGTGCCCCGAGTGCGGCGACACCCGCCAGGTGTGGGCGTCGTGGGCCGTGGACGTGGACGCGGACTGGTACGAGGAGGGCTACGGCCCGTGCTTCGTCTGCGGGGGTGCTGCGTGACGGTGTTCCCCGTCGCCCCTGAGGCCGTGGCTGGTGCTGCGGCCTCTCTGGGCACCGACCCCTTGACCCTGGCCGATCTGCTGCGGGTGGCGAACTCGTCGGGCTTCGACCGCTGGCAGGAGCAGGTCCGCCGCACGGGCGGCTGTTCCCATCCGATCCGGCTGACCGGGCAGACCGTGACGCGTGACCGCGCCACCGGGGATGTCCTGTACTCGTACAGCACCGCGCAGGAGCCGGGTGGCATGCTGCGGGTCGCGTGCGGCAACCGGCGGGCCTCGCGTTGTGCGGCCTGTGCCTGGACCTACGCCGGGGACACCTACCACCTGATCCGGGCCGGGATCACCGGGGATGCGGCCAAGGGTGTGTCCTCGGATGTGCGGGATCACCCCCGCGTCTTCGCCACCCTGACCGCGCCGTCGTTCGGGCCCGTGCACAACCGGCCCGAGTCCGGCCGCTGCCGCTGCGGTGCCCAGCATGCCGACGATGATCCGGCGCTCGGTACGGCGCTCGCCCCGGACCGGTACGACTACGCGGGTGCGGTGCTGTTCAACAACTTCGCCGGGGACCTGTGGCGCCGGTTCACGATCTACCTGCGCCGGGAGATCGCCGCCCGCGCCGGGCTGACGCAGGCGGAGCTGAAGGAGGTGTGCCGGGTCTCGTTCGGCAAGGTCGCCGAGTTCCAGAAGCGGGGCGCCGTGCACTTCCACGCCGTGGTGCGCCTCGACGGCCCGGACGGCCCGGACGCCTCCCCGCCCGTGTGGGCCACGACCGTGCTCCTGGACGATGCGATCCGGGCGGCTGCCGGTCGGGTGTCCGTGCCGGTCCCGGCTGCCGGGGACTTCCCGGCCCGCACGCTGCGGTGGGGTTCCCAGGTCGACGTGCAGCCCATCGGCGCCCTCGGCCGTGAGGAACTGACGGAACAGGCGGTCGCCTCCTACGTCGCCAAGTACGCCACCAAAGCGGCCGAGACCACGGGGACCGTGGATCACCGGATCGGTGAGCTGTCCGAGCTGGACAGGCTGCCGCTGCCCGCGCACACCCGGCGCCTGATCGAAGCCTGCTGGGACCTCGACGACGCCTACCCGGACCGGCTGCTCGCCCGGTGGGCTCACATGCTCGGCTTCCGCGGGCACTTCTCCACCAAGTCCCGCCGCTACTCGACGACGTTGGGCGCCCTGCGCCAGGTCCGCGCCGACTACCGGGCACGGCAGGAACGCCGCGAACGCGGGCTCTGCGAGGACCTCGACGACTCGGAGGGCTCCACGCTGGTCCTCGCGCACTGGGCCTACGCCGGACAGGGCCACACGCCGGGGGAGTCCTGGCTCGCTGCCAGCATCGCCCGGGACCTGCACCTGAACCGCGAGACAGCACGCGAAGCACTCGCAGACCTGCACGACATGGACGACATGGAGGTGTGGGCATGAGGCGCTCGCTGCCCGATCGCTACCTGACCCCGGTCGACCTGGCCGATCTCCTCGGAGTCCCGGTCGAGACCGTCTACCAGTGGCGCCGCAAGCAGACCGGACCGCGCGGCTTCCGTGTTGGCCGGCACCTCCGCTTCGACCCCGAAGACGTCCGCGTCTGGGTCGAGTCCCAGATGGAAAGGGCCGCCTGATGGCCGGACACATCCAAGACCGCTGGTACAAGGTCGAGAGCGGAGTCGACGGCAAGACCGGCAAGGTCAAGACCGACCGCTTCGGCGTTGGCCTGCGCTACCGGGCCCGGTACGTCGGTCCCGACGGCACCGAGAAGTCCAAGAGTTTCCCGGACAAGCAGAAGCGCAGGGCGGAACAGTGGTTGGCCAACATCGAGGCGGACATGTCGCGCGGCGACTACGTCAGTCCGGACGCGGGCAAGGTCACCTTCGGGCAGTACGCCACCGAGTGGATGACCACGCAGATCACGGACCCCTCGACGCGAGAGTCCGTCGAGAGTCGGCTACGGCTCCATGCGATTCCGTACCTGGGCACCCGGCCCATGGCGTCGTTCACACCGTCGCATCTCCGCCTGTGGCTCCGGACGTTGGAAGACCGTGGGCTCTCGGCGGGGTATCGACGCGGGATCTTCGCGCATGTCTCGACCGTCTTCACGGCCGCTGTTGAGGACCGGGTCATCCGTGAGAACCCGTGCAGAGCGCGGTCCGTTCGGGCGCCTCGGCTGGAGCCTCGCAAGGTCAAGCCCTGGTCCGCGGAACGCGTCATGGCCGTTCGCGCCGCGCTGCCGGATCCCTATCAGGCTCTCGTGAGTGTGGCTGCCGGGCTCGGCCTGCGGCAGGGGGAAGCCTTCGGCCTGGCCGTCGAAGACGTGGACTTCCTGGGCGGTGTCGTGCACGTCGTGCGACAGGTCAAGTTGCTCCAACGCCACCGGCCGGTGTTCGCTCCGCCCAAGAGTGGCAAGGAGCGTGACGTTCCCTTGCCTGAGTCCGTCGCCTTCGCGCTCGCCGCGCACCTGAAGTGCCACCCGGCAACGGAGATCACCCTGCCGTGGAAGACCGTCGACGGCCCGCCGGTCACGGCGTCCCTGCTCTTCACGGGTTCCGCCGGCCTGGCCCTGGACCGCAACCGGTTCAACGATCGCGTCTGGCGTCCGGCTCTACGGGCGGCGGACGTCGAGACAGGGCGGGACAACGGCATGCACGCGCTGAGGCACTTCTACGCGTCGGTGCTCCTGGACGCGGGGGAGAGCATCAAGGCGTTGAGCGAGTACCTGGGCCACCATGACCCCGGCTTCACGCTCCGTACGTACACGCACCTGATGCCGTCGAGTGAGACCCGGACCAGGGCCGCCGTAGATCGCGTCTTTCAGGACGCCGAATCTACGGATGACGGCCCCGAGACGGCCCAGAAGGGTTCCTAGGTCTCTGACCTGCGGTTATCTCAGTAGCCGAAGTTCTGCGTCCACCAAGGGCCGCCGGTGCCGAACTGGACGCCGACGCCCAGCGTCTTGAAGTCGCAGTTCAGGATGTTGGCGCGGTGACCGGGGCTGTTCATCCAGGCGTCCATCACCGCGGCCGCGTCGGCCTGGCCCCGGGCGATGTTCTCGCCGCCGAGGTTGGTGATGCCGGCCGCGGCGGCACGGTCCCAGGGGCTCTGGCCGTCGGGGTCGGTGTGGTCGAAGAAGTCCCGGTCGGCCATGTCCTGGCTGAAGGCGGCGGCCAGATCGGCGAGCGCGCTGTTGGCGGCGACCGCGCTGCACCCGACCTTCGCCCGCTCCTCGTTGACCAGCTTGAGGACCTGGGCCGCGGCGGCGGCCTCCTCCGAGAGGGTGACCGGGGCGCTCGGCGCCTCGGGCTCCTTCGTCGCGGTCTTCGAGGGGGTGCTCTCCGGCTTCTTGCTCGGGGTGGTGGGGGTCGCCTTCGGCTTCTTCGACGGCTCCTTGGTCGGCGTCGCCGAGGCGGTCGACTCCTTGGCCGACGGCGTCGGCGAGGCGGCCCGCTCCTGGTCCCGGCTGGCCGGCGCGCTCTCCTCGCGGGCCTCCGCGCTGCCGGAGGTGCCGCCCTGCTCGCTCGGCGAGCTGGTCGGGGAGTCGGCGGACTGCACCTTGTCGCTGCTGCCGCCGCCGAGGGTGTAGTTGTCACCGCCGGGCAGCACGCCCGTGGCGACCGCTACGGTGCCGATGGCGACGGCCGCGGAGACCCCGAGGAGACCGGTGCGGACCGGGGTGACGGCCTTCTTCTTCTTGCGTCGGCGGGAACCGCCGCGCGACGGGCCGTCGCCGGGGGCGAGGCCGTCGCGCGCGAAGACGGCGGTCTCCGTCACGCGGGCGTAGTCCTCGGCGTAGCCGTCGTCGCGGCCGTCGCCGGGCGCGAAGAGGTACGCCTCGGTCGTCGCGTAGGCGCCGGCGTAGTCGTCCTGGTGGAGATAGGGGGCGATGCCCACCGTCTCGCCGGACCGCGTGTCCGGGTACGAGTCCAGCGGGTCCTGGTCCCAGCCTGCGGAACCGTCTGTCTGACTGACCCCCGTGGCGCGGCCCGTGGCGGCGCGGCCGGCGGCGGAGCGTCGGTGGCGTCCCATGTCCTGGCCTTCCTCGTCCGTTCGGTCGACGCGTCCTGTGCGATCAACCCAACTCACCTGATCGAGTGAGTTTCATATGAGATTCATTGGGTGGGGACGGTACCCCATGGCGCTGGGTGAGGAAGTGCCCAGTGGGACATTGGGCGGTTAGGTTTCAGTCATGAGCGAGGATGTGCGACTGGTTGCCTGGGTGCGTGGACGCGTCCAAGGTGTGGGTTTTCGCTGGTTCACGCGTGCCAAGGCACTCGAGATCGGCAGCCTGAGTGGTTTTGCTCTCAATTTGGACGACGGACGGGTCCAGGTGGTCGCCGAGGGGCCGCGCACGGGGTGCGAGGGACTGCTCGACTGGCTCCGGGGAGCCGACACGCCCGGACGCGTGGACGGAGTCACCGAGATCTGGGACACACCGCGCGGGGGATACGACGGCTTCGCCATCCGGTGATCACGGGCTGCCGCCCCGTCCCGCGGAAGCGGAGGATCCTGCCGCCGGCACCTGCCCCGAAGGGAAAGGAGCAGGTGGTTGCCGAGAAAGGCTTGCGTCGGCACGCTCCGCACGCAAGGATGATCGCCACGCCCTCAGGGCCCCGCAGGAGTCGCAGCGCCGCCGATCCGGCCGCGCGCCCCCGGGCCGCCCGCCAATACGGGGCGTGATCGTGTTGACCGTCAAACTTTTTGGTGAGACGCTGAAAGCCCCGCGCACCTTAGCTGTTTGGCATGTAAGAACGGCAGCAAGAACTCAAGAGTGCCAAGCACCGTGGGTGCGAATCCCTCACGACCCACACCGCTTCGGTCGGTCACTCAGTGTGGAGGACCATCCATCATGGCAAAGGCGCTTCTCGGTTACGTCGGCGGCTCCGACCCGCGACTCCTCGCCGAGATGCGACGGCTCCAGCAGCGCGTACAGGACCTGGAATCCGAGCTCGTACGGATCCAGGCGGAGAACGACGCGCTGACGGCTGCCGCTTCTCACGACAGTCTCATGGAGAGCATCGACGCACACCAGGCGGAGCCTGCGTTCACCTGATCGCTGCACTGCTCCACGACAGCACACGCACCGGTTGGGCAGCCCGTTTCAACCGCTAAGTTGTCAGAAGTTGCAAGGGACGCTTCGGCGTCCCTTCTTTCTTTCGCTTCTTCACTTTCCCCCGCCCCGCCCTCCCAGACTCTTTAACGTCTGATGTGCCCTGCACGTTCAGGGGTGAAACCGCGGGTTCATGGAGTGAGACATCGCCGGAAGGTAGAGTCCGGCGGCGTGCACCTCAAGGCCCTGACCCTCCGCGGCTTCAAGTCGTTCGCCTCCGCGACCACACTCCGGTTCGAGCCGGGCATCACCTGTGTCGTCGGACCGAACGGCTCGGGCAAGTCCAATGTCGTGGACGCGCTCAGCTGGGTCATGGGGGAGCAGGGCGCGAAGTCGCTGCGCGGCGGCAAGATGGAGGACGTCATCTTCGCCGGCACCACCGGGCGCCCGCCGCTCGGCCGTGCCGAGGTGTCGCTGACCATCGACAACTCCGACGGGGCGCTGCCCATCGAGTACGCCGAGGTCACCATCACGCGGATCATGTTCCGCAACGGCGGCAGCGAGTACCAGATCAACGGGGACACCTGCCGGCTCCTCGACATCCAGGAACTGCTCTCCGACTCCGGCATCGGCCGCGAGATGCACGTCATCGTCGGCCAGGGCCAGCTCGACTCCGTCCTGCACGCCGACCCCATGGGCCGCCGGGCGTTCATCGAGGAGGCCGCGGGCGTCCTCAAGCACCGCAAGCGCAAGGAGAAGGCGCTGCGCAAGCTGGACGCGATGCAGGCGAACCTCGCGCGCGTGCAGGACCTCACCGACGAGCTCCGCAGGCAGCTCAAGCCCCTCGGCCGCCAGGCGGCCGTCGCCCGCCGCGCCGCGGTCATCCAGGCCGACCTCCGAGACGCCCGCCTGCGCCTGCTCGCCGACGACCTCGTACGGCTGCGCCAGGCGCTCAAGGCCGAGGTCGCCGACGAGGCCGCGCTGAAGGAGCGCAAGGAAGCCGCCGAACTGGAGCTGAAGAAGGCGCTCCAGCGCGAGGCCCTCCTGGAGGAGGAGGTGCGCCGCCTCTCCCCGCGCCTCCAGCGCGCCCAGCAGACCTGGTACGAGCTGTCCCAGCTGGCCGAACGGGTTCGGGGCACCGTCTCCCTCGCCGACGCCCGGGTCAAGAGCGCCACCTCCGCGCCCCCCGAGGAACGGCGCGGCCGTGACCCCGAGGACATGGAGCGCGAGGCGGCCCGCATCCGTGAACAGGAGGCCGAGCTGGAGGCGGCCCTGGAGGCGGCCGAGCGCGCCCTGGACGACACCGTCGCCCACCGCGCCGACCTCGAACGCGAACTCGCTCTGGAGGAGCGGCGCCTGAAGGACGTGGCGCGGGCCATCGCGGACCGCCGTGAGGGCCTGGCCCGGCTCAACGGACAGGTGGGCGCCGCCCGTTCGCGCGCCGCCTCCGCCCAGGCCGAGATCGACCGGCTCGCCGCCGCCCGCGACGAGGCGCAGGAGCGGGCCGCCGCCGCCCAGGAGGAGTACGAGGCGCTCCAGGCCGAGGTCGACGGCCTCGACGCCGGTGACGTGGAGCTGGCCGAACGGCACGACGCGGCGAAGGCGGCCCTGGCCGAGGCGGAGAGCGCGGTCACCGCGACCCGGGAGGCCGCCACCACGGCCGAACGCAGCCGCGCCGCGACCCGGGCCCGCCACGAGGCCCTCGCCCTGGGACTGCGCCGCAAGGACGGCACGGGCGCGCTGCTGGGCGCCCGGGACCGGCTCGCCGGCCTGCTGGGACCCGCCGCCGAACTGCTCACGGTCGCTCCGGGCCGGGAGGTCGCGCTGGCGGCCGCCTTCGGCGCAGCGGCCGACGCGCTCGCGGTCACCTCGCCGTCGGCCGCGGCCGACGCGATCCGTCTGCTGCGCAAGGAGGACGGCGGACGGGCGTCCCTGCTGCTGGCCGGAGACGCGGCGGACACCGGCACGGCCGGACCGGACGAGCCCGCGGACACCGGCACGGCCGGACCGGACGAGCCCGCGGACACCGGCACGGCCGGACCGGACGGGCCCGCGGACGCCACCCGCCCCTACGCCGCCGACCTGGTCCGCGGCCCCGCCGAACTGATGCCCGCCGTCCGGCGTCTCCTGCGCGGCGTCGTCGTCGTGTCCACCCTGGAGGACGCCGAGGACCTGATCCGCGCGCACCCCCGTCTCACCGCGGTCACCGCCGAGGGCGACCTGCTCGGCGCCCACTTCGCGCACGGCGGCTCCGCGGGCACCCCGAGCCTGATCGAAGTGCAGGCGTCCGTCGACGAGGCCGCCGCCGAACTGGAGGAGCTGGCCGTCCGCTGCGAGGCACTCGGCGAGGCGCAGCGCGCCGCGGCCGAACGCCGTACGGAGTGCGCCGCGCTGGTCGAGGAGCTGGGCGACCGGCGCCGGGCCGCCGACCGGGAGAAGTCGGCCGTGGCCCAGCAGCTCGGCCGGCTCGCCGGGCAGGCGCGCGGCGCGGCCGGGGAGGCCGAGCGCGGTGTCGCCGCCGCGGCGCGCTCGCAGGAGGCGCTGGACCGGGCCCTGGAAGAGGTCGAGGTGCTCGCCGAGCGGCTCGCCGTCGCCGAGGAGATGCCGGTCGAGGAGGAGCCCGACACCTCCGTGCGGGACCGGCTCGCCGCCGACGGCGCCAACGCGCGGCAGACCGAGATGGAGGCCCGTCTCCAGGTCCGTACGCACGAGGAACGGGTCAAGGGGCTCGCCGGGCGGGCGGACTCGCTGGACCGGGCCGCCCGCGCCGAACGCGAGGCACGCGCGCGTGCCGAGCAGCGTCGGGCCCGGCTCCGGCACGAGGCCGCCGTCGCCGAGGCCGTCGCCCTCGGCGCGCGGCAGCTGCTGGCGCACGTGGAGGTGTCCCTGGGCCGCGCCGACGAGGAGCGGTCCGCCGCCGACGCCGCCAAGGCGCTGCGCGAGCGGGAGCTGACCGCCGCCCGGGGCGCCGGCCGCGATCTGAAGGCCGAACTCGACAAGCTGACCGACTCGGTGCACCGCGGTGAGGTGCTCGGCGCCGAGAAGCGGATGCGGATCGAACAGCTGGAGACCAAGGCGCTGGAGGAGCTGGGCGTGGAGCCCGCCGGGCTCGTCGAGGAGTACGGCCCCCACCAGCTCGTACCGCCGTCGCCGCCCGCCGAGGGCGAGGAGCTGCCGGAGGATCCCGAGCATCCGCGCAACCGGCCGAGGCCCTTCGCCCGCGCCGAGCAGGAGAAGCGGCTGAAGGCGGCCGAGCGGGCGTACCAGCAGCTCGGCAAGGTCAACCCGCTCGCCCTGGAGGAGTTCGCGGCGCTGGAGGAGCGCCACAAGTTCCTCAGCGAGCAGCTGGAGGACCTGAAGAAGACGCGGGCCGATCTGCTCCAGGTCGTCAAGGAGGTCGACGAGCGGGTCGAGCAGGTCTTCACCGAGGCGTACTGGGACACGGCACGCGAGTTCGAGGGTGTGTTCAGCCGGCTGTTCCCGGGCGGCGAGGGCCGGCTGGTGCTCACCGACCCCGACAACATGCTGACCACGGGCGTGGACGTCGAGGCGCGTCCGCCGGGCAAGAAGGTCAAGCGGCTGTCGCTGCTGTCGGGCGGGGAGCGCTCGCTGACGGCGGTCGCGATGCTGGTGTCGATCTTCAAGGCGCGGCCGAGCCCGTTCTACGTCATGGACGAGGTCGAGGCGGCCCTCGACGACACCAACCTCCAGCGGCTGATCCGCATCATGCAGGAGCTCCAGGAAGCCTCGCAGCTGATCGTGATCACCCACCAGAAGCGGACCATGGAGGTCGCCGACGCGCTGTACGGCGTCTCCATGCAGGGCGACGGTGTGTCGAAGGTCATCTCCCAGCGCCTTCGCTGACGCCGGGCACCTTTCCTTCACTATCCATTCAGTTCTTGAACGTAAGGCACCTTGCCCTGCCTCTTATCTCACACACCACGAACTATTGACTTCGAAACTTGAAGGCATAGGGTCTGCAACGTTGCTTTTACCTTCAGGTGGTGGCGGGCGCCTCGTCCGATGCCCCTGGAAGGGCTCACCCCCCACCCGGCGATGTTGCCGGTGGCCCGAGGAGTAGTACTACGTGACCAGCACAGCGCAGGCACCCCAGTCAGGAGCGAAGGCGTCGCACCCCGAACACCTCGGGCACGTCGTCTTCATCACCGCCGCGGCCGCCATGGGCGGTTTCCTGTTCGGCTACGACAGCTCCGTCATCAACGGGGCCAACGGCGGTATCCAGGACAGGTTCGACCTGAGCTCGGGAGCCACCGGCACGGTCGCCGCCTGCGCACTGCTCGGCAGCGCCGTCGGCGCCGCGATCGCCGGCCGCATCGCGGACCGCATCGGCCGCATCCGCGTCATGCAGATCGCCGCGGTGCTGTTCGCCGTGTCCGCCGTCGGCTCCGGCCTGCCGTTCGCGGCCTGGGACCTCGCCGCCTGGCGCGTCCTCGGCGGCATAGCCATCGGCATGGCCTCGGTCATCGGCCCCGCCTACATCGCCGAGGTCGCCCCGCCGGCCTACCGCGGCAGGCTCGCCTCGTTCCAGCAGGCCGCCATCGTCATCGGCATCGCCGTCTCCCAGCTCGTCAACTGGGCCATCCTCAACATGGCCGACGGCGAGGAGCGCGGCAAGATCGCGGGCCTGGAGTCCTGGCAGTGGATGCTGGGCGTGATGATCGTCCCGGCGCTCGTCTACGGCCTGCTCTCCTTCGCCATCCCCGAGTCCCCGCGCTACCTGATCAGCGCCGGACGCGTCGAGGACGCCAAGAAGGTGCTCGCCGACGTCGAGGGCGACATCGACCTCGACGCCCGGGTCGACGAGATCGACCGCGCCATGCGCAGCGACCACAAGTCGACCTTCCGGGACCTGCTGGGCGGCCGCTTCGGCCTGCTCCCGATCGTCTGGATCGGTATCGGCCTCTCCGTCTTCCAGCAGCTCGTCGGCATCAACGTCATCTTCTACTACTCGAACCTGCTGTGGCAGTCCGTGGGCGTCGACCCGTCGAGCTCCTTCTTCTACTCGTTCGAGACCTCGATCATCAACATCATCGGCACCGTGATCGCGATGATCTTCGTCGACCGCATCGGCCGCAAGCCGCTCGCGCTCATCGGTTCGGTCGGCATGGGCGTCTCCCTCGCGGTGGCGGCCTGGGCCTTCTCCTACCAGAACGGCAGCGACCCGCTGCCCACCGCGCAGGGTGCCGTGGCGCTGATCGCCGCCAACGCCTTCGTGCTCTTCTTCGCCCTGTCCTGGGGTGTCGTGGTCTGGGTCATGCTCGGCGAGGTCTTCCCGAACAAGATCCGAGCCGCCGCCCTCGGCGTGGCCGCCTCCGCCCAGTGGCTCGCCAACTGGGTCATCACGATCACCTTCCCGGACCTGTCGGACTGGAACCTGTCGCTCACCTACGTCATGTACGCGGTGTTCGCCTTCCTCTCCATCCCCTTCATCCTCAAGTTCGTGCCCGAGACCAAGGGCAAGAAGCTGGAGGAGATGGGCTGACCCGCACCGCGGAGCCCCGAAGCTCGGGGAGAAGGGCCAAGTCCCCGCTGCCCCTCTCCCCGTATGCGTAGGACGCGTACTGCCCCGGCTCGGTCAGGCGAGCCGGGGCAGTACGTCTTCGCACAGCAGCCGCAGACTGCGCCACCCCTCCTCCACCGGCATCCCCCCGCACAGCGGATGCAGCACCAGGCTCTCCGGCGGCCGGGCCGCGCACTCCTCGGGCGTCAGGACGCGGTAGACGCCCTCCGTGCGCAGCTCCGCCACCGTCGTGGCCGCCGACCGCACCGCCGAGCGGATGTCGGACGACTGCCAGGAGGCGTACGTCCGGGCCTCGTGCAGGAAGTGCCCGCCGTACTCCGCCCACGCCCGGTCCGGATCCTCGGCTATATGCAGCAGGGGTGTCTCGGCGGCCGGCATCATCGTCCAGCCCTCGGTGCCGTGCTCGGTGAGCTGCTCCTTGTAGTAAGCCTCCAGCTCCGGCAGATGGGCGCTGGGGAAGAGCGGCAGCCCCAGGCGGGCGGCCCGGCGCGCGGCCGCCCGGGAGGAGCCGCCCACCAGCAGCAGGGGGTGCGGCTCGGTGAAGGGGCGAGGGGTGACCCGTACCGTGCGGCCCCGGTACGCGAAGTCCTCGCCGGTCCATGCCTTCAGCAGGGTCTCCAACAGCTCGTCCTGGAGCCGTCCGCGCCGCTTCCAGTCCACCCCGCCGCGCGCGTACTCCTCGGGCCGGTACCCGATCCCGGCGACCGTGACCAGGCGGCCGCCGCTGATCAGGTCCAGTACGGCGATGTCCTCGGCCAGCCGCAACGGGTCGTGCAGCGGTCCGATGACCGCGGAGACCGTCACCGCGATCCGCCGGGTCGCGCCGAAGACCGCGCCCGCGAAGGCGAACGGCGACGGCAGCCAGTTGTTCGCGACGCCGTGGTGCTCCTCGGTCTGCACGGTCGTCACGCCGTGCTCGTCCGCGTAGGCGGCCATCTCCAGGGCCGTGCGGTAGCGCGCGCCGAGCGAGGCGGGGGTGGCGCCGGGCTCGACGAGGTTGAAACGGACGACCGTGACGGGCATGGCCGGCTCCCTTCGCCCGGTGGGCTGTGGAGGAGGACCGTAGCTGACGGGTCGTCAGATCGCCAGGGGTGCGGTGCCGGGGCGTGCGGCGCGCGGGCGGAGGGAGTCGGCGCGCCCCGCAGGGGACGCAAGAGGCGTCCGGCGATCGCCCATGACTGATACTGGATGCGTTATGGACATCGTCATCCTTGCTGTAGTCATCGCCGTGGTCGTGCTCGGTGCGCTCGGCGGGCTCGTCGTCGGCAGCCGGCGCAAGAAGCAGCTGCCCCCGCCGCCCCCCGCAGCGCCCGACATCACCGCCCCTCCGGCCGAGCCGCACGTCGGCGACGAGGCCGAGACTCCGCGCGACGAACCGCGCCGGACGATAGAGGAGGTGGACCTTCCCGACGGCTCGGCCCCGGCCGCCGTCGAGGAACCGCCCGTCGTGGAGGAGCTCCCGCCGGCCGGGATCGAGGTCCCGGAGCCCACCACGGGCCGCCTCGTCCGGCTCCGGGCCCGGCTCTCCCGCTCCCAGAACGCACTCGGCAAGGGCCTGCTCACGCTGCTCTCGCGCGAGCACCTGGACGACGACACCTGGGAGGAGATCGAGGACACGCTGCTCACCGCCGACGTCGGGGTGATGCCCACCCAGGAGCTGGTCGACAGCCTGCGCGAGCGCGTGAAGGTGCTCGGCACCCGGACCCCCCAGGAGCTGCGCGGACTGCTCCGCGAGGAGCTGCTCAAGCTGGTCGGCACGGACCTGGACCGGACCGTGCGCACCGAGCCGGAGGACCGCAAGCCCGGCATCGTGATGGTCGTCGGGGTCAACGGCACCGGCAAGACCACGACCACCGGCAAGCTCGCCCGGGTCCTGGTCGCCGACGGCAACACCGTCGTCCTCGGCGCCGCCGACACCTTCCGGGCCGCCGCCGCCGATCAGCTCCAGACCTGGGGCGAGCGGGTCGGCGCCCACACCGTGCGCGGTCCCGAGGCCGGCGACCCGGCCTCCGTCGCCTTCGACGCGGTGAAGGAGGGCAAGGAGCTGGGCTCCGACGTCGTCCTGATCGACACCGCGGGCCGGCTGCACACCAAGACCGGTCTGATGGACGAGCTCGGCAAGGTCAAGCGGGTCGTGGAGAAGCACGCGCCGCTCGACGAGGTGCTGCTCGTGCTGGACGCCACGACCGGGCAGAACGGTCTGGTCCAGGCCCGGGTGTTCGCCGAGGTCGTCGACATCACCGGCATCGTGCTGACCAAGCTGGACGGTACGGCGAAGGGCGGCATCGTGATCGCCGTGCAGCGCGAGCTGGGCGTGCCGGTCAAGCTGATCGGTCTGGGCGAGGGTCCGGACGACCTGGCGCCGTTCGAGCCGGAGGCGTTCGTGGACGCGCTGATCGGCGAGTAGGTCCCGCAGTCGCGAGGAAGCGCCCGCGCCGGAACGTTCCGGTGGCGGGCGCTTCGCTGTGTGCGGGGGTGTGTGGCGGTTGAGCGGGGCGTGCCGGGCGCGTGGGTTCCGGCCGGGCCCGAGGGTCCGGGCTACGCACGGGACCGGTGGGCCACGTAGGCCAGTGTGCCCAGGAGCAGACGGGCCGCCGGCGGCTTCGTCGCCGAGTCCAGCGCGGGGGAGCGCAGCCAGCGCACCGGGCCCAGGCCGCCGCGGTCGGACGGCGGGGCGGTGATGTGCGTACCGGGGCCGAGGCCGCGCAGGTCCAGGGAGGTCGGGTCGTCCCAGCCCATGCGGTAGAGCAGTTCGGGGAGGTAGGCCGCGGCGCCGGGAGCGACGAAGAAGTGGGCGCGGCCGTCGGGGGTGACGGAGACCGGGCCGAGGGGCAGGCCCATGCGCTCCAGCCGGGCCAGCGCGCGGCGCCCGGCCGGTTCGGCCACCTCGATGACGTCGAAGGCCCCGCCGACCGGCAGCATCACGGCGGCGCCGGGGTACTCCGCCCAGGCGCGGGAGACCTCGTCGAGCGTGGCCCCCGCCGGGACCCGCGGGGCGAAGTGCAAGGGGTGGGCGCCGGGTTCGCGGCAGTCCGCGCGGCCGCAGGAGCAGTCGCCGGCCGACGCACGCGCGCCCGGAACCACGTCCCAGCCCCACAGGCCGGTGAACTCGGCGACAGCGGTGCAGTCCGAGGACCGGCCGCGTCGGCGCGTGCCGGAACGGATCTCGCGGATGCCGGCGATCGTGAAGCCCATGCCCCCTCCAACGGGTCCGGCGCGCCGGTGGTTACGACGCGGATGCGGGTCGTGACGCTCTGTGTCCACCCTGTGTCTTCTCGCGCCCGGCTTCACGCACCCCGTGCGGCGCTCGGAGGCGCTCCGGGTCGTGCACCCGGCGACGCGCGCCCCTGAGTGCATCGCTCCGCCCACTGCCGGTCGTTCTCTGTCAAGTGAATCGTGCGGAGGCGACCGTGAGTTCATTCGAAGGGGTGGCGAATGGTGGCGTTTCCGGGATCGCCATGGCTGGACGGGTGATCGTAGGATTACTTTGAGTACACGAGTCCTGAGGGCACATGCACTTGTGGGTATGCCGGAGGCAACTCGGCTTTCCGTTCGAAGGGTGAGAACTCCGGGACGGGCGGCCGTATTTACCGGCATTCTGATAGGGCTTGGCGCACTCGGTGACAAGTGGTCCAAGGGATGGGGGCTTCCAGTGAGCGGCACCAGCGGAAGCGGCACGAACGCGACGAACGCTGACAAGCGCCCGAACGAGCTGCTCACGTCCTGGTTCGTGCGCAGCGGCTGGTCGAAGGGCGAACTCGCCCGCCAAGTCAACCGTCGGGCCCGCCAGTTGGGCGCCCACCACATCTCGACCGACACCTCCCGCGTGCGCCGCTGGCTGGACGGCGAGAATCCGCGCGAGCCGATCCCGCGCATCCTGTCCGAGCTGTTCTCCGAGCGCTTCGGCTGCGTCGTCTCCGTCGAGGACCTCGGCCTGCGCGCCGCGCGCCAGGCGCCGTCGGTCTCCGGGGTCGACCTGCCCTGGACGGGCCCGCAGACCGTGGCCCTGCTCAGCGAGTTCTCGCGCAGCGACCTGATGCTGGCGCGGCGCGGCTTTCTCGGGACCTCGCTGGCCCTGTCCGCGGGCCCGTCGCTCATCGAGCCGATGCAGCGCTGGCTCGTCCCCTCGCCCACCGCCCCGCGCACCGAACCCGAGCCTCCCGCCCAGGCCCGGCGCGGCCGGCTCTCGCGGCCCGAGCTGGAGCTGCTGGAGTCCACCACCGTGATGTTCCGGCAGTGGGACGCCCAGTGCGGCGGCGGCCTGCGCCGCAAGGCGGTCGTCGGCCAGCTGCACGAGGTCACCGACCTCCTCCAGGAGCCCCAACCCGACTCCACCACCCGCGTCCTGTTCAAGGTCGCCGCCGAACTCGCCGAACTGGCGGGCTGGATGTCCTACGACGTCGGCCTCCAGCCCACCGCGCAGAAGTACTTCGTACTCGCCCTGCACGCGGCCAAGGAAGCCGGTGACCGGCCGCTCGGCTCGTACATCCTCTCCAGCATGAGCCGCCAGATGATCCACCTCGGCAGGCCCGACGACGCCCTGGAACTGGTCCACCTCGCCCAGTACGGCAGCCGTGACTGCGCGAGCCCGCGCACCCAGTCGATGCTGTATGCGATGGAGGCCCGCGCCTACGCCAACATGGGCCAGCCCGGCAAGTGCAAGCGGGCGGTGCGGATGGCCGAGGACACCTTCGCCGAGGCCGACGAGTGGGACGAGCCGGATCCCGACTGGATCCGCTTCTTCTCCGAGGCCGAGCTGCACGGCGAGAACTCCCACTCCTACCGTGACCTCGCCTATGTCGCGGGCCGCAGTCCCGCCTACGCCTCGCTGGCGGAGCCGCTGATGGAGCGGGCCGTGGACCTCTTCGCCAAGGACTCCGAGCACCAGCGGTCCTACGCGCTCAACCTGATCGGCATGGCCACCGTGCACCTGCTGCGGCGCGAGCCGGAGCGGAGCGCGGGGTTCGCCACCGAGGCGATGCGGGTCGCCAAGAAGGTGCGCTCCGAGCGGGTCAACACCCGTATCCGCAAGACGGTCGACACGGCCGTACGCGATTTCGGTGATCTGCACGAGGTCGTCGATCTCACCGACCGGCTGGCGATCGAGCTGCCCGAGACCGCGGAGGCGGTCTGAGACCGCGTACCACCGCATGAGCCCCGGCCGCGGCCGGCCCTCCCGAACTGCCCGACTCGGCTCCCCCATGCCAGGTCATCGGAAGGCCGACCGCGGCCGGTCCATACCTTCGAAGAAGGTTGCGCCACGATAACGATCGACGTGGCGGGAATCCGGCAGTTCATCGACGCGTAACACCCGATGTGTCTTCGTCACGGCGGCGAAACAACGAGGGGCTTCCACCGAAACGGCGCTGCGCGAATCTCGTGGCGCATAACCGGCCCACCCCTCAATCCCGCTCAGGCTTCGCCCGCACGGGGCCGTACTCAGACGAGGAGATACCGGCATTGAACGGCACAGATACCGGATTCGTATTGATCAGTGCAGCGCTCGTCATGTTGATGACGCCTGGGCTGGCCCTGTTCTACGGCGGCATGGTGCGCTCGAAGAGCGTCCTCAACATGTTGATGATGTCCTTCATCTCGCTGGGCATCGTCAGCATCCTGTGGGTGCTGTACGGACACTCCCTCGCCTTCAGCGGTGACGTCGGCGGCTTCATCGGCAACCTCGACATGATCGGGCTGAAGGGCATCGACGCCGACAGCACGATGGAGAGCTTCACCGGCAACGACATCTCCGTCTTCGCCTTCTCGCTCTTCCAGATGCTCTTCGCAGTGATCACCGCGGCCCTGATGAGCGGTGCCCTCGCGGACCGCGTCAAGTTCAGCTCCTGGATGATCTTCATCGGCCTCTGGGTCACCGTGGTCTACTTCCCGGTCGCTCACTGGGTGTGGGGCGGTGGCTGGCTCGCCCAGCTCGACCCCGCCGTGATCGACTTCGCCGGCGGTACCGCGGTCCACATCAACGCCGGTATCGGCGCTCTCGCCGCCGTCCTCGTGGTGGGCAAGCGGGTCGGCTTCAGGAAGGACCCGATGCGGCCGCACAACCTGCCGCTGGTCCTGCTCGGCACGGCTCTGCTCTGGTTCGGCTGGTTCGGCTTCAACGCCGGTTCCGAGCTCGGCGTCGACGGCACCACCGCCCTGATGGCGATGAACACGCAGATCGCCACCGCCGCCGCGGTGCTCGGCTGGCTCATCTACGAGCGCATCCGCCACGGTGCCTTCACCACCCTGGGCGCCTGCTCCGGCGCGGTCGCCGGTCTGGTCGCCATCACGCCCTCCGGCGGCAGCGTCAACGCCTTCGGCGCCATGCTCATCGGTGTCGTCGCCGGTGCGGTCTGCTCCTGGGCCGTCAGCCTCAAGTACAAGCTGGGCTACGACGACTCCCTGGACGTCGTCGGTGTCCACCTGGTCGGCGGTGTCATCGGCACCCTGCTGGTCGGCTTCCTCGCCACCGGCGGTGTCGGCGGCGGAGACCAGTTCCTCTCGCAGGCCATCGGCGCCTTCTCCGTCATGGGTTACACCTTCGTGGTCACCCTGATCCTGGCGTTCCTGATCAAGAAGACCATCGGGTTCCGGGCCAGCGAGGACGACGAGGTCGGTGGCATCGACCAGGCCGCCCACGCCGAGACTGCATACGACTTCAGCAGCGCCTCCGGCTCGCACATCTCCTCCGCCACGCCCGCGCCGAGCGCCCCGGCCGGTGACAACAAGAAGGTGGACGCATGAAGCTCATCACCGCAGTCGTCAAGCCCCACCGGCTCGACGAGATCAAGGAAGCCCTCCAGGCCTTCGGGGTCCACGGCCTGACGGTCACCGAGGCGAGCGGCTACGGTCGTCAGCGGGGCCACACCGAGGTCTACCGCGGTGCCGAGTACACCGTCGACCTGGTCCCGAAGATCCGCATCGAGGTGCTGGCCGAGGACGACGACGCCGAGCAGCTGATCGACGTCATCGTCAAGGCGGCCCGCACGGGCAAGATCGGTGACGGCAAGGTCTGGTCGCTGCCGGTCGAGACGGCCGTACGGGTCCGCACCGGCGAGCGCGGGCCGGACGCGCTCTAATCGGCAGAAGTGAAGACAGGAGTCGCTGGGTGACGAGTACGGACGTGCGGAAAGAAGCAGATGACTCGGGACCCAGCGGCTACGCGGCGGCCCGGCTGCGCCTCCTCACCGAGGGGGCGCGGTCCGGGCCGCCGCGCCGTACCGCCCTCGCGGAACTGACCGACGACTGGCTCACCGGCCTGTTCGCCGCGGGCGCCGAGGGACTGCGCGGGGTCTCCCTGGTGGCGGTCGGCGGCTACGGCCGGGGCGAGCTGTCCCCCCGCAGCGATCTCGACCTGCTGCTGTTGCACGACGGCACCGACACCGACGCGGTCGCCGCCCTCGCCGACCGGATCTGGTACCCCGTCTGGGACCTGGGCCTCGCCCTCGACCACTCGGTGCGCACCCCCGCCGAGGCCCGCAAGACGGCCTCCGAGGACCTCAAGGTCCAGCTCGGCCTGCTGGACGCCCGCCACATCGCCGGCGACCTCGGCCTGACCGCCGGACTGCGCACGGCCGTCCTGGCCGACTGGCGCAACCAGGCGCCCAAGCGCCTGCCCGAACTCCTGGAGCTGACCGCCGAGCGCGCCGAGCGCCAGGGCGAACTGCAGTACCTCCTGGAACCCGACCTCAAGGAAGCCCGCGGCGGACTGCGGGACGCAACCATCCTGCGCGCCGTCGCCGCCTCCTGGCTGGCCGACGCCCCGCGCGAGGGCCTCGACGACGCCCGGCGCCGCCTCCTCGACGTGCGCGACGCGCTCCACCTGGCCACGGGCCGGGCCACCGACCGGCTCGCCCTCCAGGAGCAGGACCAGGTCGCCGCCGAACTCGGCCTGCTCGACGCCGACACCCTGCTGCGGCAGGTCTACGAGGCCGCGCGGGTCATCTCCTACGCCAGCGACGTCACCTGGCGTGAAGTGGAGCGCGTGCTGAGGTCACGGGCCGTGCGACCGAGGCTGCGCGCCATGCTCGGCGGCGGCAAGCCCGTCGCGGAACGCTCCCCGCTGGCCGAGGGCGTCGTGGAGCAGGAGGGCGAGGTGGTGCTCGCCCGCGCCGCGCGCCCCGAACGCGATCCCGTACTCCCGCTGCGCGCCGCGGCCGCCGCCGCCCAGGCCGGACTGCCGCTCTCCCTGCACGCCGTGCGGCGGCTGGCTGCCACCACCCGTCCGCTGCCCACGCCCTGGCCCGCCGAGGCCCGCGAGCAGCTGGTGACCCTGCTCGGCTCGGGCCGTCCCACGATCGAGGTCTGGGAGGCACTGGAGGCCGAAGGGCTGATCACCCGGCTGCTGCCCGACTGGGAGCGCGTGCGCTGCCGCCCCCAGCGCAACGCCGTGCACATCTGGACCGTCGACCGGCACCTGATCGAGACGGCGGTCCGCGCCTCCGAGTTCACCCGCCGGGTGAACCGCCCCGACCTGCTCCTGGTCGCCGCCCTGCTGCACGACATCGGCAAGGGCTGGCCGGGGGACCACTCGGTGGCCGGCGAGATCATCGCCAAGGACGTCGCCGCCCGGATCGGCTTCGACCGCGAGGAGGTCGGCGTCCTGGCCACCCTGGTCCGCCACCACCTGCTGCTGGTGGACACCGCGACCCGGCGCGACCTGGAGGACCCGGCCACGGTCCGCTCGGTCGCCGACGCGGTCGGCACCCAGTCCACCCTGGAGCTGCTGCACGCCCTCACCGAGGCGGACGCGCTGGCCACCGGGCCCGCCGCCTGGTCCTCCTGGCGCGGTTCGCTCGTCGCCGACCTGGTCAAACGCGTCTCGGCCGTGCTGGCGGGCGACGCGCCCGAGGAGCCCGAGGCCGCCGCGCCGACGGCCGAGCAGGAGCGGCTCGCCATCGAGTCCGTCGCCACGGGCAGCCCGGTGCTGGCGCTGCGCGCGCACACCGAGCCGCCGACGGACGAGGAGCCGTCCGGCGACCCGGAACCGCTGGGCGTGGAGCTGCTCATCGCCGTGCCGGACCAGCCGGGCGTCCTGCCCGCCGTCTCCGGTGTGCTCGCCATGCACCGCCTCACCGTCCGCACCGCCGAGCTGCGCGCCCTGGACCTCCCCGACGGCGTGGAGGGCTCGGTTCTGCTGCTGAACTGGCGGGTCGCCGCCGAGTACGGCTCCCTGCCCCAGGCCGCCCGGCTCCGCGCCGACCTGGTCCGGGCGCTGGACGGCACCCTCGACATCGCGGGCCGCCTCGCCGAGCGCGACGCCGCCTATCCGCGCCGCCGGGGCGTGCTGGCACCGCCGCCCAGGGTGACGGTCCACCCGGCCGCCTCCCGGCTGGCCACGGTGATCGAGGTCCGCGCCCAGGACGCGCCGGGCCTGCTCTTCCGGATCGGCCGGGCGCTGGAGGACGCACGGGTACGGGTGCGCAGCGCGCACGTCAGCACCCTGGGCGCGAACGCCGTCGACGCCTTCTACGTCACCGGTCCCGAGGGGGCTCCGCTGCCCCGCGAGGAGGCCGCTTCCGTGGCGCGGAAGCTGGAGGAGACACTGCGTGACTGAACGGGGATCCCGGCGACACGCGTGGCCGGGATACCCTGGAGGGCGATTCCCAGCAGCCACCGACCCCGAGGACCGACGCCGCCGTGTTCGATACTCTCTCCGATCGCCTTTCAGCGACCTTCAAGAACTTGCGCGGCAAGGGGCGCTTGAGCGAAGCGGACATCGACGCCACGGCGCGCGAGATCCGCATCGCCCTCCTTGAGGCCGACGTGGCCCTGCCGGTCGTCCGGAGCTTCATCAAGAGCGTCAAGGAGCGGTCGCTCGGCGCCGAGGTCTCCAAGGCGCTGAACCCGGCGCAGCAGGTTCTGAAGATCGTGAACGAGGAACTCGTCACGATCCTCGGCGGCGAGACGCGGCGACTGCGCTTCGCCAAGCAGCCGCCCACCGTGATCATGCTGGCGGGTCTCCAGGGTGCCGGTAAGACCACCCTCGCGGGCAAGCTCGGCCTGTGGCTGAAGGAGCAGGGCCACTCCCCGCTGCTGGTCGCCTGTGACCTCCAGCGGCCGAACGCCGTGAACCAGCTCAGCGTCGTCGCCGAGCGCGCCGGTGTGGCCGTGTACGCCCCGGAGCCGGGCAACGGCGTCGGTGACCCGGTCAAGGTCGCCGAGGACTCCATCGAGTTCGCGAAGTCCCGGGTCCACGACATCGTGATCGTCGACACCGCCGGCCGCCTGGGCATCGACCAGGAGATGATGCAGCAGGCCGCGGACATCCGGGACGCGGTCAGCCCCGACGAGATCCTCTTCGTCGTCGACGCGATGATCGGTCAGGACGCGGTCAACACCGCCGAGGCCTTCCGCGACGGCGTCGGCTTCGACGGCGTGGTCCTCTCCAAGCTCGACGGTGACGCCCGCGGTGGTGCCGCGCTGTCGATCCGCCAGGTCACCGGCAAGCCGATCATGTTCGCGTCGAACGGCGAGAAGCTCGACGAGTTCGACGCCTTCCACCCGGACCGGATGGCCTCCCGCATCCTCGACATGGGTGACCTGCTCACCCTGATCGAGCAGGCGGAGAAGACCTTCGACCAGGCCGAAGCCCAGAAGATGGCGGAGAAGCTGGCCTCCAAGAAGGGCCAGGACTTCACCCTCGACGACTTCCTGTCCCAGATGGAACAGGTCAGGAAGATGGGCAGCATCAGCAAGCTGCTCGGCATGCTCCCCGGCATGGGCCAGATCAAGGACCAGATCAACAGCCTCGACGAGCGGGACGTCGACCGCACGGCCGCGATCATCAAGTCGATGACCCCGGCCGAGCGCCAGGAACCGACGATCATCAACGGCTCGCGCCGCGCCCGTATCGCCAAGGGTTCCGGTGTCGAGGTCAGCGCCGTGAAGAACCTGGTCGAGCGGTTCTTCGAGGCACGCAAGATGATGTCCCGCATGGCCCAGGGCGGCGGTATGCCGGGTATGCCCGGGATGCCGGGCATGGGTGGCGGTCCGGGCCGTACGAAGAAGCAGCCGAAGCAGGCCAAGGGCAAGCAGCGCTCGGGCAACCCGATGAAGCGCAAGCAGCAGGAGCAGGAGGAGGCCGCCCGGCGCGCGGCCGCGGCGCAGGGCAACGCCTTCGGGGTGCCCGGCCAGCAGGGCGCCCAGGACTTCGAGCTGCCGGACGAGTTCAAGAAGTTCATGGGCTGACACCCCGGCCCCTACGCATCGAGGGCGCTCCCGGTCACCGGGGGCGCCCTCGGCGCATGCCGGGGTGCCGGTGCCCGGGGCGTGTCGTAGCGTCCCGTTATGAGCAACCCCGTGCCGCCGCGCAAGTCGACGGACCAGCCCTGGCGCACCGAGGGCGCTCCCCCGGAGGAGCCCAAGCCGGCCCGGGGCGGACGCAGGCCGAAGGGCGGCTGGTGGAGCCTGATCGTGGCCGCGCTGGTCGTCTACCTCATCGCCAGCCTGGTGCTGTCCTTCCTCGACGACGGCGACGAGCCGACGATCTCGTACACCGAGTTCAGCAAGCAGGTCGAGAACGGCAACGTCAGCAAGATCTACGCCAAGGGCGACGCGATCCAGGGCCAGCTGAAGAAGGAGCAGGACAAGCCCGGCGGCGACGGGAAGTACACCAAGTTCAAGACCGAACGGCCGACGTTCGCGGACGACGACCTCTGGCAGAACCTCACCGAACAGGGGGTCACCGTCACCGCGGAACCGGTGGTCCAGCAGCGCAGCCTCCTGTTCAACCTGCTGATCGCGCTGGCGCCGATGCTGCTGCTGGTCGTGCTGTGGATCTTCATCGCGCGGCGGATGAGTTCGGGCCTGGGCGGCGCCGGAGGCATGCTCGGCCGCAGGACGCCGCCGAAGCCGGTGGAGCTGGAGCAGGGGCGGAAACGCACCACGTTCGCGGACGTGGCCGGCATCGACGAGGTCGCGGGCGAACTCAACGACGTCGTGGACTTCCTGAAGAACCCCGACGCCTATCGGCGGATGGGCGCCAGGATGCCCCGGGGTGTGCTGCTGGCGGGCCCGCCGGGCACCGGCAAGACCCTGCTGGCGCGGGCCGTCGCGGGGGAGGCGGGGGTGCCGTTCTTCTCCGCCTCGGCGTCCGGGTTCATCGAGATGATCGTGGGCGTGGGCGCCTCACGTGTGCGCGAGCTGTTCACGGAGGCGCGCAAGGTGGCGCCGTCGATCATCTTCATCGACGAGATCGACACGATCGGCCGCGCCCGCGGCGGCGGCGCGAGCATGGGCGGCCACGACGAGCGCGAGCAGACGCTGAACCAGATCCTGACCGAGATGGACGGCTTCTCCGGCGCGGAGGGCGTGATCGTGATCGCGGCCACCAACCGCGCCGACGTCCTCGACCCGGCGCTGACCCGGCCGGGCCGCTTCGACCGGGTGGTCCATGTCTCGCCCCCGGACCGGGGCGGGCGGGAGGCGATCCTGCGCATCCACACCCGCGAGATCCCGCTCTCCGAGGACGTCGACCTCGGCCGGGTCGCCCGTACGACACCGGGCATGACCGGCGCGGAACTGGCCAACCTCGCCAACGAGGCGGCACTCCTCGCGGTGAAGCGGGGGCAGGACCGGGTCACCCAGGGCGATCTGTCACTGGCCCTGGAGAAGGTGCAGCTCGGCGCCGAACGGCCGCTGGTGATGCCCCCGGAGGAGCGGCGCAGGACGGCGTACCACGAGAGCGGGCACGCCCTGCTCGGCATGCTCCAGCCCGGGGCCGACCCGGTCCGCAAGATCACCATCGTGCCGCGCGGCCGGGCCCTGGGGGTGACCCTGTCCACCCCGGAGTCGGACCGGTACGCCTACACCGAGGAGTACCTGCGCGGCCGGATCATCGGTGCCCTCGGCGGCATGGCCGCCGAACAGGTGGTCTACGGCGTGGTCACCACCGGCGCGGAGAACGACCTGGAGCAGGTCACCCGGCTCGCCCGCGGCATGGTCGCGCGCTGGGGGATGAGCGAGCGGGTGGGCCGGCTGTCCGCCCTGCCGAACGACGCCCAGCAGGCGTACGGCCTCGCCGCGGCCCCGCGCACCCTGGACGTGATCGACGGGGAGATGCGGCGGATCGTGGACGACTGCTACGACGAGGCCTGCCGCAAGCTGCGGGAGCAGCGGCACCGGCTCGACGCGCTGGCCGAGGCGCTGCTGGAGGGCGAGACCCTGGAGGAGGCCGACGCGTACCGGATCGCGGGGATCCCGAGGCTCGCCAAGGAGGGGCTCACCGAGGAGGGGCTCACCGAGGGAGGCCTCGCGGAGGAAGTGTCCGCCGAAAAAAGGCTCGCGGAGGACGAGGGGCGGCCGCCCTCGGAGTGACCGTCCGTCCCGCGCGCCCGGTCAGCCGTTGGGGAAGGTCCAGACGTACGGCTCCCCTTCGGCCTCCTGCCAGTGCACCTCGACGCTCTCCGCGTCGGCGGGCACCAGATAGGTCTCGCAGAAGGTGTGGCTCTCGCCCTGCTTCCAGCTCTCCACGCCGTAGGGGTCCTCGCAGCCGGACGCGTCCTCGGCGGCACCGATGAGGACCGAGCCGCGCCGGCCGTCGGCCCAGACCGTGGTCTCGTCGCCGACCTGCGGGGAACCGGTCAGCTCCGGGCCGCCCTCATGGGTGAAGGTGACATGGGCGACCGCCAGGGCGAGGCCCTTCGCGTCCGCGGGGTCCGCGACCGCCCGCGCCGCCTCGGCCTCGGTGCCGACGTCCACCCGCTCGGCGAGGATCTCGTAGGTGACCTGCCCCCGGTCCTCCTCGTACCGGCCCGTCGCGCTCTGGCCGGTCTCCATCTCCCCGCCCCGCGAGGCCGCCCGGGAGGGGGCCTCCGAGACCTCGGCGGCCGGGGTCGCCGGGCTCTTCGCGTCGGCCTCGTCGTCCCCTCCCGAACAGGCGGCGAGCGCCAGGGAGAGGACGGCGACGGGCGCGGCCAGACGCAGCGCGGTCTTGCGGTACAGCACAACAGCTCCTGTATGCACGTGTGTAGATCCCCCGAGCGGTTCGTCAGGCTAAGGGGAAGCTGTGCAGTACAACGAAGCGAGACGGCCCCGGTCCCGCATTCTTCACACCATTCACACGTGCGTTTCCAGGAACTCTTCCACCCGGCCGCGCGGCCTCAGGGCACGCGGGCGATCAGGTACCGGAAGACGTTCGGCATCCAGACGGTCCCGTCCGGCCGCTGGTACGGGTGCAGGGCTTCCGTCAGCTCCTTGTCGACCTGCGCCGGATCGGCCGTCGCGAGCGCCGCGTCGAACAGGCCGGTCGACAGCAGGCCGCGGACCGCGCTCTCCGCGTCGGCGTACCCGAAGGGGCACGCGACGCGTCCGGAGCCGTCCGGGCGCAGTCCGGCCCGCTCGGCGACCTCCTCCAGACCGTCCCGGCCGGCGGTGCGGCGGGGTGGATCGTCCGGTCCGGTGGTCGCCCGCAGCACGGAGAGCGTGGTGCAGCGTTCCGGCGGACCCCAGCCCGCCAGCACCACCGGCGCCCCGCGCCCGGCGAGCGGCCGTGCCGCGGCCAGCAGGTCACCGAGCCCGTCCGGGTCGCCCGTCCGGCTGCCGATCGGCTCGAACGCGGTCACCAGGCCGAACGCGGGCGTCTCCGCGTCGGCCGCGTCCGCCGGTGAGCCGGCCACCAGCCGGACGTCCGTACGCGCGCCCGCGCCCCACGGCTCGGGCAGCAGCCGCTGCCGGGCCAGGGCGAGCCGCTCGGGGGAGGAGGACTCGACGCCGGTGACGGACGCTCCCCGGCCCGCCGCCATCAGCAGGGCGAGCCCGGAGCCGCATCCGAGCCCCAGGAGCCGTGTGCCGGGCCCTACTTCGAGCCGTTCGTAGACCGCCTCGTAGAGCGGGACCAGCATCCGCTCCTGGATCTCGGACCAGTCACGCGCGCGTGCCCACAGGTCCACGCGGGACGGCGGTCCCGTGTGGAACAGGTGCTGCCGCACGAGCGTAGGTGTCATCGAAAGCGCCCCAATCCGCCGAGAGTTGCCTTTGTGCCGTTTCCAGTGCCCCCGTGACGTGCGCTCGTTCTTCCCCCGTATGCCAGGTAACTCCGCCCTCGACCCCGCGTCCAGGGGTCGTCGGGCCCTGCTTGGGGCTGGACCGTGCCTGTGGCAAGAATTCACATCCCGGCAACGTGGGCCCGTACCATCACGCCATGGCGAAAGCACCCGTACTGACCCCGCGGGCCGATGACTTCCCGCGCTGGTACCAGGATCTGATCAACAAGGCCGAGCTGGCCGACAACGGGCCGGTGCGCGGCACCATGGTGATCCGACCGTACGGGTACGGGCTGTGGGAGCGGATGCAGGCGGAGATGGACGCCCGCATCAAGGAGACGGGCACCCAGAACGCGTACTTCCCGCTGCTGATCCCGCAGTCGTACTTCGCCAGGGAGGCCGACCACGTCGAGGGCTTCGCGCCCGAACTGGCCGTGGTCACGCACGGGGGCGGCAAGGAGCTGGAGGAGCCGGCGGTCGTCCGGCCCACCTCCGAGATGATCGTCAACGACTACTTCTCCAAGTGGGTGCAGAGCTACCGCGATCTGCCCCTGCTGATCAACCAGTGGGCGAACGTGGTGCGTTGGGAGCTGAGGCCCCGGCTGTTCCTGCGGACGACGGAGTTCCTGTGGCAGGAGGGCCACACCGCGCACGCCACCTACGAGGAGGCCCGCGACTTCGCCGCGCACATCCAGCGCGAGGTCTACGGCGACTTCCTGCGCAACGTCCTCGCGATGGACTTCGTCTCCGGTCGCAAGACGGTCAAGGAGCGGTTCGCCGGAGCCGTCAACACCCTCACGCTGGAGAGCATGATGGGCGACGGCAAGGCCTTGCAGATGGTCACCAGCCATGAGCTGGGCCAGAACTTCGCCCGCGCGTTCAACACGACGTACCTGTCGAAGGAGGGCAGGCAGGAGCTGGTCTGGCAGACCTCCTGGGGCTCGACCACCCGCATGATCGGCGCGCTCGTGATGACGCACGGGGACGACGACGGGCTGCGGGTCCCGCCGCGGCTGGCGCAGACCCAGGTCGTCGTCCTCGCGATCAAGGGCGACGAGGCGGTTCTGGCCAAGGTCCACGAGATCGGCGACCGGCTGCGGGCGGCGGGCCTCCGGGTCCGCGTCGACGACCGCACCGACACCCCCTTCGGGCGGCGCGCGGTGGACTGGGAGCTCAAGGGCGTGCCGGTACGGATCGAGATCGGGCCGCGCGACCTGGAGAACGGCACCGCGATGCTGGCCCGCCGGATTCCCGGGGGCAAGGAGCCGGTGGCCGTCGACGCCCTGGCGGAGCTGCTGCCGGGGATCCTGGAGGAGGACCAGGCGCTGCTGCTGGAGCAGTCCCGGCAGCGGCGGGAGTCCCGCACGGTCGAGGTCTCCACCCCGGACGAGGCGATCGAGGCCGCCGCGCACGGCTGGGCGCGCATCCCCTGGTCGGCGCTGGGCGCGGAGGGCGAGGCGAAGCTGGCCGAGCACTCGGTGACCGTACGGTGTCTGCTCGCCGAGGACGGGTCGGTGCCGGACGACGAGGACGCCCCCGGTAACGTCGCGATCGTCGCGCGCGCCTACTGAGCGCCTTCTGAGGCCAGGCGGCCGACGCGAGAGCGGCCGAAACACCTCTTGCGTCTCTGCGGCACACTGGTACCCCGGCGCGCGGAGGCGGCCTACGCGCCGGTGCGTACGTCAGGCTACGCACCGGCTTGGTAGGAGCTGCGAGGGTTCTCCGCAGATCAGCGCACCCGCCCTCGTCGCGACGCATCAGCGGCAACTGACGGGTACGTGCAAATTATTTGGGATGGCCCGGAATCGGAACACACGGGCACTCCGGCTCGTTGTCATTACGTGAGCACGACACAGACACCACCTGTTCTCGCCGCGGAACTGGCGCAGGCGTGGGCCGACATTCAGCGGCACCACCCCGAGCTGCCCGATCTCGCCGCACCGGAATCACTGATCGGAGAGTCGTCGTCCGCGTGCGGGCACGAGCTCTCCTTCGAGCGCCTTCTCCATGAGGCGGTGCACGGCATCGCCGCCGCCCGTGGGGTCCGCGACACCTCCCGCGCCGGCCGGTACCACAACCGCAGATTCCTGGCCATCGCCGAGGAACTGGGCCTGGACCACCCCGACGAACCCCATCCGAGCAGCGGTTTCTCGCTGGTCACGCTCAATCCGGAGGCCAAGCGCCGCTACCGTCCGACGATCGAGCGCCTCCAGCGCGCCCTGAAGGCGCACACGGCGGCGACCTCCGCCGACACGGCCCGCAGCTTCCGCGGACCCGCGGCCCGGCACGGCTCCTCCGGTGGCGGCGTACGGGTCAAGGCGGTCTGCGACTGCGGCCGCAACGTCCGTGTCGTCCCCTCGGTCCTGGCCCAGGCCCCGATCGTCTGCGGCGGCTGCGGCAAGCCCTTCCGGATCCCCGAGGTCGCGGGCGCGGCGTGACCCACCGGCCGAGTACCGGCATCTCGTGGCTGTCGGTGCGTTCGGCGGGCCGGGCCGTGCCGGGGTGACGCCGAGGCGGACACCCCGGTGATTCGGGGCAGCGCACCCGACGTGTCTCACCTCCACGCCGGGTGCGCCTCAGTCATGCCCGCCCCCACCCGGCCCCGGTCCACCGGGGTCCGCGGGGTGTGGCACAATGGCTAGCTGTACTCGACAGTCGCACAGGACCCCTCTCTCCTCCGGCTGACGCGTCCATCGGGCACTCGGGTACCGCATCCCCACGCGGCAGTCTCGCCGTGCCCAACCACGTCAAAACCAGGAGAACCCACTCCCGTGGCAGTCAAGATCAAGCTGAAGCGTCTGGGCAAGATCCGTTCGCCTCACTACCGCATCGTCGTCGCCGACTCCCGCACCCGCCGTGACGGCCGTGCGATCGAGGAGATCGGCAAGTACCACCCGACCTACAACCCGTCGGTCATCGAGGTGGACGCCGACCGCGTCGCGTACTGGCTGGGTGTCGGCGCGCAGCCGACCGAGCCCGTCCTCGCCATCCTGAAGAAGACCGGCGACTGGCAGAAGTTCAAGGGCGAGCCCGCCCCGGCTCCGCTGCTCGTCGCCGAGCCCAAGAAGGCGCGCCCCTCCTTCGACGCCCTGGGCGGCGACGACGAGGGCAAGGGTGAGGCCATCACCCAGAAGAAGAAGGCGGAGAAGAAGGACGAGGCCGCCGCCGAGTCCGCGTCGGCCGAGGCCTGAGCATGCTCGAGGAGGCTCTCGAGCACCTCGTGAAGGGCATCGTCGACAACCCTGACGATGTGCAGGTCGCTTCCCGCAACCTGCGCCGCGGACGCGTGCTGGAGGTCCGGGTCCACCCCGACGACCTCGGCAAGGTGATCGGCCGCAACGGCCGCACCGCACGCGCTCTGCGCACCGTCGTGGGCGCCATCGGCGGCCGTGGTGTACGCGTCGACCTCGTCGACGTGGACCACGTCCGCTGACGCCGAACGCAGCACCGGCTCGGGCCGGGGAGGGCCACTGTGCCGTCCCCGGCCCGCAGTCGTACGTACGACAGGAGATCTTCGAAAAGTGCAGCTCGTAGTCGCCCGGATCGGCCGCGCCCACGGCATCAAGGGTGAGGTCACCGTCGAGGTACGTACCGACGAGCCGGAACTGAGGCTCGGCCCCGGGGCCGTGCTGGCCACCGATCCCGCAGCGGCGGGACCCCTCACCATCGAGACCGGCCGGGTGCACAGCGGCCGGCTGCTGCTGCGCTTCGAGGGCGTGCGCGACCGCACCGCCGCCGAAGCCCTGCGCAACATCCTCCTCATCGCCGACGTCGACCCCGACGAACTGCCCGAGGAGGAGGACGAGTACTACGACCACCAGCTGATGGACCTGGACGTGGTGACCAAGGACGGCGTCGAGGTCGGCCGGATCACCGAGATCTCGCACCTGCCCTCGCAGGACCTGTTCATCGTCGAGCGGCCCGACGGCAGCGAGGTGATGGTCCCGTTCGTCGAGCAGATCGTCGTCGAGATCGACCTGGCGGAGCAGAAGGCCGTCATCGACCCGCCGCCCGGCCTGATCGACGACCGCGCGGAGATCGACTCCACCCGGGACGAGTCCTGATGCGCCTCGACGTCGTCACGATCTTCCCCGAGTACCTGGAACCCCTGAACGTCTCCCTCGTCGGCAAGGCACGCGCCCGCGGCCGGCTCGACGTGCGGGTCCACGACCTGCGGGGCTGGACCTACGACCGGCACAACACGGTCGACGACACGCCCTACGGCGGCGGCCCCGGCATGGTCATGAAGACCGACCCCTGGGGCGACGCGCTCGACACCGTCCTCGCGGAGGGCTACGAGACCGGTTCCCACGGACCCGCGCTCATCGTGCCCACCCCCAGCGGCCGCCCCTTCACCCAGGAACTCGCCGTGGAACTCTCCGAGCGCCCCTGGCTGATCTTCACCCCGGCCCGCTACGAGGGCATCGACCGGCGGGTCGTCGACGAGTACGCGACCCGGATGCCGGTGTACGAGGTCTCCATCGGCGACTACGTCCTCGCCGGCGGGGAGGCCGCCGTACTGGTGATCACGGAGGCCGTGGCCCGGCTGCTGCCCGGCGTCCTCGGCAACGCCGAGTCCCACCGCGACGACTCCTTCGCGCCCGGCGCCATGGCGAGCCTGCTGGAAGGTCCCGTCTACACCAAGCCGCCGGAGTGGCGCGGCCGGGGCATCCCCGACGTGCTGCTCAGCGGTCACCACGGGAAGATCGCCCGCTGGCGGCGCGACGAGGCCCTCCGGCGCACCACCGCCCACCGGCCCGACCTGATCGAGGGCACCGCCCCCGCCTCCTTCGACAAGAAGGACCGCGAGATGCTCTCCATCCTGGGCTGGGCCCCCGATCCGCAGGGGGAGCCGTACGGCCGATTTTGGCGCAGGCCGGACCCCGTGGAAGAATAGGTCGCTGTTGTGTCGTCCGGCGTGCGCCCCTGCCATGGGGGGACACGACGCCCGCCCCGACGGGCACGGCATCCTCAGAAGAACCTAGCTCCCGCTCATGACCTGTGGCATGGGCGAAGAAAGCAGACGAAATGTCTCACCTGCTCGACTCCGTCGACGCCTCGTCGCTGCGCAGCGACGTCCCGGCCTTCCGCCCGGGTGACACCGTCAACGTCCACGTCCGCGTCATCGAGGGCAACCGCTCCCGTGTGCAGCAGTTCAAGGGCGTTGTGATCCGCCGCCAGGGCGCCGGTGTCCGCGAGACCTTCACGGTCCGCAAGGTCTCCTTCTCCGTCGGCGTCGAGCGCACCTTCCCGGTGCACACCCCGATCGTGGAGAAGATCGAGCTCGTCACCCGCGGTGACGTGCGTCGCGCCAAGCTGTACTACCTCCGTGAGCTCCGCGGCAAGGCCGCGAAGATCAAGGAGAAGCGCGACAACTGAGCGCCTTCGGAACGTCACAGCGGGGCCGGATAGCATCTGGCCCCGATGGACACCGAAGCACAGCCGACGGAGCGCGACCGCTCCTCCCGCCCTGCCGCACCCGAGGAGACCTCGGATCCGGGAGGGCCGGAGGGACGGTCGCGTTTCGCGTTGGGGCAGTGGGTCGCCGACTGGGTGCCCGGCGGGCGGATCACCCTGACCCTGCTGCTCTGCCTGCTCTTCCTGGTCCTGCTCAGCACCTTCGTGCTCCAGCCGTTCCAGATCCCCAGCGGATCCATGGAGCGGGGATTGAGGATCGGGGACCGCGTTCTCGTAAATAAGTTGGCGTACCGTTTTGGTGGCCGGCCGCAGCGGGGCGACGTCGTGGTCTTCGACGGAAGCGGGTATTTCGGGGACGCCGACTACATCAAGCGCGTTGTCGGTGTGGGCGGGGACCATGTGGTCTGCTGCGACACGGAGGGGAGGATCCAGGTGAACGGCCGGTCGGTCGACGAGTCGGCGTTCCTGTACCCCGGGGACGAAGCCTCCGGCGTGGACTTCGACCTCGTGGTGCCCGAGGGCACCCTCCTCGTCCTCGGCGACCACCGCAGTGCCTCCAGCGACACCCGCGACCACCTCGGCTCCCCGGGCGGCGGCATGATCCCCGTCGACGCGGTCATCGGCCGGGCCGACTGGATCCTGTGGCCCAGCTCGCACTGGACCCGCCTGGAGCGGCCGGACGCCTACGCGCGCGTGCCCGGCCCGGACGGTGGCCATGGGTAACCGCGGCAAGCCGCGCGGAGCACCCAGCAGCGCCGCCGAGAACCTCCTGCCCACCGGCTCCCGGCGCGCCTTCGCGGGGGGCGACGGACGTTCCCGCGCGGAGCGGCGCAAGCTCCAGCGCAAGGTCAAGCGCCGCCGCCGGCGCAGTGCGATCAAGGAGATCCCGCTCCTCGTCGGCGTCGCGGTGCTCATCGCCCTGGTCCTGAAGACGTTCCTGGTCCAGGCGTTCGTCATCCCGTCCGGCTCGATGGAACAGACGATCCAGATCGGCGACCGCGTCCTGGTCGACAAGCTCACCCCCTGGTTCGGTTCCAAGCCCGAGCGCGGGGACGTCGTCGTCTTCAAGGACCCCGGCGGCTGGCTCCAGGACGAGCAGCCCACCGCCAAGAAGGACGACCCCGTCGTCATCAAGCAGGTGAAGGAAGGACTCACCTTCATCGGCCTGCTGCCCTCGGACAACGAGAAGGACCTCATCAAGCGGGTCGTCGGGGTGGGCGGCGACCGGGTCAAGTGCTGCGACGCACAGGGCCGGGTCACCGTCAACGGCGTCCCCCTGGAGGAGGACTACCTCTTCCCCGGCAACGCCCCCTCGCAGTCCGAGTTCGACATCACCGTCCCGCAGGGCCGGCTGTGGGTGATGGGGGACCACCGCGCCGACTCCGCCGACTCCCGTGCCCACCAGGACCAGAACGGCGGCACCGTCTCCGAGGACGAGGTGGTGGGGCGGGCCATGGTCATCGCCTGGCCGCTCGGCCGCTGGGGCACCCTGGACGAGCCGAAAACCTACGCCGCCCTCGCCGACTCGGGTACCGGGTCGACCGCGTCTCCCCAGCCGTCGCATAGGGTTGCCCCCGACGATCCGAACGGAACTTTGCGACTCCCGACCCCTGCGGAACTCCCGCTCGTTATGGGAGTGGTGGGCCTGCGCCGTCTCTGGGGCAGGCAGCGGCACAGAGTAAGGAGCAGGCGTGGGGGATGTGGCGGTTGGCGCACGATCCGGGCACGACGGAGAGGACCGCGGGCGCCCCGCGGGCGCGGCCGACCCGGCCGCGGACGGCGCCATGACCTCCGGGAGTGACTCCGGTCCGGCCGAGGACGGCACGACGGCCGGGGAGCGCACCGGCACGGACGGCGGAGGGCCGGGCGACTCGGCCCCCGCGGCGAAGAAGCCCCGCTCCTTCTGGAAGGAGCTGCCGATCCTGATCGGTATCGCGCTGGTGCTGGCGCTGCTGATCAAGACGTTCCTGGTGCAGGCGTTCTCCATCCCGTCGGACTCGATGCAGAACACGCTCCAGCAGGGCGACCGGGTCCTGGTCGACAAGCTCACCCCGTGGTTCGGCTCCGAGCCGGACCGTGGCGAGGTGGTCGTCTTCCACGACCCCGACAACTGGCTGGCCGGCGAGCCCACGCCCGACCCCAACGCCTTTCAGACCTTCCTCAGCTGGATCGGCCTGATGCCGTCCGCGGAGGAGAAGGACCTCATCAAGCGGGTCGTGGGCGTCGGCGGCGACACGGTCGAGTGCAAGGGCACCGGCCCGCTGAAGGTCAACGGCAAGGCGCTGAACGAGACGTCGTACGTCTACCCGGGCAACACCCCGTGCACCGTCGACGACGCGGGCGGCCAGTTCAAGGTGAAGGTCCCCGAGGGCTTCATCTGGGTCATGGGCGACCACCGGCAGAACTCCAGGGACTCGCGCTACAACCAGGCGGACGCCAACAAGGGCATGGTCCCGGTCGACGAGGTCGTCGGGCGCGCCATCGTGATCGCCTGGCCCGTGAACCGCTGGGACACGCTCCCGGTCCCGGACACCTTCGACCAGAACCTCAGCGCGCGGACGGCCGCCGTGGCACCCGAGGGGCTCGCCCTCGCCGGGGTCCTGCCGATCGCCCTGTGGCGCCGGCGGCGCTCCCGCCAGGGCGCCGAGTGATCCCGACCATGGGCTGACCCGGGGGCGTACCCCCGGGTAGGGTGCGGACCCATGGGTGGTGAGAGCACGACGCGTACGGCCCCGCCGAGCGGTGGAGGCAACGGCCCGGCGGGCAGCAGGACCGGACAGCGACTGTCCGGTCTTGCCGTGGCGCTGGGCATGGTGCTGTTCCTGGGCGGTTTCGGCTGGGCGGCCGTGGTCTACCGGCCCTACACCGTGCCCACCACCTCGATGACGCCGACGATCGGCGCCGGTGACCGGGTCCTGGCCGAGCGGGTCGACGGCGACGAGATACGCCGCGGCGACGTCGTGGTCTTCAAGGACGAGACCTGGGCGAACGCCCCGGTGCTCAAGCGGGTCGTGGCCGTGGGCGGTGACACCGTGGCCTGCTGCACCGACGGCCGGCTGACGGTCGACGGCAAGAAGATCGACGAACCGTATCTGCCCGAGGGCAGCCTCGCCGAGATCACGGACTTCCCGACCGTGACGGTGCCCGAGGGGCGCCTGTTCCTGCTCGGCGACGAGCGGCACGGCTCGCTGGACTCCACGGCCCACCTCGCGGACGCTGCGAGCGGCACGGTGTCGAGGGACGCCGTGACGGCCCGGGTCGACGCCGTGGTCTGGCCGATGGACGGCATGCTGGAGCCCGCCACGGGCTTCGAGAAGCTGGGCGCGCTCTCCTCGCCGGGCCCGCTGCGCGCGATGGGCGCCCTGATCGTGGCGGGCGCGCTGCTGGTGCTCGGCGGAGCTGCCTACGGGCCCGTGGCGAAGCGGCTGGGCGGGCGTTCCCGGGCCGGGGCGGAGCCCGCGGGTGCACGCTGAGGACACCTACACGGGCGGGATGCGCAAGGTCGCCCGGGTGGTGCTGCTGGACGCCGAGGACCGCATCCTCCTGCTGCACGGGCACGAGCCGGACGACACCGGTGACGACTGGTGGTTCACCCCGGGCGGGGGCGTCGAGGGCGACGAGACCCGGGAGCAGGCCGCGCTCAGGGAACTGGCGGAGGAGACCGGCATCACCGAGGTCGCACTCGGGCCGGTGCTGTGGCGCCGGCAGTGCTCGTTCCCGTTCGCGGGGCGCCGCTGGGACCAGGACGAGTGGTACTACCTGGCCCGGACGTCCGGTACGCCGGACGTGGTGCCGAACGCGGCGGGCCTCACCGAACTGGAGCGGCGCAGCGTCGCCGGAGCGCGTTGGTGGACGTGCCAGGAACTGACCCGGGCCCATGAGACGGTGTATCCGACCAGACTCGCCGAGCTGCTGCGCCGGCTGCTCGACGAAGGTCCCCCGGCCCGGCCCGTGACCCTTGACACCGAAATCGTCTAGAGGCGAGCGGGGCTGGCGCACAATGGTGGGATCGCACGGCTGAAGGGGAACATGCCATGAGCGCCGAGGACCTCGAGAAGTACGAGACCGAGATGGAGCTGAAGCTCTACCGGGAGTACCGCGATGTCGTCGGTCTGTTCAAATACGTGATCGAGACCGAGCGACGCTTCTACCTGACCAACGACTACGAGATGCAGGTGCACTCGGTCCAGGGTGAGGTCTTCTTCGAGGTGTCCATGGCGGACGCCTGGGTCTGGGACATGTACCGGCCGGCCCGCTTCGTGAAGCAGGTACGCGTGCTCACGTTCAAGGACGTGAACATCGAGGAGCTGAACAAGAGCGATCTGGAGCTCCCGGGCGGGTGACGGAGTTTTCCACAAGCGGTGATCCGTCCACCAAGATCCACTTCTTGGTGGCGGATGACTGATCGTCGGTGCCGGAGGTGGTGCCGACATGAACGCACGCAACGCACTGGGCAGGTACGGGGAAGGGCTGGCCGCACGACGGCTGGCCGAGGCCGGGATGACGGTCCTGGAGCGCAACTGGCGCTGCGGCCGGACCGGTGAGATCGACATCGTGGCGCGGGACGGGGACGCGCTGGTCGTCTGCGAGGTGAAGACCCGCCGGGGCGGCCGCTTCGAACACCCGATGGCCGCGGTCACCCCGGAGAAGGCACAACGCCTGAGGGACCTGGCCGAACGCTGGACCCAGGCCCATGGCGGGGCCCCGCCCGGCGGCGTCCGCATCGACCTGGTCGGCGTGCTCCTGCCCCGGCGGGGCGCCCCCGTGGTCGACCATGTGCGGGGGGTGGCGTGATGGCCTTCGCACGTACGTGCGCGGTGGCCCTCGTCGGGGTGGAGGGCGTGGTCGTCGAGGTCCAGGCCGACCTCGAACCGGGCGTCGCCGCGTTCACCCTGGTCGGCCTGCCGGACAAGAGCCTGACCGAGAGCCGGGACCGGGTCCGCGCGGCGGTGGTCAACTCCGGCGCCGGCTGGCCGCAGAAGAAGCTGACGGTGGGGCTCAGCCCGGCGTCCGTGCCCAAGGGCGGCAGCGGTTTCGACCTGGCGGTCGCCTGCGCGGTGCTGGGGGCCGCCGAGCGGATCGATCCACGGGTCCTCGCCGACATCGTGATGATCGGGGAACTGGGCCTGGACGGCCGGGTGCGGCCCGTGCGCGGCATCCTCCCCGCGGTACTCGCCGCGGCCGAGGCGGGCTACGCGCAGGTCGTCGTGCCCGAGTGCTCCGCCGCCGAGGCGTCCCTGGTGCCGGGCGTGTCCGTACTGGGCGTGCGCAGTCTGCGCCAGCTGATCGCCGTGCTCACCGACGGACCCGTGCCCGAGGAGGAACCGGACGATCCCGGCCGACCCGATCCGCTGCTCGCCGGACTGCGGGTGCCCGGGGCCGGCGCGGCCACCGGGATGCACAGTCCCGGAGCGGCGCAGCAGGAGGCCGCCCACGATCTCGCCGACGTCGTGGGCCAGCACGCGGCCCGTACGGCCGTGGAGGTCGCCGCGGCCGGCGGACACCATCTCTTCCTCGAAGGGCCGCCCGGGGCGGGCAAGACGATGCTCGCCGAACGGCTGCCCGCCATCCTGCCGCGGCTGGTCAGGGAGGAGTCCCTGGAGGTGACCGCGGTCCACTCGGTGGCCGGACTGCTGCCCGCCGGCAAACCCCTGATCGACGAGGCGCCCTACTGCGCCCCGCACCACTCGGCGACGATGCAGGCACTGGTCGGCGGCGGCCCCGGCATCGCCCGGCCGGGCGCCGTCTCGCTCGCCCACCGGGGCGTGCTGTTCCTGGACGAGACCCCCGAGTTCAGCAGCCACGCCCTCGACGCGCTGCGGCAGCCGCTGGAGTCCGGGCACGTCGTGATCGCGCGCAGCGCCGGTGTCGTGCGGTTCCCGGCGAGATTCCTGATGGTGCTCGCGGCCAACCCCTGCCCGTGCGGCCGCTTCTCGCGGCACGACGCCCTGTGCGAGTGCCCGCCCGCCGCGATCCGCCGCTACCAGGCCCGGCTGTCCGGGCCGCTGCTCGACCGGGTCGACCTGCGGGTCGAGGTCGACCGGGTCACCCGCGCCGAACTCACCGGCGGGCCGGTCGCGGGGGAGTCCACGGCGACGGTGGCCGCCCGGGTCCTGGCGGCCAGGGACCGGGCCGCGGCCCGGCTGGCCGGCACACCCTGGCGGACGAACAGCGAGGTCCCCGGCCGCGAACTGCGCAGCCGCTTCCGGCCCGCCGCCGGCGCGATGGACGAGGCCGAGCGGGGTCTGGAGCGGGGAGTGCTGACGGTCCGCGGACTGGACCGGGTCCTCAGGGTCGCCTGGACCGTCGCCGACCTGATGGGCCACGAACGGCCCGACGCGGCGGACGTGGCCCTCGCCCTGCAACTGCGCACCGGGGTCCCCCGTGGGGTGCCCCTGGCGATCGGGGCGTTGACGTGAGCGGAGAGCCGGACACGGACGGCGAACTCCACGACCGGGTCTTCCTCACCCAGGTACTGGAGCCCGGGGACGAGACCGGGGGCCGGTGGCTGCGGGAGCTGGGCGTCCGGGAGGTCGCCCGCAGCCTGCGGGGGAGCGGCGCCCGGCTCGACGGGGTGAGCGAGCGGCGCTGGGACGGGCTGCGGGCCCGCGCTGAGCGGATCGTTCCCGGACAGGCCCTCGCCGTGGCCCGGGAGGCGGGGGTGCGGTTCGTCCGCCCGGGCTCCGCGGAATGGCCGCGGCAACTGGACGACCTGGGGGACGCGCGTCCCGTGGGCCTCTGGGTGCGCGGGCCGGCCGGACTGCGGATGTGGGCGCTGCGCTCGGTCGCCGTCGTGGGCGCGCGGGCCTGCACGGAGTACGGCGCCCATACGGCGGCCACCCTCGCCGCCGGTCTGGCCGAGCGGGGGTGGGTGGTGGTCTCCGGCGGGGCGTACGGCATCGACGGGGCCGCCCATCGCGGGGCCCTGGCCTCCGGCGGCGCCACGGTCGCCGTGCTGGCCTGCGGTGTGGACCGACCCTATCCGCGCGGACACACCCAGTTGATCAACAGGATCGCGGAACAGGGGCTCGTGATCGGGGAGTTGCCGCCCGGTGAGCATCCGACACCGAGCAGGTTCATCGTCCGCAACCGGGTGATCGCCGCGCTCACCCGGGGCACCGTGGTCGTCGAGGCCGCCCTGCGCAGCGGCTCGCTGGCCACCGCGCGGGCGGCGCAGCGCCTCGGACGGCACACGATGGGGGTACCGGGGCCCGTCACCAGCGGCCTCTCGGCGGGGGTGCACGAACTGCTGCGCGCGGACGCCGTCCTGGTCACCGACGCCGCGGAAGTCGTCGAACTGGTCGGCGAGATGGGGGAGCTGGCACCGGACCGACGCGGACCCGTCCTCCCGCGGGACCTGCTGGAACCCGGCGCCCGCAGCGTGCTGAACGCCCTGCCCGCCGGCCGCGCGGCCCCGCCCGACGAGATCGCCCGCTCCGCCGCGACCACACCCGACGACGCCGTCGCCCGGCTGTACGAACTCCGAGCACTTGGATTCGTCGAACGACACGGCGACGGCTGGAAGTTGACACGCCAAGCGGTGATCTCGATCCGGCGGGATCGAGATCGATACTGACCGAGCGTGTTCGGCCGTCCGGGGGAACCGTGAAGCCCTTGCAAATTCCCGCAGTTGACGCTCCGGGCCGATCACGCAGAGCAACCGCCAAGTCTCGAGGGGGCGCCCAGCGGAACGTATCTGCGCACGCTCCCCACCCCCGTCTTCGCGCACCGCGACACTCCAGTCACGCTACGCTCACGTGGATTCCGGTGCAGACCGGCAACTCTCCAGCAGACCCGTACCAGACCGACAGCTCACCCAGGCACCCGCACTTCACGGCAGAACGGCACAAGGCGACGAATGCCCCAGCACACCTCCGGGTCCGACCGGGCGGCGATCCCCCCAGCCGCCCGCGACGGTGGCAGCGTGCGGCCGCCCGCTCCCTCGACGCTCGACGAGCTGTGGCGGTCGTACAAGGCGACGGGGGACGAGCGGCTGCGCGAGCAGCTGATCCTGCACTACTCGCCGCTGGTGAAGTACGTGGCCGGGCGGGTCAGCGTCGGACTGCCGCCCAACGTGGAGCAGGCCGATTTCGTGTCCTCGGGGGTGTTCGGACTGATCGACGCCATCGAGAAGTTCGACATCGGTCGCGAGATCAAGTTCGAGACGTACGCGATCACCCGGATCCGCGGCGCGATGATCGACGAACTGCGGGCGCTCGACTGGATCCCGCGCTCGGTGCGGCAGAAGGCGCGCAACGTGGAGCGGGCCTACGCGACGCTGGAGGCGCGGCTGAGGCGGACACCGTCGGAGATCGAGGTGGCCGCCGAGATGGGTATCGGGGTGGACGAACTCCACTCCGTCTTCAGCCAGTTGTCGCTGGCCAACGTGGTGGCGCTGGAGGAGCTGCTGCATGTCGGGGGTGAGGGCGGGGACGGCCTCAGCGTCATGGACACCTTGGAGGACACCGCGGCGGACAACCCCGTCGAGGTGGCCGAGGACCGGGAGCTGCGGAGGTTCCTGGCCCGGGCGATCAACACGCTGCCCGACCGGGAGAAGACCGTGGTGACGCTGTACTACTACGAGGGGCTCACCCTCGCCGAGATCGGGAACGTGCTGGGCGTCACCGAGAGCCGGGTCAGTCAGATCCACACCAAGTCGGTGCTCCAGCTGCGCGCGAAGCTGGCGAGTTTCGGCCGGTGAGCGGGCCGGCCCGCGGAGCCACTCCCGTCGCGGGCGGCGCGTCCGTAGAGTGGACGGCGTGCCAAGGATTCGAGCGGCCTCCGTGGCCGAGCACCGGTCGATGCAGCGAGCCGCCCTGCTGGACGCGGCTCGTTCCCTGCTGTCCGAGGGCGGGACGGAGGCGCTGACGTTCCCGGCCCTCGCCGAGCGGACGGGGCTCGCGCGGTCGTCCGTGTACGAGTACTTCCGGTCGCGGGCCGCCGTGGTCGAGGAGCTGTGCGAGGTCGACTTCCCGGTCTGGGCGGCGGAGGTCTCCGCGGCGATGGAGCGGGCCTCGTCGTCCGAGGACAAGGTCGAGGCGTATGTGCGGGCCCAGCTGGCGCTGGTGGGGGACCGCCGGCACCGGGCCGTGGTCGCCATCTCCGCGAGCGAGCTGGACGCGGGCGCCCGGGAGAAGATCCGTGCCGCGCACGGCGGGCTCGTCGCGATGATCGTCGAGGCGCTGCGGGAGATGGGGCACGCGGAGCCGCGGCTCGCCGCGATGCTGTTGCAGGGGGTCGTGGACGCGGCGGTCCGCCGGATCGAACTGGGCGCGGCGGAGGACCCCGCGTCGATCACGGACGCGGCGGTGTCGATGGCGCTGCGGGGGGTGCGGGGCTGAAGCCCCGTCGGCCGGTATCCGGGGGCCCGTCCGCCTGGCGTCACGGCAGTGGTACCCCCAGCACCGGCAGGAGTCTCGACGGCCCCCGGTTCAGCAGGTGCGGTGGGAGCAGGGCCAAGGGGTCCAGGTAGACCTCGCCCCTCAGCAGGCCCCAGTGGAGGCAGGTCGCCGGGCAGTGGGACGCCGGTCCCGTCACCGCGCCGACCACCTGGCCCGCCACCACCTCCTCGCCCTCGCGCACCCTCGGGGTGACCGGCTCGTACGTCGTCCGCAGGGGCGGGCTGCCGGTGCCCGACAGTTCGACCGAGACGACCCCTCGGCCCGCCACCCGGCCGGCGAAGGACACCCGCCCCGCCGCGACGGCGCGCACCGGCGTACCCGGCGCGGCCGCCAGGTCCACGCCCCGGTGGCCCCGGGCGTACGGCGTGGGTGGCGGGTCCCAGGAGCGCAGGACCCTGGGGCCGGGGACCGGCCAGGTTTCGGCCACCGGAGGAACCACCTCGGCGGCCACGGGACGAACCGTGTCGGTGGCCACGGGACGAACCGTGTCGGCGGCCGCGGGACGAATCATTTCGGTGGCCACGGGACGAATCATTTCGGTGGCCGCGGGACGAACCGTGTCGGTGGCCGCGGGACGAACCGCGTCGGCGGCCACCGCACGAACCGCGTCGGCGGCCACCGGAGGAACCACGTCGGCGTCGGCCGGGACGGGGTCCGTCGCGGTGCGGGGCGGCGGGTGACCGGAGCCCGTGCCGGGCAGCGCCGTACCGGGCAGCGCCGTACCGGGCAGGGAAGTACCGGGCAGGGAAGTACCGGGCAGGGAAGTACCGGGCCGCGTGAGGCAGAGCAGCGCCAGTAAGGCCGACGCCACCGCCGTCGCCGTACGCGCACATCGTTTCGCTCGCATCCCCCAAGGCTCCCCGCGCCCCGCCGATCATGGCGCGAACTGTGGACGGCCGTCCGCTTGTGGAGAGCGGCGTCACCCGGCGCCTTCCCGGTCCCGTACACTTCTTCTGGCGATCCGGGTCACCGGGTCGACTTCGCACGCCCCGGCATCGGGTCGGTTCAACGACCTGTGTCAGCGCTCCTCGGTCCTTCGTGGCACGGCGCATGTGGGCGTCAGGCGCGGGAGCCGTCCGGCACCCGCGGCACAACCGAGAAAATCAAGGAGATACGGCCATGGCCGTCGTCACGATGCGGGAGCTGCTGGAGAGCGGCGTCCACTTCGGTCACCAGACCCGTCGCTGGAACCCGAAGATGAAGCGCTTCATCTTCACCGAGCGCAACGGCATCTACATCATCGACCTGCTCCAGTCGCTGTCGTACATCGACCGCGCCTACGAGTTCGTCAAGGAGACCGTCGCCCACGGCGGCACGGTCATGTTCGTCGGCACGAAGAAGCAGGCGCAGGAGGCCATCGCCGAGCAGGCCACCCGCGTCGGCATGCCCTACGTCAACCAGCGCTGGCTGGGCGGCATGCTCACCAACTTCTCCACCGTCTACAAGCGTCTGCAGCGCCTCAAGGAGCTTGAGCAGATCGACTTCGAGGACGTCGCCGCTTCGGGTCTGACCAAGAAGGAGCTCCTGGTCCTCTCGCGTGAGAAGGCCAAGCTGGAGAAGACCCTCGGTGGTATCCGCGAGATGTCCAAGGTGCCCAGCGCCGTCTGGATCGTGGACACCAAGAAGGAGCACATCGCGGTCGGCGAGGCCCGGAAGCTCAACATCCCGGTCGTCGCCATCCTCGACACCAACTGCGACCCCGACGAGGTCGACTACAAGATCCCGGGCAACGACGACGCGATCCGCTCCGTCACCCTGCTCACCCGTGTGATCGCCGACGCCGTCGCCGAGGGCCTCATCGCCCGTTCCGGCGTCGCCACCGGCGACAAGGGTGACAAGGGCGCGGGCGAGCCGCTCGCCGCGTGGGAGCGCGACCTGCTCGAGGGCGAGAAGAAGGCCGAGGAGGCCCCGGCCGCCGAGGCGCCCGCCGCCGCCGAGGCTGAGGCGCCCGCCGCCGACGCCGCTGCCGAGGCCCCCGCTGCCGAGGCTCCCGCCGCCGAGGCCGAGCAGGCCTGACCCCTCACCCCTTCGGGTCTTCTGACGGCGGGGGCCGACCAGCCCCCGCCGTTTGGCCCGTAGATCTTCAGACTTCGAGAGAGATTCCAGGAATCATGGCGAACTACACCGCCGCCGACGTCAAGAAGCTCCGTGAGCTCACGGGCGCCGGCATGATGGACTGCAAGAAGGCGCTGGACGAGGCCGAAGGCAACGTCGACAAGGCCGTCGAGGCGCTCCGTATCAAGGGCCAGAAGGGCGTCGCCAAGCGCGAGGGCCGCTCCGCCGAGAACGGCGCCGTGGTCTCCCTCATCGCCGACGACAACACCTCCGGTGTCCTGGTCGAGCTGAAGTGCGAGACGGACTTCGTCGCCAAGGGCGAGAAGTTCCAGGCCGTCGCCCACCAGATCGCCCAGCACGTCGCCGCCACCGCCCCGGCCGACCTTGAGGCGCTGCTCTCCTCCGAGATCGAGGCCGGCAAGACCGTGCAGGCCTTCGTCGACGAGGCCAACGCCAACCTCGGCGAGAAGATCGTCCTCGACCGCTTCGCGCAGTTCGCCGACGGCTTCGTCTTCGCCTACATGCACCGCACCATGCCCGACCTGCCCCCGCAGATCGGTGTCCTGGTCGAGCTGGACAAGGCCGACGCCGACCTGGCCAAGGGCGTTGCCCAGCACATCGCCGCCTTCGCGCCGAAGTACCTGGCCAAGGAGGACGTGCCGGCCGAGGTCATCGAGACCGAGCGCCGCGTCGCCGAGGAGACCACCCGCGCCGAGGGCAAGCCCGAGGCCGCCCTGGCGAAGATCGTCGAGGGTCGCCTCAACGGCTTCTTCAAGGACGCCACCCTGCTCGGTCAGCCCTACGCCCTCGACAACAAGAAGTCCGTCGAGAAGGTCCTGGCAGAGGCCGGTGTCACCCTGAAGCGCTTCACGCGCATCAAGGTCGGCATCTGAGTCCGTACCGCGACCGACGCGCGACCCCGATAGGGTCGACAGCAGTCGTCCGCGTACGCCGTCACCCGGGTGACGGACGACAGCAGATCTGACGAGGAGGCCATTGCCGCGCATGGGATGCGAACACCCCACCGGCAATGGCCTTCTTCGTATGTGCACCACGTGAAAGAGGCGGGATCTCCATGACCACCAAGCCCCAGAAGAGCGACGACGGCAAAGTACGCGGCCGGTACATGCTGAAGCTGTCCGGAGAGGCCTTCTCCGGCGGCGGGGGCCTGGGTGTGGACCCCGATGTGGTGCACAAGATCGCCCGTGAGATCGCCGCGGTCGTGCGCGACGGAGCCCAGATCGCCGTCGTCATCGGCGGCGGCAACTTCTTCCGCGGCGCGGAACTCCAGCAGCGCGGCATGGACCGCGCCCGCTCGGACTACATGGGCATGCTCGGCACGGTGATGAACTGCCTCGCCCTCCAGGACTTCCTGGAGAAGGAGGGCATCGACAGCCGCGTCCAGACCGCCATCACCATGGGCCAGGTCGCGGAGCCGTACATCCCGCTGCGCGCCGTGCGCCACCTGGAGAAGGGCCGCGTGGTCATCTTCGGCGCCGGTATGGGCATGCCGTACTTCTCCACCGACACCACCGCCGCCCAGCGCGCCCTGGAGATCGACGCCGAGGCGCTGCTGATGGGCAAGAACGGCGTGGACGGGGTCTACGACTCCGACCCGAAGGCCAACCCGGACGCGGTCAGGTTCGACTCCCTCGGCTACGGCGAGGTGATCACCCGGGACCTCAAGGTCGCCGACGCCACCGCCATCACGCTGTGCCGCGACAACAAGCTTCCGATCCTGGTGTTCGAGCTTCTGGCGGAGGGCAATATCGCCCGCGCCGTCAAGGGTGAGAAGATCGGCACGCTTGTGGGTGACCAGGACAGCCGGGACTGACAGGCAACACCTACGGACCCTGACCGGGGGATGGACAATGTCCTGGCGGTCGGGAACCGTGCAGGAAGAAGACGCGACGCAGCCGGCCGCCGCCACCGCACAGGTACCGCAGCCGGGCCTACTCAAGACACGCAGGAGCAAGTGGTGATCGAAGAGACCCTCCTCGAGGCCGAGGAGAAGATGGAGAAGGCCGTCGTGGTCGCCAAGGAGGACTTCGCCGCGATCCGCACCGGCCGTGCGCACCCGGCGATGTTCAACAAGATCGTGGCCGACTACTACGGCGCGGCGACGCCGATCAACCAGCTGGCTTCGTTCTCCGTGCCGGAGCCGCGCATGGCGGTCGTGACCCCGTTCGACAAGAGCGCGCTGCGCAACATCGAGCAGGCCATCCGCGACTCCGACCTGGGCGTCAACCCGAGCAACGACGGCAACATCATCCGTGTGGTGTTCCCCGAGCTGACCGAGGAGCGCCGCCGCGACTACATCAAGGTCGCCAAGGGCAAGGCCGAGGACGCCAAGGTGTCCATCCGCTCCGTGCGCCGCAAGGCCAAGGACGCCATCGACAAGCTGATCAAGGACGGCGAGGTCGGTGAGGACGAGGGCCGCCGTGCGGAGAAGGAGCTCGACGACACCACCGCGAAGTACGTCGCCCAGGTGGACGAGCTCCTGAAGCACAAGGAAGCGGAGCTGCTCGAGGTCTGATGAACGACTCTTCCTGGGGGGCGCCGCCGCAAGCCGGGTACTGGGGGCCGACCGACCAGGGGCCTGTCCAGGGGGCTGCCCCGGCGGGTCCCACGTACGATGCGCCTGAGGCGCAGCACACTCGCCCCATGCCCATCGTGCCCGACGGACCCGCCGCACCTTTCTACGGCGACGACCAGGATGACGACCGGGGGGCCGCCCGACTGGGCGGTCCCTTGTTCCGCGACCAGACGCCGCAGGCGCACACCTACGGGACCGCGCCGCAGAATCCGGAGCCCATGCACGACGCCCCGCAGCCGGCGCCCCCGCCGCAGAAGAAGAGCGCGGGGCGCGACCTGGGTGCGGCCATAGGGGTCGGCGTCGGCCTCGGGGCGGTCATCGTCGCCTCGCTGTTCGTCGTCAAGGCCGTGTTCGTCGGTGTCGTCGCCGTCGCCGTCGTCGTCGGTCTGTGGGAGCTGACCAAGCGGCTGGAGGAGCGCAAGGGCATCCGGGCGCCGCTCGTGCCGCTCGCGGTCGGCGGCGCGGCCATGGTCGTCGCCGGGTACGTCCGCGGCGCCGAGGGCGCCTGGGTGGCGATGGCCCTGACCGCGCTGGCCGTCCTGGTCTGGCGGATGACCGAACCGCCCGAGGGTTACCTCAAGGACGTGACGGCGGGCGTCTTCGCGGCGTTCTACGTCCCGTTCCTGGCGACCTTCGTCGCGATGATGCTGACCGCCGACGACGGTGCCTGGCGGGTGCTGACGTTCCTGCTGCTGACCGTCGTCAGCGACACCGGCGCGTACGCCGTCGGCTGGCGCTTCGGCAAGCACAAGCTGGCTCCCCGCATCAGCCCCGGGAAGACCCGCGAGGGCCTGCTCGGCGCGGTGAGCTTCGCGATGGTGGCGGGCGCGCTGTGCATGCAGTTCCTGATCGACGACGGCACCTGGTGGCAGGGTCTCCTGCTGGGTCTCGCGGTCGCCGCGAGCGCCACGCTGGGCGACCTCGGCGAGTCGATGATCAAGCGGGACCTCGGCATCAAGGACATGGGCACGCTGCTGCCGGGGCACGGCGGCATCATGGACCGGCTGGACTCGCTGCTGCCGACCGCGCCGGTCGTCTGGCTGCTGCTGGTCCTGTTCGTCGGCTCCGGCTGACCGACGCGCCACGCGCTGTGAGGAGCCCCCGCTTCGGCGGGGGCTCCTCCTTTTTCGCCGCCCGGGGCGCGCCGGGCGGCTCACCGGGCGGAGGCGTTCACGCCGCGCGGCACAGGGCCGCCCGGTCGGCGGTCCGCGGCAGGCAACCCGCCGCGCGCACGCCGTCCGGCACCTTCGCACGGCCGCGAGCGAAGACGACCATCCGCAGCATCACGAAGCGCGCGACACCGGCGAGCGCGGAGGCGGACAGGTAGACCGCCTGCTCCAGCACCGCGCCGGGTGCCGCCACCAGCTGCTGGAGCAGCAGCATCGCCAGGCACGTCACCGCGTACGCGGCCGCCGCGGACCCCGCCGACTGGGTGTGCTGCCGCCAGGTCGCCCGGCCGCCCGCGCCGAAGGTGAAGCGTGCGTGCAGCTCGGTGGCGAGAAGCGTGGACACCACGGTGACCAGGGCGTTGGCCAGGGCCCAGGGGAGCCAGGCGGCCAGCCCCGCCACGGCGAAGCTCGCGGCGATCCCGGTGCCGCCGCCGCAGACCACGAAGCGCGCGAAGGCGGCGAAGGCGCCGGGTGCCCCCTGCGTCCGGCTCTCCACTGTCGCTGTCTCCATGACCCGCCCCACCCCTTCGCATCCCGCTCCCCGAGGCGCCGCCTGTCCCGAGGGGACCAGGGTGCGCCGTAGTGGTGCCATGATGGCGCACGTGTGGCGCCGCGTGGAGTCGCTTTTGGCGTGCGCGGGCGTTCGTGTGGTGCCATGGCCCACTGTGTGGTGTGTCTGTGCAGGTCGGAGGGGGTTGGGGTGGTGCCGGTGCTGAGGGGCCGGACACCGGTATCGATCTGCGACACTGGTATGGCCATGCCTAAGCCCGGAGAACTCACATTCGTAGCCCCCCGCGGAGCCAAGAAGCCGCCGCGGCATCTCGCTGATCTCTCGCCCGCCGAGCGGAAGGACGTCGTCGCGGCGGCCGGGGAGAAGCCGTTCCGTGCCAAGCAGCTCTCGCAGCACTACTTCGCGCGGTACACGCACGACCCCGAGCAGTGGACGGACATCCCCGCGGGATCCCGGGCCAAGCTGCGCGAGGAGCTGTTCCCCGAGCTGATGACGGTCGTGCGGCATCTGGCGACCGACCAGGGGACCACCCGCAAGACCCTGTGGCGGCTGTTCGACGGCACGCTCGTCGAGTCCGTGCTGATGCGCTACCCGGACCGGGTGACCATGTGCATCAGTTCGCAGGCCGGGTGCGGGATGAACTGCCCGTTCTGCGCGACCGGGCAGGCGGGGCTGGACCGGAACCTGTCGACCGCCGAGATCGTGCACCAGATCGTGGACGGGATGCGGGCGCTGCGGGACGGCGAGGTGCCCGGCGGGCCCGCGCGGCTGTCCAACATCGTCTTCATGGGGATGGGCGAGCCGCTCGCCAACTACAACCGGGTCGTGGGCTCCATCCGGCGGCTCACCGACCCCGAGCCCGACGGGCTGGGGCTGTCGCAGCGCGGGATCACCGTCTCCACGGTGGGTCTGGTGCCGGCCATCCACCGGTTCTCCGACGAGGGCTTCAAGTGCCGGCTGGCCATCTCGCTGCACGCCCCCGACGACGAGCTGCGCGACACCCTCGTCCCCGTGAACACGCGGTGGAAGGTGCGCGAGGTCCTCGACGCGGGCTTCGAGTACTCCGCGAAGTCCGGGCGCCGGCTCTCCATCGAGTACGCGCTCATCCGGGACATCAACGACCAGGCGTGGCGCGGTGACCGCCTCGGGCGGCTCCTCAAGGGCAAGCCCGTGCACGTCAATCTCATTCCGCTGAACCCGACCCCCGGGTCCAAGTGGACCGCCTCGCGGCCCGAGGACGAGAAGGCGTTCGTGGAGGCCATCGCGGCCCACGGGGTGCCGGTGACCGTCCGGGACACCCGAGGTCAGGAGATCGACGGGGCGTGTGGTCAGCTCGCGGCCACCGAGCGGTAGTCTGATCGTCGTACGGACATCTTCATATTCCGACAGGGGAGCGCCACAGCGCTGAGAGTGCGGCACGGGCCGCAGACCCTCTGAACCTGGCCCAGGTCATTCTGGGTAGGGAGATCGGTCGTCACTCGAGCTGTTGCGCCCTGCCCGGGGCTTGTCCGGGCAGGGCCGCGTCTCTTCCTGGTCCACTCCAGGAGGAATCAGTGAGCATCACCAAGAAGGCCACGGCCACCGTCATGGCCGCCGGTCTCGGGCTCGTCACGCTCTCCGCGTGCGGGTCCTCCGACGACGGCGCGTCGTCCGGTTCCGGTTCCGGCGGCAAGACCGTCACCCTCGTCAGCCACAACTCGTGGGCCGTCTCCAAGGACGTCCTCGCCGCGTTCGAGAAGAGCTCCGGGTACCAGGTCAAGGTCCTGGAGGACGGCGACGCCGGGCAGGCCGTCAACAAGGCGATCCTGACCAAGGACAACCCGCAGGGCGACGTCTTCTTCGGTGTCGACAACACCCTGCTCTCCCGTGCCCTCGACAACGGGCTGTTCCAGTCCTACGAGGCGAAGGGGCTGGAGCAGATCGACGCCACCTTCCAGCTCGACGCGGAGAAGCACCGGGTCACGCCCGTCGACCACGGCGACATCTGCGTCAACTACGACAAGGCGTACTTCGAGGAGAAGGGTCTTGAGCCGCCGTCGTCCCTGGACGACCTGGTCGAGCCCGCCTACAAGGACCTCCTGGTCACCGAGAACGCCTCCACCTCCTCGCCCGGCCTCGGCTTCCTGCTCGGCACCGCCGCCGAGTACGGCGACGACGGCTGGCAGGACTACTGGAAGAAGCTCAAGGCCAACGGTGTGAAGGTCGTCGACGGCTGGGAGCAGGCCTACAACGAGGAGTTCTCCGGCTCGGCCGGAGGCAAGGCGGCCAAGGCCGACCGGCCGCTCGTCGTCTCCTACGCCTCCTCCCCGCCCGCCGAGGTGATCTACGGCGACCCGAAGCCGGAGACCGCCCCCACCGGGGTCGCCGAGGGCACCTGCTTCCGGCAGATCGAGTTCGCGGGCCTGCTGAGCAACGCGAAGAACAGCGAGGGCGGCAAGGCCCTGATCGACTTCCTGATCAGCAAGAGGTTCCAGGAGGACATGCCGCTGAACATGTTCGTCTACCCGGTGGTCGAGGCGGCGTCCGTGCCCGCGGAGTTCACCGAGTTCGGGCCCGCGGCCAAGGACCCGCGGACCATGGCGCCGGAGCAGATCGCCGAACACCGCGACGAGTGGGTCAAGTCGTGGACCTCGCTCGTACTGAAGTAACCGGCCGGACCGGGCGCGCGGCGCGGCTGGGCCTGCTGGTCCTGCCCGTCGGGTTCTTCGGCGTCTTCTTCGCCTACCCCGTCGCCGCGATCGTCGCGCGCGGTCTGCACGCCGACGGGGTCTGGCACTTCGACCGGCTCTGGGAGGTCGTGGCCCAGCCGGACATCCGGCACGTGCTGTGGTTCACCACCTGGCAGGCGCTCGCCTCCACCGCGCTGACCCTGCTGGTCGCGCTGCCCGGCGCGTACGTCTTCGCACGCCTGGACTTCCCCGGCAAGCAGGTCCTGCGGGCCGTGGTGACCGTGCCGTTCGTGCTGCCCACCGTCGTCGTCGGGACCGCCTTCCTGGCCCTGGTCGGGCGCGGCGGCCTGCTCGACGGGCTGTGGGGCGTACGGCTGGACACCACCGTGTGGGCCATCCTGCTGGCGCACGTCTTCTTCAACTACGCGGTCGTCGTGCGCACCGTCGGCGGGCTCTGGGCGCAGCTCGATCCGCGGCAGGAGGAGGCGGCCCGCGTGCTCGGGGCGTCCCGCCTCACCGCATGGCGGCGGATCACGCTGCCGGCCCTGGGACCGGCGGTGGCCGCCGCCACCCTGATGGTCTTCCTGTTCACCTTCACCTCGTTCGGCGTCGTGCAGATCCTCGGCGGACCCACCTTCTCCACCCTCGAAGTGGAGATCTACCGCCAGACATCCGAGATCTTCGATCTGTCCACGGCCGCCGTCCTCACCGCCGTGCAGTTCGCGGCCGTCGGCGCGATCCTCGCCCTGCACGCCTGGACCGTACGGCGGCGGGAGAGCGCCCTGCGCCTGGTGGACGCCTCGCTGACCGCGCGCCGCCCGCGCGGGGCCGCGCAGTGGGCGCTGCTCGCCGGTGTCCTCGCCACCGTCGCCGTCCTGATCCTGCTGCCGCTCGGCGTGCTGGTGCAGCGCTCCCTGGACGCACCGGACTTCGCCTACTACCGGGCGCTCGCCTCGCCCGACGGCGGGGTCTTCCTGGTCCCGCCGATCGACGCGATCGGCAACTCCCTGTCCTACGCCGCCGTCGCCACCGTCATCGCGGTGCTGATCGGCGCGCTCGCCGCCGCCGCGCTCACCCGGCGCGACGCGGGCCGGTTCGTACGCGGCTTCGACGCGCTGCTGATGCTGCCGCTCGGGGTGTCCGCCGTCACCGTCGGCTTCGGGTTCCTGATCGCCCTGGACGAGCCGCCGCTGGATCTGCGGGCCAGCTGGATCCTGGTGCCGCTGGCCCAGGCACTGGTCGGCGTCCCCTTCGTGGTACGGACCATGCTGCCGGTGCTGCGGGCCGTGGACCACCGGCTGCGGGAGGGGGCGGCGGTGCTCGGGGCCTCGCCCTGGCGGGTGTGGCGGGAGGTGGACCTGCCGATGGTGCGGCGGGCGCTGCTGATCGCCGCCGGGTTCGCCTTCGCGGTCTCGCTCGGGGAGTTCGGGGCGACCGTGTTCATCGCCCGGCCGGACAACCCGACCCTGCCGGTCGCGGTGGCCAAGCTGCTCGGCCGCGCCGGACAGCTCAACTACGGCCAGGCGATGGCCCTTTCGACGATTCTGATGGTGGTGTGCGCCGTGTCGCTGCTGGTGCTGGAGCGGCTGCGGACCGACCGGACGGGGGAGTTCTGATGCTGCTGAGCCTGGAGAACGCGACCGTGCGGTTCGGCGGACGGACGGTCCTCGACACCGTGGACCTGTCGGTGGCCGAGCACGAGGTGGTCTGCGTCCTCGGACCCAGCGGCAGCGGCAAGTCCACGCTGCTGCGCGCGGTCGCCGGACTCCAGCCCCTGGACGCCGGACGGGTGTCGCTGGACGGACGCGACCAGGCCGGCGTCCCCGCGCACCGGCGGGGCGTCGGGCTGATGTTCCAGGACCACCAGCTCTTCCCGCAGCGGGACGTGGGCGGCAACGTCGCCTTCGGGCTGCGCATGCACGGTGCGTCGAAGCGGCAGCAGGCCGACCGTGTCACGGAGTTGCTGGAACTGGTCGGACTGCCCGGCGCCGCCCGCCGGGCCGTCGCCGCGCTCTCCGGCGGGGAGCAGCAGCGAGTGGCGCTGGCCCGTGCGCTGGCGCCCCGGCCGCGGCTGCTGATGCTCGACGAGCCGCTCGGGCAGCTCGACCGTTCGCTGCGGGAGCGGCTGGTCATCGAACTGCGTGAGCTGTTCAGCGAGTTGGGCACGACCGTGCTGGCCGTGACGCACGACCAGGGCGAGGCGTTCGCGCTCGCCGACCGGGTCGTGGTGATGCGGGACGGTCGGATCGCCCAGACCGGCTCGCCCCTGGAGGTGTGGCAGCGGCCCGCCGACGCGTTCGTGGCCCGCTTCCTCGGCTTCGACAACGTGGTGCAGGCGACCGTCGCCGGGCAGGCCGCGGCCACCCCGTGGGGCAAGCTCCCGGTGCCCGAGGGCACGCCCGGGGGAAGCGGCACGCTCCTGGTCCGGCCGGCCGGGGTCCGGCTCACGGACGTCGACCAGGGCCTGCGCTGCACGGTGGCCGCCCGCACCTTCAGGGGCACCCATGTCGCCGTCCACCTCCAGCCCGAGGACGCGCCCCGGCTGGAGGCCGCGTGCGCCCTGCGCAGCGCTCCGGAGGTCGGCGACGAGGTCGGCGTGGAGTTCGACCCGGCGGAAATCGTGGTGCTCGACGCGTAGGTCCGTGCCTAGGGTGCGGTCCATGACGTCACTCGCACACGACCGGTACTGCGCGGAGATCCTCGACCAGGTACGGCAGTTGAGGGCTGTGGTCACCTCCGGCGCCGACCTCGCGGCCACGGTGCCCACCTGCCCGGACTGGACCCTGGAACAGCTCGTACGGCACACCGGTGGCGCCCTGCGCTGGGCCGCCCTGATGGTGCGGACCCGGGCGGCCGAGGAGATCCCGGAGGAGCGGGTCCCGTCGGTCGCGGGACCGGACGGCGAGGGCGACGCCGCCGCGCTGGACGCCTGGCTGGCCGAGAGCGGTGAACTGCTCGCCGGGGCACTGCGGGAGGCCGGACCGGACGCCGCCGTATGGGGGTGGGCCGGGGTCTGCGACGCCGGGTTCTGGGCCCGCCGCATGACCCATGAGCTGGCCGTGCACCGGGCGGACGCCACACTCGCCGCGGGGCTGCCCTACGAGGTGGCGCCGGAGGTGGCGGCCGACGCGATCGACGAGTGGCTGGAGATCGTCGCCTGGGCCCAGCGCACCGGGGACCCCGAGGCCGTGGAACTGAACCGCCGGACCGGCAGTATCCACCTGCACGCCACGGGTGCGTCCGAAGAGGCCGAGTGGCTCATCGAGTTGGGCGGGGACGGCGTCGTGTGGCGGCGCGGCCACGAGAAGGCGACGGTCGCGCTGCGCGGCCCGCTCACCGAGGTGTTGCTCGCCTTCTACCGTCGACGGCCCCTCGACGGAGGCGGGTTGGAGGTGCTCGGCGAGCGGGAACTGCTGGAGTACTGGCTGGAGCGGGCCACCTTCGGGTGAGGGAAGGCGGCCCGCCCCGGGGCGTGAGACGTCAGCGGTCGCTGCTCGCGCCGCGCCGGCGCAGGCCGAAGAAGACCGCGCCGCCGCCGATCGCGACCAGCGCGACGGCGATGCCCGCGATCAGCGGGGTGTTGGAGTCGGCGCCGGTCTCGGCGAGGTTGGACTCACCGGCCGGGGACGGGGCGTTGCTGGAGGTGTCCGCGGGAGCGGTGCTGTCGCCCTCGGAGGGGGACGGGGCCGGGGTCTCCTCGGCCGGGGTGGAGGCGGAGTCCGACGGGGTCGGGGTCGGGGTGGGGCTGTCCGACGGGGCCGGCGTGTCGTCCTTCTCGCAGGCGGTGGACGGGGTCGTGAGGTTCGGCTCGATGTCCTCGTCGACCAGGTTGGCGGCCTTGACGTGGATGCGGTACTCGGCGTCCGGCTTCCAGTCCTCGGCGAAGGTGATGGTGACGCCCTCGCGCGAGCCCTCCACGACCTGCTCGCCGACCTTCTTCAGGTCGGCGCCGTTGTTCTGCAGGTAGACGGTGACGGTGGCCGGGACACCCGAGGGGTCCACGTCGGTCACCGTGATGACACCGTTGTCGCCGTCGCACTTGGCCTCGGCGGAGAAGTCTTTGATGTCGCACGCGAACGCGTTGCCGCCGACACCGAGCACGAGCGCGGCCGTTGCGGAGGCGATACCGAGCGCGCGCACGGAGCGGGCGACGGTACGGCGGGATATGAGGGAAGCTGACAGGACTGCCACGTTGGTCCTTCACTTGGTGCGTGTATGCGGGGGGTTGAGGGAGCGGCGACGCGGGGGCATCTCCACTCCCAAGAGGCTCACAGGTTTATAAGTGCCGCGTAAGTAGTGTCAACGCATATGCGGGACCTGGGCCTTGGCTTTGCCCTCTTATTAACCCCCGAGACGTTTCAATGCCTCCGGGGCCTCCTCGATCCGGTCGACCAGGGCGATTCGGGACTCCATCGACCGTTCGCGCGCGAGTGACTTCAGCAGCGGCCAGGCCGGCAGCCGCTCCGTCCAGTGCTCCCGGTCCACCAGCACCATCGGCGTGGGTTCGCCCCGGGACTCGTAGTAGTTCGGCGTCGCGTTGTCGAAGATCTCCTGCACGGTGCCGGCGGCGCCCGGCAGGAAGACCACACCGGCGTTGGAGCGGGCCAGCAGGCCGTCCTCGCGGGTGGCGTTGGCGAAGTACTTGGCGATGTGCGAGGCGAAGGCGTTCGGCGGCTCGTGTCCGTAGAACCAGGTGGGGATGCCGACCGAGTCGCCGCCGCCCGGCCAGCGGTCGCGCACCTCGAACGAGGCCGACGCCCAGGAGGTGATCGACGGGGTGAAGCCGGGTCCCTTGGCGAGGATGCGCAGCGCCTCGCCGAGCGTCGAATCCGCCAGGGGGGCCGCGTACGCGCCGAGGTTCGCCGCCTCCATCGCGCCGGGTCCGCCGCCGGTGGCGACGGTGTACCCGGAACGGGCCAGTTCCCGGCCGAGGCGTGCCGCGGCCGCGAACGCGTCGGTGCCGCGGGCCATGGCGTGTCCGCCCATCACGCCCACCACGCGTGCGCCGCGCAGGAGTTCGTCGAGCGCGTCCGAGACGGCGTCGTCGTGGACGGAGCGGAGCATCGAGCCGAGGATGTCGCCGTCCGCCTTGGTCTCCTGGAACCAGGCGTAGGTGAGGGCGTCGGGTGTCCGCTCGTAGCCCTTGCCCAGGTCGGCGAAGAGTTCGTCCGGGGTGTAGAGCAGGCCGCGGTACGGGTCGAAGGGGAGTCCGGGGACCGGCGGGAAGACCATCGCGCCGTCCGCGCGGACCTTCGCCGCCGCGTTCTCGCGCATCGGGCAACCGAGGAAGACGGCGCCCGCCGTGTCGGTACCGAGCAGTTCACGCGTACGGTCCGTCAGATCGACGGCCTGGAGGCGGAATCCGGCGAGCGTGCCACGCGAGGAGACGGTGGCGTCGAACTCCTGGAGGGTCTCTATCTCACGGTCGTCGTGGTGGGCCGCATGGGCGGGCATCGTCTGCACCCGCCCATGCTAGGTCCGTCCCCGGTGCGGCGGTTGGTCAGCCCTCGACGGCCGCCGGGTCCATCCACACGACCTCCCAGCCGTGGCCGTCGATGTCGTCGAAGCCGCGGCCGTACATGAAGCCCATGTCCTGGACCCGTTCCGAGGCGGTGCCACCGGCGGCCACGGCCTTCTCGACCAGCTCGTCGACCTTCTCGCGGCTCTCCGCGCTCAGGCAGATCAGGACCTCGCTGGTCTTGGTGGGGTCCGCGATCTCCTTGTCGGTGAAGGTCGCGTAGAAGGGCTTGGTGAGGAGCATCGCCACGATCGTGTCGCTGATCACGACACTCGCCGCGTTCTCGTCACTGAACTGGGGGTTGAGCGAGTAGCCCAGCTCCGTGAAGAACTTCTTCGAGGCGTCGAGGTCGGAGACGGGCAGGTTCACGAAGATCATCTGCTGGTACATCAGGGTCTCTCCCATCGGGGTCGGTCGGTTCGCTGGGGTAGACCGGGGGCTCCGGCGGAACTCATCGGCGCTCGGTGACTTTTTCTCCGCGGATCTCCCGGGCCGATCACCGGGCCGATCACCGGGCCGATCACCGGGCCAGCGGCAGCGCCGCCAGCTCGGCGACGATCAGCGTCAGCGGGCCGAACACGGCCAGCAGGGCGGCCGCGCGCAGGGCGGCGGCGCCGCGCAGCACCGTGGGCGGGGCGCCCAGGCGGAGCAGGGCGGCCGTGGTGTCGGCGCGGGCCTGCCGGGCCTCCACGGCCGCGGTCAGCAGGGTGGCGACGGCGCAGCCCGTGACGACCGTGGCGCCGAGGGTGGTCAGGGGGCCGAGGTCGCGGCCTCCGGCGGACGGGTCGTTGAGCACGGCCATGGCGTACCCGGCCGAGGCCACGGCGCACACGATGCCGAGGGGACGGCCGATGCGGGTCGCCTCCTGCATCAGGATCCGCCCGGCCAGCAGCCGCATCGCGCCCGGGCGGACGGCCTGGAGGAGCCGGCCGCACAGGTGGGTCAGGCCGGGGCCGGCGAGGGCCAGCCCGAAGGCGGTGAGCGCCCAGCCGACGAGGACGGCGGCGGGCCCGGTGGGCAGCCCGCTGGGCATGGCGGCGGCCCGGGTACCGGCGGTGCTCGCGTACGCCTCCACCGCGAGGCCCGCGGCCAGGACGGCGACGCCCCAGGGCAGGCCGGGCGGGGTGGCCGTCGGCGCGGGGGCGTCCGCGCTCGTACGGGGTCCTCCGGATCCGCTCCGGGTCCGCGTGTCCGAGGCGTAGGGGGAGCGGGCGTCGGCGGCGCCGTTACGGGCGGCGGGGGAACCGGGGCGCGACTGCGGCGAGCCGCCACCCGGGTTCGGGAGCCCGCTCCCGCCGTACGGGGTGTCCTCGTCCGGGTGCGCGAGTCCGCTTGCCCGGGTCGGCGAGCCGTCGCCGCCGTGCGGGAAGCCGGTCGGGCCGTTCGGCGAGGTGTCGCCGGGGTGCGGGAAGCCGCTCGCGCCGTTCGGCGAGGTGTCGCCGGGGTGCGGGGTTCGGCTCCCGCCGTAGGGCGAGCCGTTGTCCGGGTGGAGTCCGCTCGCGCTGTTCGGTGGGGTGTCGCCGGGGTGCGGGGTTCGGCTCCCGCCGTAGGGCGAGCCGTTGTCCGGGTGGAGTCCGCTCGCGCTGTTCGGTGGGGTGTCGCCGGGGTG
>NZ_JBEZNL010000017.1:0-68679 GCF_040653275.1 Streptomyces sp. NPDC048002 | reverse complement strand
GTGCGAGCCCGCTCGTGTCGTACGGCGTGCCGTGGTCCGCGGGGTGGGAACCGGCCGGTCCTGCCGCCGAAGGGGCGTCGGCCGGTGCCGGGGTTCGGCTGACCAGGCGGGAGCCGAAGCGTCCGTACGCGCCGAACGTGTCCCGTGTCCCCGTCGCGCCGCGGGTGCCGAAGCCGAGGGGGCGGGGGCCCGCCGCTCGCGCCGGGCGGGTCTCGCGCGGCCGCGTGGCCAGGGCGACCGACAGGGAGGCAGCCGCCGGGACCAGGGCCAGCAGGGTCAGGGCCGCGGGCAGAGGCAGCGGCTGCGACGCGGCGAGGAACTCCTCCGCCGCCCCGTCGAACGGCATGCCGGTCAGGTCCCCGCGCAGATGGAGGAAGAAGAGCAGCGCCAGCATCGAGCCGAGCAGGGTCGACAGTGCCGTGGTGGCGGCCGAGACGGCCATCAGGCGCAGCGGGCCCAGACCGATCGCCGCCAGCCCCGGGCGGGGGCGGGTGCCCGGGTCGGTGCGGGCCACGGCCACGGCGAAGTACACCGTCGCGGCCAGCGGCGCCGCGCACCAGACCAGGCGCAGGGCGGACGAGCCCGGGGTGTCGGGATGGGTCATGGCGTGGCCCAGGGCGCACAGCAGCAGGAAGCCCGTGCCCGCCGAGGCCGCGGCCACCAGCAGGCGGCGCAGCTGTACGGCGGGACGGGAGCGGCGGGTCAGACGGAGAGCGAGCACGCGGCCCGGCCTTCCGCCTCGGCCATCGGCGGCAGGTGGACCGTGTGCACGCGCCGTCCGTCCAGCAGCGCCACCGTGCGGTCCGCGAGCGCCGCGGTCTCCGTGTCGTGGGTGGCGAGGACGACGGTGATGCCGTGCGAGCGGGCCGCCGTGGTGAGGGTGCGCAGTACGTGGGCGCGGTCGGCGCGGTGCAGCGGCGCCGTCGGCTCGTCGGCGAACAGCACGGTCGGGGCCGGGGCCAGGGCGCGGGCGATGCAGACGCGCTGGCGCTGGGCCTGGGTCAGCTCGTGCGGCCGTCGGCGGGCGCTCTCGCCGATGTCGAGGCGCTCCAGCCACTCCAGGGCCGCCGTCTTGGCCCGCCGCCGGCCGGTGCCGCGCAGCATCAGGGGCAGGGCGGCGTTCTCCCACACGTTCAGCTCGGGGACGAGCACCGGCTCCGGGTCGATCCAGCCGAACCGGTCGCGGCGCAGCCGCTCCCGGGCGACGGGGCCCAGGGTGTGCACGGGCGCGCTGTTGAACCAGACCTCACCGCGCTGCGCGGGCACCTGGCCGGACAGACACCGCAGGAGCGTGGTCTTGCCGCTGCCGCGCGGGCCGCTGACGGCGAGGATCTCGCCCTCGCGGATCCCGAGCGAGACCCCGCCGAGCGCGGGCGAGCCGTCGGGGTGGGTGAAGTGCAGGGCGCGGGCCCAGAGCACATCGTTGTCGGGCGGGGCCTCCATGCGCGTACACCTCGTTCTGATCCGTTTTCCCTGCCGTGGTCCCCCGTGCGGGGGAACGAAGACAGGGCCGATCGGTCACTCGGCACGCTAGGCAGTCGGTGTGGGAGGGCCGGACAGCACGCGGCCCCGGGCCGCCGTTTCTCACTCGAACGGACGGCACCGGGGCCGGTGTTGATCATGCAGAACGACGATCCCTCCGGAGGGGGATTCCGGAGAGTTTCCGGAAGGACCGAAGGCCGCCGGGGAGGGTCAGAGCTTCGTCCACGCCTCCGTCAGCGTCGCGCGCAGGATCTGCTCGATCTCGTCGAAGGTGTCCTGGTTCGAGATCAGCGGCGGGGCGAGCTGGATGACCGGGTCGCCGCGGTCGTCGGCACGGCAGTAGAGGCCGTTCTCGAAGAGCGCCTTCGACAGGAAGCCGTACAGGACGCGCTCGGTCTCCTCGTCGTTGAAGGACTCCTTGGTGGCCTTGTCCTTCACCAGCTCGATGCCGTAGAAGTAGCCGTTGCCGCGGACGTCGCCGACGATCGGCAGGTCGTGCAGCTTCTCCAGCGTGGCGCGGAAGGCGCCCTCGTTGTCGAGGACGTGCTGGTTGAGGCCCTCGCGCTCGAACAGGTCGAGGTTGGCGAGGCCGACCGCCGCGGAGACCGGGTGGCCGCCGAAGGTGTAGCCGTGCAGGAAGGTGTTGTCGCCCTTGTAGAACGGCTCGGCCAGGCGGTCGGAGACGATGCAGGCGCCGATCGGGGAGTAGCCCGAGGTCATGCCCTTGGCGCAGGTGATCATGTCCGGGACGTAGCCGAACTTGTCGCAGGCGAACGTCGTGCCCAGGCGGCCGAAGGCGCAGATGACCTCGTCCGAGACGAGCAGCACGTCGTACTGGTCGCAGATCTCGCGGACCCGCTGGAAGTAGCCGGGCGGGGGCGGGAAGCAGCCGCCCGCGTTCTGCACCGGCTCCAGGAAGACCGCGGCGACGGTCTCCGGGCCCTCGAAGAGGATCTGCTGCTCGATCTGGTCGGCGGCCCAGCGGCCGAAGGCCTCGGGGTCGTCGCCGTGGATCGGGGCGCGGTAGATGTTGGTGTTCGGCACCTTGTGCGCGCCCGGGACGAGCGGCTCGAAGGGGGCCTTGAGGGCGGGCAGGCCGGTGATGGACAGGGCGCCCTGCGGGGTGCCGTGGTAGGCGACCGCGCGGGAGATGACCTTGTACTTGGTGGGCTTGCCGGTCAGCTTGAAGTACTGCTTGGCGAGCTTCCACGCGGTCTCGACGGCCTCGCCGCCACCGGTGGTGAAGAAGACCTTGTTGAGGTCGCCGGGGGCCTCGTGCGCGAGACGCTCGGCCAGCTCGACGGCCTTGGGGTGGGCGTAGGACCAGACCGGGAAGAAGGCCAGCTCCTGCGCCTGCTTGGAGGCGGTCTCGGCCAGCTCGGTGCGGCCGTGGCCGGCCTGGACCACGAACAGGCCCGCGAGACCGTCGAGGTACCGCTTGCCCTTGTCGTCGTAGATGTAGGTGCCCTCGCCCCGGACGATGGTCGGGACGGGCGACTTCTCGTACGAGGACATGCGGGTGAAGTGCATCCACAGGTGGTCGTACGCGGTCTGGCTGAGGTCCTTGGAGCTCACGGTTATCGGGTCCTCACGGCTATCGGGTTCCCCACATGTAGGTCTGCTTCTTGAGCTTCAGATAAACGAAACTCTCGGTGGAGCGCACTCCGGGGATGGCGCGGATACGTCGGTTGATGACTTCCAGCAGGTGGTCGTCGTCCTCGCAGACGATTTCCACCATCAGGTCGAAGGAGCCGGCCGTCATCACCACGTACTCGCACTCGGACATCGAGGTCAGCGCGTCGGCGACGGACTCCACGTCCCCCTCCACATGGATGCCGACCATCGCCTGGCGCCGGAAACCCACGGTGAGCGGGTCCGTGACGGCGACGATCTGCATCACGCCCTGGTCGAGCAGCTTCTGGACGCGCTGGCGCACGGCCGCCTCGGACAGGCCCACGGCCTTGCCGATCGCGGCGTAGGGCCGGCGGCCGTCCTCCTGGAGCTGTTCGATGATGGCGAGGGAGACGGCGTCCAGGTGCGGCGAGCTGCCGTTCCTGGATTCGCGGGGGGACTCGCGGGAGTCCCTGAGGTCTGCGCTTCGACTGGCCACGGCCTCACTGTGCACGAGGTCTCGACGGTTTCGCAAGGGCCAGGCGATGAAATTCGTTGTTTACGTGACTGACTCCTGCGGATTTCGCAGTTCTGGCGCGATCAGGGGTGTTGAAAACGTGGGCATGCCGATTAGGGTGGGTGTCTCAGCAATCGGACAGTAGAACCTGACAGGAGGCCGGCAGTGAGCACCGAGCTGCGTCGTCTGCGCAACTACATCAACGGTGAGTTCCGGGACGCCGCCGATGGACGGACCACCGAGGTGGTCAACCCCGCGACGGGCGAGGCGTACGCGACCGCGCCGCTGTCCGGGCAGGCGGACGTCGACGCCGCCATGGAGGCCGCCGCCCTCGCCTTCCCCGCCTGGCGCGACACCACCCCGGCCGAGCGCCAGAAGGCCCTCCTGAAGATCGCCGACGCGTTCGAGGAGCGGGCCGAGGAGCTGATCGCGGCCGAGGTGGAGAACACCGGCAAGCCGATCGGTCTGACCCGGACCGAGGAGATTCCGCCGATGGTGGACCAGATCCGGTTCTTCGCCGGTGCGGCCCGCATGCTGGAGGGCCGCTCGGCCGGTGAGTACATGGAGGGGATGACCTCCATCATCCGCCGCGAGCCGGTCGGCGTCTGCGCCCAGGTCGCCCCGTGGAACTACCCGATGATGATGGCCGTGTGGAAGTTCGCGCCGGCCATCGCCGCGGGCAACACGGTCGTCCTGAAGCCCTCGGACACCACCCCGGCCTCCACGGTCCTGATGGCCGAGATCATCGGCTCCGTCCTGCCCAAGGGCGTCTTCAACGTCGTCACCGGCGACCGCGACACCGGCCGCCTCATGGTCGAGCACCCGACCCCGGCGATGGCCTCCATCACCGGTTCGGTCCGCGCGGGCATGTCCGTCGCCGAGTCCGCCGCCAAGGACCTCAAGCGGGTCCACCTGGAGCTGGGCGGCAAGGCGCCGGTCGTGGTCTTCGAGGACACCGACATCGCCAAGGCCGTCGAGGACATCTCCGTGGCGGGCTTCTTCAACGCCGGCCAGGACTGTACGGCCGCCACCCGGGTGCTGGTCCAGGAGTCCATCCACGACGAGTTCGTGGCCGCGCTCGCCAAGGCCGCCGCCGAGACGAAGACGGGACAGCCGGACGACGAGGACGTCCTCTTCGGCCCGCTGAACAACCCCAACCAGCTTCAGCAGGTCTCCGGCTTCATCGAGCGCCTGCCCGCGCACGCCAAGGTCGAGGCCGGCGGTCAGCGCGTCGGTGACAAGGGCTTCTTCTACGCCCCGACCGTCGTCTCCGGCCTGAAGCAGGACGACGAGATCATCCAGAACGAGGTCTTCGGGCCGGTCATCACCGTCCAGTCCTTCGCGGACGAGGCGCAGGCCGTCGAGTGGGCCAACGGCGTCGACTACGCCCTCGCCTCCTCGGTGTGGACCAAGGACCACGCCCGCGCCATGCGGATGTCCAAGACGCTGGACTTCGGCTGCGTCTGGATCAACACCCACATCCCGCTGGTCGCCGAGATGCCGCACGGCGGCTTCAAGAAGTCCGGCTACGGCAAGGACCTCTCCGGCTACGGCTTCGACGACTACACGCGGATCAAGCACGTCATGACGTCGCTGGACGGCTGACCTCCACAGCCCCGGGCCGCGGGTGCCGGGCGCCTCGTCATCGACAAGGTGTCCGGCACCCGCGGTTTCGTTTGACGAGGCGTCCATTGTCCGGCCGGAGCGGCGGGCGGCATGCTGCGGACATGCTGCTCCCCTCGACGCACACCTCGCGCCTGTCCCGCCGTTCCCTGCTGCTGGCGCTCGGCGTCGGCGCGCTCGCCGGCTGCGGGGTGCCGGCCGCCTACGTCGATCCCGGGGACCGCGCCGGAGCCGACCTCTCAGCCCGCGACCGCCGCCTCACCTGGGCGAACTGGCCGCTGTACATCGACGTCGACGACGAGGACGAGACGAAGCGGCCGACCCTGGACGGCTTCGAGCGGCGCACCGGCATCGCGGTGGACTACGTCGAGGAGATCAACGACAACGACGAGTTCTTCGGGAAGATCAGCCCCGCCCTGATGAACCATCAGCGCACCGACCGCGACCTCATCGTCATCAGCGACTGGATGTGCGCGCGGTTCGTACGGCTCGGCTGGGTGCAGGAGATGGACCGCGCCCGGCAGCCCAACGTCACCAAGTACCTGGACCCGCTGCTGAGTTCCCCCGCCTTCGACCCCGGCCGCAGGTCCGCCGTGCCGTGGCAGTCGGGGATCACCGGGATCGCCTACAACCGGCGCCGCGTGGGCCGGGAGATCCGGCACGTCTCCGAGCTGTGGGCGGACGACCTGAAGGGCCGTGTCACCCTGCTGTCCGGTCTCGACGAGGCGTTCGCGCTCCTGATGCAGGGCAACGGCGTCGACATCACCCGGTGGACCGCCGACGACTTCCACACGGTCTGCGAACAGGTCCAGCGGAAGGTCGACAGCGGCCACATCCGCCGCTTCACCGGCAACGACTACATCAAGGACCTCTCCAGCGGCGACGTGCTGGCCTGCCAGGCGTACTCCGGCGACGTCATCCAACTCCAGGCGGACGACCCCGACATCGAGTTCGTGGTGCCCGAGGAGGGCGCCGAACTCTGGTCGGAGTCCCTGATGATCCCCAACCTCGCCCGCCACAAGGCGAACGCCGAGCGCCTGGTCGACTACTACTACGAGCCCGAGGTCGCCGCGGAACTGGCCGCCTGGGTGAACTACGTCTGCCCGGTCCCCGCCGCCCAGGACGTCCTGGCCTCGTCGAAGGACGAGGAGACCGCGGCCCTGGCCGAGGACCCGCTGATCTTCCCGGACTCGGCGATGCGCCAACGGCTCGCCGTCGCCCGGGACATCACCGCCGACGAGCGGGTGGACTTCGGGAAGCGCTGGAACGCGATCGTGGGTCTGTAGGGCCCCTCCCCAACACCGCGCCGCCGGACTTTGCCCGTTCTTTACAACCCGGCCGGTCGCCGGCTCGTCTCTCCGCCCGACCCCTCACGCGGTACGCCCGGCCCCGGTCCGGGAGCGGGTGCCGCGGAGACGAAGGAGAGCGATCCATGCGCCGAACGACCCTCAGTGCCCTGGCACTGGCGTGCACCGCGGTCCTGGCGGGGGCCGCGCCGGCCCTCGCGGACGGGGGGAGCGCGACCCCCAGCCCCGTCGCCACCAGCGTGCCCGCCGAGCGGCCCGCCGCCTCGCCCACCGCCCGCGAGTCGGCCGCCCCCAGCCCCGTGGCCAGCGCCGAGCCGACCCGGGTGCCCTCGTCGGGCCAGGTGTCCGTCGTCCCCGGCGGCGCCCCCGACACCGGCGTCACCGCGTCCTCGGACGGCTCCGGCGCCGGCCCGGCCGCCGGGGGAGCGGCCGCTGCCGCCGTCCTGGGCGGCGGGGCCCTGATCCTCGTACGGCGCCGGCGGGCGACCGGCGCATGAGCCCGCTCTCCAGGCGCGCCTTCGGTGCCCTGGCGCTCGCGTCGCCCCTGGTGGCGTGCGGCCCGGGCGATGCCGGCGGCGGGTCCGCGGGCCCGTCGGCGGCGCCCGCGCGGGACGCCGAAGGGGCCTCGGCGCCGGACCCCTCGGAGCCGGCCGCGCTGCTGATCCCGGCCATCGGCGTCGACACCCCGCTGATCAGGCTGGGCCTGGCCCCGGACGGCACCGTGGAGGTGCCCCCGGTCACGGCCGACGACCGCGCCGGCTGGTACGAGCACTCCCCGGCGCCCGGCCGGATCGGCCCGTCCGTCCTCCTCGGCCATGTCACGGTCGGGGAGTACGGGGACGGGGTGTTCCGGCGCCTCGGCGAACTGCGGCCCGGCGACCGGATCGTGGCGCGCCTGGAGAACGGCACGGCCCCGGAGTTCGCGGTGACCCGGGTCAGGACGGTGGCCAAGTCGCGGTTCCCGACCGAGGAGGTCTACGGGAACGTGGACCGGCCGGAACTGCGTCTCATCACCTGCGGAGGACCGCGCGGCGACGACGGGTACCGCGACAACGTCATCGTCTTCGCCGCCCCGGCGCCCGGCACCTCAGGAGAACGTTGAAACGGTCCCGCTCCCGCGACAGGGCCGCCTCCGAACTGTTCGCCGCCGTCTATCCCCGCCTCGCCGGCTGGTGCAGACGTCTGGTCGACGACGACGGGACCGCCCACGAGATCGCGTCCGAGGCGTTCACCCGGCTGTGGGCCCGCTGGACGACGGTGGCCGAGCCGCGCGGCTTCCTGTACGTCACCGCCGCCAACCTCGTCCGCGACCACTGGCGCAAGTGCGAACGCGAGCGCAGGGCCGTGCGCCGGGCGACCGACGAGGTGGCGGTCGGTCCGCGCAACGAGCAGGCGGACCCCTCGGTCCGCCTGCTCGTGCAGTCCCTGCCCGAACGGCTGCGCGTCCCGATCCTGCTGCACTATTACGCCGACATGCCGATCCGGGAGGTGGCCGTGCTGACCGACCGCAAGGAGGGGACCGTCAAGGCGGATCTCCACGCGGCCCGTGAACTGCTCCGCGCCCACCTGAGGAGAAGCGTTGATCAGCCACTCTGACGAGGGCCCGGACCTCGACCCCGACGACCCGCTCGCCGTCCTGCTGCGGCCCCCGGCCGAGTACCTCGGCCCGCCCCCCGGCCGCTTCGGGGCCGTGCGCCGGGCCGCCGCTCGGCGCCGCATGCTGCGGGCCGCCGCCGGAGCGGCCGTCGCCTGCGGTGCCGTGGCCCTGATGGTGCTTCCCTCGGCCCTGTCGGGTTCCGGCGCGCCGGCGTCCCCGACCGTCCCCCTCGCCCCGCCCCCGGCGACCGCGCCGCCGCCCACCGCCGTTCCCTCCCCGGCGCCCCCCTCGCGCTCCGCGTCGCCGACACCCGAACCGTCGGGCCGGCGGCCCGGCGAGACGGCCACCCGGACGGCTCCGCCGGCCGCGACCACCCCGTCCGGCCGTGCGGTCAGCGCCACTTCGCAGCCGACCACGGCGGTCCCGTCGGTCGGGCCGTCCACGAGGGAGAGGTGATCCACCCCACGCCGGAAAACTTTTGAACACGTTCAACTTCGGGCGTACGCTGCTGCCATGAGCGACAGAGCCGCCCTGTTGAAGGGCATTCGCGCCTGGTTGGTGTTCTTCGTCGTCTGCCTGGTGCTCAGCGGCGCCACCGCCTTCCCCCTCGTCCACGAACTGCGCTGGACCGAGGACCTGTTGCGGTCCCTGTCCGTGCCCGAGCACCTGCCCGCCCTCATGGAGTGGATCGAGCGGGTCCGGCGGGGCCTGGACACGGCCGACGCCGAGTACCCCTTCCTGCTCTACGGCACGGACTGGCTGGCCTTCGCCCATCTCGTCATCGCCGTCGCCTTCTACGGGCCCTACCGCGACCCGGTCCGCAACGTCTGGATCGTCGAGTGGGGGATGATCGCCTGCGCAGGCGTGATCCCGCTCGCCCTGATCTGCGGACCGGTCCGCGGCATCCCGTTCTGGTGGAGCGTGATCGACATGGCCTTCGGGGTGTTCGGGGTGATCCCGCTGTACCTCGTACGGCGCCGGATCAAGCGGCTGGAGGCGCTGACCGCCCCTGACGCGGCCCCGGCCCCGGTGGCCGTCAGCGGTTGAACGCGGGGAACGCGAACCGCTGCACGATCGGCAGGCCCTCGCCCTTGGCGTCCGTGGAGTTGACGGAGTACACCACGGTCCGGGAGAGGTCCCGGGTGGCGGCGACCACCGTGTGGTAGCCGGGGCGGGAGCCCGTCTTGCCCCAGATCACCTTGCCGTTCAGCTCGAAACGCTCCAGGCCCGCGCCCATCGTGGCGCCCGGCACGTCCGGCACGGTGAACATCTCCCGCAGGTACGGCTCCGGCACCGCGCGGCCGCTGAACAGGCCCACCAGCAGCCGCTCCAGGTCCGCCGTGGTCGAGATCAGGTCGCCGGCCGCGAAACGGTCGGTCATGTTCCAGTCGGTGACATCGGTCAACTCGCCGTCGATCCAGTCGTATCCGCGGTGATGCGAGCCGTGGACGCGCGGGTCGCCGTTCCGGGGGAAGGAGCTGTGCCGCATGCCCAGCGGCCGGAACACCCGCACCTGCGCCTGGTGGGCGAAGGAGTCGCCGGTGACCTCCTCGATCAGCAGGCCGAGCACCGTGTAGTGGATGTTCCCGTACCGCTGCCGCTCACCCGGGCGGTAGGTGGGGTCGGGGCCCTTGGCCACCGACGCGGCGACCACCTCGGCCGGGGTCAGCGTCTCGAAACGGTGCTCGTAGCCGTCCTCGACGGTGTCGCCGAGCGAGGCGCCGGGCCGGAGGTTGCTGGTGAAGTTCAGCAACTGCCGCACGGTGATGGGCTCGAAGTCCTCGGTCAGCAGGCCGGGGAGGTACTCCTGGACCGTGCCGTCGAGCGAGATCCGGCCCTCGGCGGCCAGGTCCAGGGCGACCGCCGCCGTCACCAGCTTCGTCGTCGAACCCGCCCGGAAACGCGAGTTCTTCAGCGCCGGGGCGCCGGACCGGAGGTCGCGCACGCCGGCCACGCCGTGCCAGCTCCCGTCGCCGCCGACGCGGACCTGAGCGGCGGTCGCGGTGTCGTCGGGGAGCCCGGCCAGCGCCGCGCGCAGTGCCTCGACATCGGGGCCGGAGGGGGTGGCGACGGCCGCGACGGCCTGGGCCGGGGCCGCGGAGGCGGGCGCGGCCAGCGGGACGGCGGTCAGTGGGACGGCGGTCAGCGCGAGGGCCAGGGAGGCGGTGAGGGCGTAGCCGTGGATGCGTCGCATCGGTGCTCCAGGGATCGACGATGTGTCGTGATCATCCTGTGAGCGCGGTCCCCCGCACCGGATCGTCGGTGAGGAGGGCCGCACACCCCGGTCTCTCCCTCACCAACTCCGTTGGTGGGTAAGGGTGTTGTCGGGGATCGCACCTACGGGCGCCGGCCGGTCCGGGCGGTGAGCGCGCGGAGCGTGTCGATGCGGTTGGTGGTGATCGAGTCGACGCCCAGGGCGATCAGGCGGCGCATCGAACGGCGGGTGTCGGGCGTCCACACCGACAGCAGGTGCCCGCCGCGGTGGACACGCTCGGCCAGCGCCCGGTCGACCAGGGAGAAGCGGTAGTTGAGCCACCGCGGCCGGACGGCTTCGAGCAGCGCGGGCCGGGGCGGCGCGAGCGTCGTCCAGGTCAGCGCGATCTCGGCGGCCGGGTCGGCGGCCCGCACCGAGAGCATCGCGGGGGCGCCCGCGCAGTAGTACACGCGGTCGGCCGCGTCCGACTCCCGCACGACGTCGGCGATCCGGCGCGCGGTGCGCACGTCCGGGTCGCCGGGCAGGTCGAGCATCAACCGGTGACCGGCGGTGGCGGCGAGCGCCTCGGCCAGCGTCGGCACCCCACCGTCCGTACAGGTCCGCACCTCCTCCGCCGACAGCGAGTGCAGCGGACGGTCCAGTCCCCACAGCCGCTTCAGCGTTCCGTCGTGCAGCAGGACGGGCACGCCGTCCCGGGTCAGCCGTACGTCGGTCTCGACCGCGTCGGCGCCCCGGAGGATCGCCGAACGCAGGGAGTCGAGCGTGTTCTCCCGGAACAGGTACGGATCGCCGCGGTGGGCCACGGCTGTGACGTCGTGAGTCATCCGCGCGCTCAGACAGCGGGCCGGGCGGCGGTGTAGGCGGCGGTGTAGGCGTCGATCTCCGCGCCGAGCCGGGCCTTCCCGGGCCCGTCGAGGAAGGACGCCTCGACCGCGTCGCGCGCGAGGCGGGCCAGACCGGCCTCGTCCAGCGAGAGCAGCCGGGCGGCGACCGCGTACTCGCTGTTGAGGTCGGTGCCGAACATCGGCGGGTCGTCGGAGTTGATCGTCACCAGGACACCCGCGCGGGCGAACTCCTTGATCGGGTGCTCGTCGAGGGTGCGCACCGCCCGCGTGGCGATGTTGGAGGTGGGGCACACCTCCAGCGGGATCCGGTGCTCGGCGAGGTGCTCCAGCAGCTTCGGGTCCTGCGCGGAGCTGGTGCCGTGCCCGATCCGCTCGGCGCCCAGGTAGGTCAGCGCGTCCCAGACCGTCTCCGGGCCCGTCGTCTCGCCCGCGTGCGGCACGGAGCGCAGGCCCGCGGCGATGGCCCGGTCGAAGTACGGCTTGAACTGGGGCCGCGGCACGCCGATCTCGGGGCCGCCGAGCCCGAACGACACCAGGCCCTCCGGCCGCAGCCGGTCGTCGGTCGCGAGCCGGACCGTCTCCTCTGCGGCCTCCAGACCCGCCTCGCCGGGAATGTCGAAGCACCAGCGCAGTACGGTCCCGAACTCGGCCTCGGCCGCCTTGCGGGCGTCCTCGATCGCGTCCATGAAGCCGCGCGCGTCGATACCGCGGCGGGTGGAGGAGAACGGGGTGATGGTCAGCTCGGCGTACCGCACCTGCTGCCGGGCCAGGTCGCGGGCCACCTCGTAGGTCAGCAGGCGGACGTCCTCCGGGGTACGGATCAGGTCCACCACCGACAGGTACACGTCGATGAAGTGGGCGAAGTCCGTGAAGGTGAAGTAGTCCGCCAGCGCCTCGGGGTCGGTGGGCACCTTGGAGTCGGGGTGGCGGGCGGCCAGCTCCGAGACGATGCGCGGGGAGGCGGAGCCGACGTGGTGCACGTGCAGCTCGGCCTTGGGCAGGCCGGCGATGAAGGCGTGCAGGCCCTGCGGGGTCTCCGCGCCGGCGTTGACGGTGTGGTCGGTCAAGGTGTCCCTCCCCGGGAACGGCGCCCTCCGCCGGGGTGCGGCGGGACGCGGGTGATCGGCTGATCGGTGACTCGGGATCATCGTAGGCCGGGGCCGCGCGGTCCGTGGGCGCGCCGTAGCATGGCGGGACGCACAGGGAGGGGGCCCGCATGTCCGACGACACGCCGCCGGAGGACGCGGGGAGCGCGCCCAGGGTGGGGCTGACCAAGGGGAGCGGTTCCGGGCCGGTCGGGGGCGCCGCCGTGTCTCCTCCCGAGCCGGATCCCTGGGCGCCGCCGGGCGCGGACGCCCCTGCGCGGGGTCCGGAGGGGCCGGGGTACACCATGTGGTCGGCGCCCACGGGGCCCGCTGGTCCCTCGGTGCCGTCGGCGCCCTCGGGACCCCCGGCGCCCTCGGCGCCCTCGGTGCACGATCAGCAGACGGTGACGTCCCTGCCGACGCCCGGGGCGGGGGCCTGGCCGCCCCCGGCCAATCCCTTCGCCGTGCCGGACGCGGTGACTCCGCCGCCGCCCTATGCGCAGTACGGCCAGGGCGAGGCGGTACCGCCCCCGCCCATCGCTCCGGACGGGCCCGGACAGGTCGCCTACGGCTATCCCGGTCCGTACGGTGCCGCCGGTGGCTACGGCGCGCCGGGTGGGTACGGCTACCCCTGGGGTGGCATGCAGCCCATGCCGAGCAACGGGCTGGGGACGGCGTCGCTGGTGCTCGGGATCATCTCGGCCGCCGGGTTCTGTCTGTGGCCGCTGGCCATCGTGCTGGGCGTACTGGCGCTGATCTTCGGGCTGGTCGGGCGGGCGAAGGTCCGCCGGGGCGAGGCCACGAACGCCGGCCAGGCGCTGGCCGGGGCGATCTGTGGGGTGGCGGGGCTGGTGCTCGGGTTGTGCATGATTGCGTTCCTGGTCGCCAGGGGGTAGTTCCGCAGGTTCTTTCGGGTGCGGCGCCGTCGTGGTTGGTCGCGCAGTTCCTCGCGCCCCTGGGGGGACGGGTGTCGTCGGTTGGGTGTCGGCCCGTCGTGGTTGGTTGCGCAGTTCCTCGCGCCCCTGGGGGGACGGGTGTCGTCGGTTGGGTGTCGGCCCGTCGTGGTTGGTTGCGCAGTTCCTCGCGCCCCTGAGGGGACGGGCGCCGTCGGTTGGGTGTCGGCCCGTTGTGGCTGGTCGCGCCCCTGGGGTTTCAGCCGCGGAGTATTTCTCTGGCCTCCATCAGGGCGAAGCCCAGGAGATTGGGGCCCTGCCATTGGGCCGGGTGCCAGGCTGCCGTGTCCTTCGTCGACAGGCCGATGCCCCAGACGCGGTCCACCGGGCTCGCCTCGACGAGGACGCGCCGACCCGTGGACAGCAGGAACGTGCGCAGGTTCTCGTCCGAGGAGAATTTGTGGACGCTGCCCTCGACCACGATCCGGAAGCGCTCCCGCGCCCAGGTCGGCTCGTCGAAGCCGCGCACCAGCCGCCCGGCGTTCTTCGCCTCGGAGGGGTGTCCGGCCGCCAGGACCAGTCGCTCCGCCTCCGCGTCGCCGAAGAGTCTGGCCTTGCCGGCCATCATCCAGTGCTCGGCCGTCGCATAGGTCACGCCGTCCACGGTGAACGGCGAAGGCCACCACTGGCTCAGACAGCTCGCCGAAACGCGTCCGTCATGAGCGGGCCGGTGTCCCCAGAAGTGCAGATACTTGATTTCCGCCCCCGCGCGGACCGCCCTGACCAGGGCGTCCCGAGAATCGATCTTTCCCATGCACGCGAGTCTGGCAGGAACCACTGACACTCCGTCCCGGGTTTTTCCGGTTCACTCGACACCTGGTCGACAGATTCCGTCGCGTAACCAAAAGGCAACAACGGAATCACTTGTTGGAGTCCTATTGCTCTGTCAGGATCGGCACTCAAATCGAGCTGGAGCTACGCCACCCGCCCCCGTTGACCGCGGGGCGAAGGCGGAGGAGAGCGACATGCACAACCCGGGCAACGTCACCCCGGAACGATTCCCCGCACACGAGCGCTTCGCCGCCGGTGCGCAGTACATCGCGGGCCGCCTCACCCGGGGCACCTCGGGCCGTACCCACGCGGTCGTCGACCCCGCCACCGGGGAGGAGGTCCTCACCTACGAGCTGGCCGGCACCGCGGACGTGGACGCCGCCGTCGCCGCCGCCCGCGCGGCCTTCCCCGCCTGGGCCGGAGCCACCCCGGGGGAGCGCTCCGACGCCCTGCACCGGCTGGCCGCCGTGCTCGCCGAGCGCGCCGAGGACTTCGCCCGTGCCGAGTCCCTCCAGTGCGGCAAGCCGCTGAAGCTGACGCGTGAGTTCGACGTGCCGGGCACGGTCGACAACGCCGCGTTCTTCGCCGGTGCCGCCCGTCATCTCCAGGGCCAGTCGGCCGGCGAGTACTCGGGCGACCACACCTCGTACGTCCGCCGTGAGCCCATCGGGGTGGTCGGCTCGATCGCGCCCTGGAACTACCCGCTCCAGATGGCCGCCTGGAAGATCCTCCCGGCCATCGCCGCGGGCAACACCATCGTGCTCAAGCCCGCCGAGCTGACCCCGCTCACCTCGCTGCTGTTCGCCGAGGCGTGCACCGCGGCGGGTCTGCCCGACGGTGTGGTCAACATCGTCACCGGGACGGGGAAGGAGGCCGGTGAGCATCTCGTCGGCCACCCGGACGTCGCCATGACCTCCTTCACCGGGTCCACCGCGGTCGGCAAGCGGGTCGCGGAGATCGCCACCGCGACCGTCAAGCGGATCCACCTGGAGCTGGGCGGCAAGGCGCCCTTCCTCGTCTTCGACGACGCCGACCTGGACGCCGCCGTCAACGGCGCGGTCGCGGGTTCGCTCATCAACACCGGCCAGGACTGCACGGCCGCCACGCGCGCGTACGTACAGCGGCCGCTGTACGAGGCGTTCGTGGAGCGGACCGCGGCGCTCATGGAGACCGTCCGGCTCGGTGACCCCTTCGCCGCCGGGACCGACCTCGGCCCGCTGATCTCCCACGTCCAGCGCGACCGGGTCGCCGCCTTCGTGGACCGGGCGCGCGGCTACGCGCGCGTGGTGACCGGTGGCGAGGCCCCGCAGGGCGACCTGGGCAAGGGCGCGTACTACCGGCCGACGCTGGTCGCCGACGCCGCCCAGGACAGCGAGATCGTCCAGTCCGAGATCTTCGGTCCGGTCCTGGTGGTCCTGCCGTTCGACACCGACGACGAGGGCATCGCCCTCGCCAACGACACCCCGTACGGTCTGGCCGCCTCCGCGTGGAGCCGGGACGTCTACCGGGCCAACCGCGCCACCCGTGAGATCAAGGCGGGCTGCGTGTGGGTGAACGACCACATTCCGATCATCAGCGAGATGCCGCACGGCGGTTACAAGGCGTCCGGCTTCGGCAAGGACATGTCAACCTACTCCTTCGAGGAGTACACGCAGGTCAAGCACGTCATGTTCGACAACACGGCGGTCGTCAGGAAGGACTGGCACCGCACGATCTTCGGGGACCGATAGCAGCCAGGCCGTCCGACCAGCGGCCGCCCACCCTCCCGAAAGGGCATCAAGCGCATGGAGCAGTTCGAGCCCGACCGCCTGTCACCGGCCCAAGTGGCCGCCATGCGGCGCAGTCTCCGCAACGGCAGGGCCTCCCTCAGCCGCCGTTCGCTGCTGCGCGGCTCCGCCGGCGGGGCGCTCGCGGTCGGCGGCCTCGGGGCGCTGAGCGCCTGCGGCATCCCGGCGGCGGGCAAGACCGAGGGCGGCCAGTCCTCCGACGACCTCTCGGCCAAGGAGAAGAGCGTCAACTTCTCCAACTGGACCGAGTACATGGACGTGGACGAGAGCGGCAAGCACCACCCCACGCTCGACCAGTTCGCCGAGCGGACCGGCATCAAGGTCAAGTACACCGAGGACATCAACGACAACGTCGAGTTCTTCGGCAAGATCAAGCCGCAGCTGGCGGCCGGCCAGGACACCGGGCGCGACCTCATCTGCGTCACCGACTGGCTCGCCGCCCGGCTGATCCGCCTCGGCTGGGTGCAGAAACTCGACCCGGCCAACCTGCCGCACGCCTACGCGAACCTCTCCTCCCAGTTCCGCTCGCCGGACTGGGACCCGGGCCGCGCCTACTCCTATGTGTGGCAGGGCATTTCCACCGTCATCGCCTACAACAAGAAGGCGCTGGACGGTGTCGAGGTCAGGACCCTCTCGGACCTGCTGGACAACCCCAAGCTCAAGGGCCGGGTCGGCTTCCTGTCCGAGATGCGCGACAGCATCGGCATGACCCTGCTCGACATGGGCAAGGACCCGGGCACCTTCACCGCCGACGACTTCGACGCGGCCGTCGCCCGTATCCAGAAGTCCGTCGACAAGGGCCAGATCCGCCGCTTCACCGGCAACGACTACACCTCCGACCTGACCAGCGGCGACTTCGCCGCCTGCATAGCCTGGGCCGGGGACGTCGTGCAGCTCAAGGCGGACAGTCCCGACATCGACTTCCTCATACCCGACAGCGGTTACATGACGTCGACGGACAACCTGATGGTGCCGAACAAGGCCCGTCACAAGACCAACGCCGAACGGCTCATCGACTTCTACTACGAGCCGAAGGCGGCGGCCGAACTGGCCGCGTACATCAACTACGTCTGCCCCGTCGACGGGGTCAAGGACGAACTGGCGAAGATCGACGAGGATGCGGCGAACAACCCGCTGATCATCCCCGACAAGGCCATGGCGGCGAAGTCCCGCGCCTTCCGCTCGCTGAGCTCGAAGGAAGAGACCGAATTCGAAACGAAGTTCGCGAAGCTGACGGGGGCGTGACCGACGTGACCACCCAGAACGACAACACCGGCGACGTCCGCCTCACGGGCATCAGCAAGACCTACGGCAGCTTCACCGCCGTGCAGCCGCTGGACCTCACCGTGCCCCAGGGCTCCTTCTTCGCCCTGCTCGGCGCCTCCGGCTGCGGCAAGACCACCACCCTGCGCATGATCGCGGGCCTGGAGGAGCCGACCTCCGGCACCGTCTTCCTCGGCGACCAGGACGTGACCCGGCTGCCGCCCTACAAGCGGCCCGTGAACACCGTCTTCCAGTCCTACGCCCTCTTCCCGCACCTCGACATCTTCGAGAACGTCGCCTTCGGCCTGCGCCGGCGCGGCATCAAGAGCGTGAAGAAGCAGGTCGAGGAGATGCTGGAGCTGGTCCAGCTCGGTGAGCAGGCACGCAAGAAGCCGCACCAGCTCTCCGGCGGCCAGCAGCAGCGCGTCGCGGTCGCCCGCGCGCTGATCAACCACCCCAAGGTGCTGCTGCTCGACGAGCCGCTCGGCGCCCTCGACCTCAAGCTGCGCCGTCAGATGCAGCTGGAGCTCAAGCGCATCCAGACCGAGGTCGGCATCACCTTCGTGCACGTCACGCACGACCAGGAGGAGGCCATGACGATGGCCGACACGGTCGCCGTGATGAACGCGGGCCGGGTCGAGCAGCTCGGCGCCCCCGCCGACCTGTACGAGAACCCGGGGACGACCTTCGTCGCCAACTTCCTCGGCACCTCCAACCTCATCGAGGCCGAGGTCGACACCGACAGCGGCGAGGAGATCGTGGTGAAGGCGGGCGGCGGCAAGCTCGTCCTGCCCCGGGCCCGATGTTCGGCCCCCGCCGCGACCGGCGGCAAGGTGCTGGTCGGCGTGCGTCCGGAGAAGATCTCCCTCACCCACGCGGACGACGCGGGCGAGATCCCGGACGGCCGCAACCGGATCACCGGCAAGATCGCCGACGCCTCCTTCATCGGTGTCTCCACGCAGTACGTCATCGACAGCCCGGTCTGCCCCGAGTTCTCGGTCTACGCCCAGAACGTCGACCGCGACTCCCGGCTGGCGCCCGGCGCGGACGTCGTCCTGCACTGGAACCCGGCGCACACCTTCGGACTGGACGCCGCCCAGGCCATCGACGCGGGCATCCAGGAAGAGGCGGTCTGATGGCGACGGTCACCGAGGCGCCGCCGGTGGCGCCGGCCCCCGAGAAGGCGAAGCCCCCGCGCAAGCGGGGCCGCTGGACCCCGTACCTCCTGCTGCTGCCCGGACTCGCCTGGCTGGTGGTGTTCTTCGCGCTGCCGATGGTCTACCAGGCGTCGACCTCGGTGCAGACCGGCTCGCTGGAGCAGGGCTACGAGGTCACCTGGCACTTCTCCACCTACTGGGACGCGCTGACCGAGTACTACCCGCAGTTCCTGCGGTCGGTGCTGTACGCCGGTTCCGCGACGGTCCTGTGTCTGCTACTGGGCTATCCGCTGGCGTACCTCATCGCCTTCCGGGCCGGCCGCTGGCGGAACCTGATCATGATCCTGGTGATCGCGCCGTTCTTCACCAGCTTCCTGATCCGCACCCTCGCCTGGAAGACGATCCTCGCGGACGGCGGCCCGGTGGTGGGCGCGCTGAACTCGCTGCACGTCCTGGACGTCACCAGCTGGCTCGGCATGACCGCGGGGGACCGGGTGCTGGCCACCCCGCTGGCCGTGGTCTGCGGTCTGACGTACAACTTCCTGCCGTTCATGATCCTGCCGCTCTACACCTCGCTGGAGCGGATCGACGGCAGGCTGCACGAGGCGGCGGGCGATCTGTACGCGAGGCCCGTCACGACCTTCCGCAAGGTCACCTTCCCGCTGTCGATGCCGGGTGTCGTCTCCGGCACGCTGCTGACCTTCATCCCGGCCGCCGGTGACTACGTCAACGCCGATCTGCTCGGTTCCACCGACACCCGCATGATCGGCAATGTCATCCAGTCGCAGTTCCTGAGGATTCTCGACTACCCGACGGCGGCGGCGCTCTCCTTCATCCTGATGTTCGCGATCCTCATCATGGTGTCGCTGTACATCCGTAAGTCCGGCACGGAGGATCTGGTTTAAATGGCCTTCGTCAACTGGCTCCGGCGCCATTTCGTCGTCATCGCGGGCCTTTTCACGCTCGGATATCTGCTGCTGCCGAACATCGTCGTGACGGTGTTCTCCTTCAACGACCCGAAGGGCCGTTTCAACTACGAGTGGCAGCAATTCTCCACCGACGCCTGGACCGATCCCTGCGGGGTGTCGGGGCTGTGCTCCTCGCTCACCCTCAGCCTCCAGATCGCCTTCTGGGCGACGCTCGGCGCCACCGCCCTCGGCACGATGATCGCCTTCGCCCTGGTCCGCTACCGGTTCCGGGCGCGCGGCACGGTCAACTCGCTGATCTTCATGCCGATGGCCATGCCCGAGGTCGTGATGGCCGCCTCGCTGCTCACCCTGTTCCTGAACATGGGCGTCCAGCTGGGCTTCTGGACCATCCTCATCGCCCACATCATGTTCTGTCTGAGCTTCGTCGTGACGGCCGTCAAGGCGCGCGTCATGTCGATGGACCCGAGGCTGGAGCAGGCCGCGCAGGACCTCTACGCCGGCCCCTTCCAGACCTTCGTCAGGGTCACCCTGCCGATCGCGGCACCCGGAATCGCCGCGGGCGCGCTGCTCGCCTTCGCGCTCTCCTTCGACGATTTCATCATCACCAATTTCAACGCGGGCTCCACCGTCACCTTCCCCATGTTCGTCTGGGGTTCGGCACAGCGCGGAACGCCCGTTCAGATCAATGTCATCGGCACCGCGATGTTCCTCGTCGCCGTACTGTTCGTCCTGGCCTCGATGGTCATCGGCAATCGCCGCAACAGGCAGAAGGCCTGACCGCAAGAGAACTGTAGGGAGTTGAAATCATGGCCCCAAGCGCCATGAGCCGCTGGACAAAGTCACTCTCCGAAGCGCAGCCGGTTCCGTACTGGCTGGACGACCCCGGCAGGCCGCACCCCGAGCCCGCGCTCACCGGTGCCGAGAGCTGCGACCTGCTGGTCGTCGGCGGCGGCTACAGCGGACTGTGGACCGCGCTGCTGGCCAAGGAGCGCGACCCGCACCGGGACGTCGTCCTGCTGGAGGGCCGCGAGGTGGGCTGGGCCGCCTCCGGCCGCAACGGAGGCTTCTGCGCCGCCTCCCTGACCCACGGGCTGCCCAACGGGCTGACCCGCTGGCCGGACGAGATCCACAAGCTGGAGGAGCTGGGCGCCCGCAACCTCGACGAGATCGAGGCCGCGGTCGCCCGGCACGGCATCGACTGCGACTTCGAGCGCACCGGCGAGATCGACGTCGCCACCGAGCCGTACCAGGCGTGGGAACTGCGCGACTGGTACGAGGAGATCGAGGGCCGCGGCCTCGCCGAGGGCGTCGAGTTCCTGGACGCCGACGCGGTGCGCGCGCACGTCGACTCGCCCACCTTCCAGGCGGGCCTGTACGACCGGCGCGGGGTCGCCATGCTCAACCCCGCCAAGCTGGTCTGGGGCCTGAAGGAGGCCTGCGTCCGGCTCGGCGTCCGGGTGTACGAGCGCACCCCGGCCCTCACCCTGAAGCCGTACGGCGCCGGGATGGCCGTCTCCACGCCGTACGGCGAGGTCCGCGCCCGCCAGGTCGCGCTCGGCACGAACATCTTCCCGAACCTGGTGAAGCGGGTCCGCGCCTACACCGTCCCGGTCTACGACTACGCCCTGATGACCGAGCCGCTCAGTCCCGAGCAGCTCAAGTCGATCGGCTGGCAGGGGCGTCAGGGCCTCGGGGACAGCGCCAACCAGTTCCACTACTTCCGGCTCTCCGCCGACAACCGGATCCTGTGGGGCGGTTACGACGCGGTCTATCCGTACGGCGGCCGGGTGCGCGCCGAGTACGACGACCGCCCGGAGACGTACGCGAAGCTCGCCGGGCACTTCTTCACCTGCTTCCCGCAGTTGGAGGGGCTCGCCTTCACCCACGCCTGGGGCGGCGCGATCGACACCTGCTCGCGCTTCTCGGCCTTCTTCGGCACCGCCCACCAGGGCAAGGTGGCGTACGCGGCGGGCTTCACCGGGCTCGGGGTCGGCGCGACCCGGTTCGGCGCCGACGTGATGCTGGACCTGCTGGCGGGGGAGCGGACCGAGCGCACCGAACTGGAGATGGTCCGCAGGAAGCCGCTGCCGTTCCCGCCCGAGCCGTTCGCCTGGACCGGGATCGCGCTGACCAAGTGGTCGCTGGCCCGCGCCGACGCGCACGGCGGGCGGCGCAATCTGTGGCTGAAGACCATGGACCGGCTGGGGCTGGGCTTCGACAGCTGACCCTGTGACCCACCTCACCCGGACGGGTGAGGAGAACCCGCGTAATGGCAGCCAGGGGACCTCCCTCTCCCTCGTGACGCAGAAGGCGTCCACGACGGAAAGGGAGGTCCCCGTCATGACAGGGGCGAAAACGGCGGTCGAGTGGCTCGCGTCCGTGGCACCGGACCCCGAGAGCTGCCGCTGGGAATGGGAGCGCAACCCGCACGGGGTCGCGCTGTTGCCCGCCGGGAGGGCCTGGGACGTACTGATCCTGCCGGGCGGACTCGGCTATCCGACGCTCGACGTGCTGACCCGGGTGCTGGACCTGCCGGGGCCGGTGCTCGTCGACTTCGGTGACGCGCGCATGGGCTTCTTCGTGCCGCCGGGCACCGCGGCCCGCTGGCTCGGCACCGGGATCCGCACCGCCGGGGCCGGCACCTGGATCGTGGTGCCCTACCCGGGGCGCGCCACCGGCGGTGTCCGCTGGCTGGTGCCGCCCGACGGCTCCGGCACGCTCACCGATCCGGCCCTGCTCGAACTGGCCATGCATGAGGCGGCGGCGGGCCTGGCGACGGAGGGGGAGGGCGGCCCGGCGAGCCGCGGGACCTCTTGACAAGCTGATTGGTCTGGACCAAATTGAGCGCGCTCCACCCTCCAAATCCCCCATGACCGGAGGCACTTGTGGACCGCTCCAGACCTCTCGTCGCCGTGCTCACGGCCACTCTGCTGGCCGCGACCGGCATCACCGCGCTCTCGTCGGCCGCCCGTGCGGCCGACGCGGACCTCGCCAGGAACGGAGGCTTCGAGTCCGGACTCGACGGATGGACCTGCACCGCGGGCACCACCGTCGGCTCACCCGTGCGCAGCGGCGCCTCGGCGCTCCGGGCGACCCCCGCCGGGAGCGACAACGCCCGGTGCGCGCAGACCGTGACCGTGAAACCGGACTCCCAGTACACCCTCTCCGGATACGTCCAGGGCTCCTACGTCTACCTCGGCGCGAGCGGCACCGGCACCACCGACGTCTCCGCCTGGACCCAGTCCGCGCCCGCCTGGCAGCAGATCGGCACCAGCTTCCGCACCGGTCCGTCCACCACCAGGGTCACGCTCTACACCCACGGCTGGTACGGCACCGGCGCCTATCACGCCGACGACATCTCCCTGGTCGGCCCGTCCGTCGACCCCGGCCAGCCGCCCGCACCGCCCACCGGACTGCGCACCGGCACGGTCACCTCCTCCAGCGTCGCCCTGTCCTGGACCGCGGCGGCCGGCGCGACGGGCTACGCGGTCTACCGCGACGGCGTCCGGGTCCAGACGGCGAGCGGCACCTCGGCGACGGTGGCCGGACTGACCCCGCAGACGGCGTACTCCTTCCAGGTCGCCGCCGTGAACGACGCCGGGGAGTCCGCGAAGTCCACCGCGGTCACCGCGACCACCACCGCGGGCGGCGGCGGCTCCTCCGACCTCCCGCCGCACGCCCTCGTCGGCTATCTGCACGCCAGTTTCGCCAACGGCTCCGGCTACACCCGGCTCGCCGACGTCCCCGACAGCTGGGACGTCATCGACCTCGCGTTCGGCGAGCCGACCTCGGTCACCTCCGGCGACATCCGCTTCGACCGCTGCCCGGCCTCCGAGTGCCCGGGTGTCGAGAGCGACGCCGACTTCAAGTCCGCGATCAGGGCCAAGCAGGCGGCGGGCAAGAAGGTGCTGATCTCCATCGGCGGCCAGAACGGCCAGGTGCAACTGACCACGACCGCCGCCCGGGACATGTTCGTCAGCTCGGTCTCGAAGATCATCGACGAGTACGGGCTCGACGGCCTCGACATCGACTTCGAGGGCCACTCGCTGTCGCTGAACGCCGACGACACGGACTTCAAGAACCCGAAGACCCCCGTGATCGTCAACCTGATCTCCGCCGTGAAGACCCTCAAGGCCAGGTACGGGGACGACTTCGTGCTGACGATGGCCCCCGAGACCTTCTTCGTCCAGCTCGGCTACCAGTACTACGGCACCGGCAGGTGGGGCGGCCAGGACCCGCGGGCCGGCGCCTACCTCCCGGTCATCCACGCCCTGCGCGAGGACCTGACCCTGCTCCACGTCCAGGACTACAACTCGGGCCCGATCATGGGCCTCGACAACCAGTACCACTCCATGGGCGGCGCCGACTTCCACATCGCGATGACCGACATGCTGCTCACCGGCTTCCCGGTCGCGGGCGACGCGAACAACGTCTTCCCGCCGCTGCGCCCGGACCAGGTGGCGATCGGCATGCCGGCGTCCACCAACGCGGGCAACGGCCATGTGGCCCCCGCCGAGGTGGTCAAGACCCTCGACTGCCTGACCAGGAGGGTGAACTGCGGCTCGTACGCCACCCACGGCACCTGGCCGGCGCTGCGCGGCCTGATGACCTGGTCGATCAACTGGGACCGCTACTCCAACTGGGAGTTCCAGCGGACCTTCGACGGCTACTTCGGCTGACCGGGCGTCTTCCGGCCGCGGGTCCTGCGGCCGCGGGCGCTCTGACGGCGCGTCCTTCGACCGCGCGTCGTTCGGCCGACGGTGAGCACGAGGCACGTCAGCAGGACGGTGCCCAGGCTCCAACTGGCCACCACGTCCAGCGGCCAGTGGTAGCCGCGCCGGACCAGCCCGAAGGAGACGCCCGCCACCAGGGCGAGGCAGCCGGTCACCAGGGCACGGCGGGCGGCCGCCGAGCGCAGCCACGGGAGGAGGAGCAGGGTCGCGGCACCGTACGCGACCACGGCGGTCGCCGTGTGACCGGAGGGGAAGTAGCCGGTGGCCGGCGGCACGGCCGGGGTGCCCGGCCGGTCGGTCAGCACCTTCAGCGGTACGACCACGGCCGGGACCAGCGCCATCAGCAGCGCCCCGGCCGTGGCCGGCCGCCACCAGTGGTCTGCACCGGCCCGCCGGGACCGCCACGCCGCGTATCCGAGCCCCACGGCCATGACGGGCACCGCGACCTGCACATTGCCCAGGTCGGAGAGGAGTTCGGAGACGCGGCCGGGGTGGACGAGGGCCCTGCTGAGCCGCTCGTCCACGCGTACCAGCGGGCCGTCGGCCACGACCTGCCAGGTGATCAGCGCGAAGAGCAGGGCGGGCAGCCCGAGAAGTCCCGCGAGGGAGAGGAGGGAGGTCGGCCGCCCCGGAACAGGGGGGGTGGTTCCGAGGCGGCCGTCCGGATCGGATGGTCGCGCGCCCCGGGGGGTTTGGGGCGGGCGACTGTCCGATCGGTGAGGAGATCCGGAGCCGGAGGCCCCGTTCGTGTGCGCGAGGGCACGACCAGGTCGAAGCTGGGGAGGCCCCGGCCTGATGTCGCCCACAGTCCCCTGTGGGCGGGGTGTATCTCTCATCTGGGTAGAACCTACGACAGGGGATGGGCCCAGGACAGCCGGATCGGAGCCCTGACAGACACCTCGCACACGTTCTTCACACGCCCTCACGCCGAGAGCCCCGGTCCCGCACGGCGTGCCGCGCGGGAGAGCCGGGGCCCTGGTGTCTCAGATGCGGGAGAAGGCTTGCTCGATGATGTCGAGGCCCTCGTTCAGCAGGTCCTCGCCGATCACCAGCGGCGGCAGGAAGCGCAGCACGTTGCCGTAGGTGCCACAGGTCAGGACCAGCAGGCCCTCGGCGTGGCAGGCCTTGGCGAGCGCGGCGGTCGCCTCCGCGTTCGGCTCCTTGGTCGCGCGGTCCTTGACCAGCTCGATGGCGATCATCGCGCCGCGGCCGCGGACGTCGCCGATGATGTCGAACTTCTCGGCCATGGCGCCCAGGCGCGCCTTCATGACCGCCTCGATCTCCTTCGCCCGGGCGTTGAGGTCCAGCTCCTTCATCGTCTCGATGGAGCCGAGGGCGCCGGCGCAGGCGACCGGGTTGCCGCCGTAGGTGCCGCCGAGGCCGCCCGCGTGCGCGGCGTCCATGATCTCGGCGCGGCCGGTGACGGCCGCCAGCGGCAGACCGCCCGCGATGCCCTTGGCGGTGGTGATCAGGTCCGGGACGATGCCCTCGTCCTCGCAGGCGAACCACTGGCCGGTGCGGCAGAAGCCGGACTGGATCTCGTCGGCCACGAAGACGATGCCGTTGTCGTTGGCGAACTTCACGAGCGCCGGCAGGAAGCCCTTGGCCGGCTCGATGAAGCCGCCCTCACCGAGCACCGGCTCGATGATGATCGCGGCGACGTTGTCGGCGCCGACCTGCTTGGTGATCTGGTCGATGGCCTGCGCGGCGGCCTCGGGGCCGGCGTTCTCGGCACCGGTCGGCCAGCGGTAGCCGTAGGCGACCGGGACGCGGTACACCTCGGGCGCGAACGGGCCGAAGCCGTTCTTGTACGGCATGTTCTTCGCGGTCAGCGCCATGGTCAGGTTCGTACGGCCGTGGTAGCCGTGGTCGAAGACCACGACGGCCTGGCGCTTGGTGTACGCGCGGGCGATCTTGACGGCGTTCTCGACGGCCTCGGCGCCCGAGTTGAACAGCGCGGACTTCTTGGCGTGGTCACCCGGCGTCAGCTCGGCGAGGGCCTCGGCGACCTCCACGTAGCCCTCGTAGGGGGTGACCATGAAACAGGTGTGGGTGAAGTCGGCGAGCTGGGCGCTCGCGCGGCGTACGACCGCCTCGGCGGAGGCGCCGACGGAGGTCACGGCGATGCCGGAGCCGAAGTCGATGAGGCGGTTGCCGTCGACGTCCTCGATGACGCCGCCGCCGGCGCGCGCGGTGAACACCGGCAGCACGGAGCCCACGCCCTGCGCGACCACGGCGGTGCGGCGGGCCTGAAGCTCCTGGGACTTCGGGCCGGGGATGGCGGTGACGACGCGGCGCTCCTGCGGAAGGTCGGTCATGAGGGGCTCCTGGGGGTTTTGCGGATGCTTGTCTTCTCTTTTCTCGCAGGCTAGGACGGAGAGCGGAGGGTGGGCATGCTCCATGTGGGCGTTGTCGACGGTGCCGGTTGTCCGCGGTGGACATAGCGGGAGCGGGGCTCCGCCCAGCGTGCCGGGGCGGCTAACGGTGAACTCCCCTTGCGGGGGCGTTAGATTGACTCGCTGACGGTGGACGGAACGGCTGGTCAGGGGGCAAGGGCGATGGACAGCGACGGGACCCAGGACGCGCGGGGCACCCATGCGACACCGGTGCCGCGATCACGCTCCGCGGTTCCGCCCAGGCCAACGGTGCCGCCGATGCCCGACGGGTCGGCCTTCCTGACCTGGCTGCGGACGTCCCGGCCGGAGGCCGCGCCGGGGGTGTGGCGGTTCGGGCACGTGCCGCGGCCGGAGGAGGAGCCGGACGAAGTGCCAGCGCGGCAATTGCTGAGCGGCGCGTTGATCGCCTTCCTGGTGGGATGGCTGATCTGGTCCCTGCTGCAGAACGGGTACCTGGGACGGTGGTGGTGGATCCCCTTCGATCTGATCGTCCCCGACTCATGGCGCGGTGGCGACGTCGGGCGTGCAGGCACGGCCTTTGTTTATCGGGGCTACGAGGTGCTCGTTGCCCTCGCCATCTTGGCGGGAGTCGCCAAGCTCGGACGCTGGGGTGACGTGTGGCGACGCTTCGTCACCCCGCGTGTTCGGCAGCGTCCGTCCGTTCAGGCGCAGCCCATGCCCGAGCAGGACCCCGCCGAATGGCCCGCCCTGCGGGCCGCCGGGGCCCTCGACGCCGCCGACCGGCTCGCCGCCGAGGCGCGGTCCGGGCGGATGCGGGACATCGACCACGCGCGGATCACCCGGGCCTGGCAGAGCGTGCGCAGCGGCCGGCACCCGCTCGCCACCTTCACCGGCGCCGTGCTCAAGGACGGCGCCGCCGCCTGCCCGCACCCCTCCGGCGCCCGCGACCTGCCCGCCCGGTTCTCCCGGCACGACCTGGTCACCGGCCAGGTCCGGCTCGGCACCACCGTCGACGACGCCCGCAACCCCTACGCCTACCGCGGCACCGGCCTCGCCCTGGGCCCCGAGCTGCTCGGCACCTCACTGATCGCCGTCGGCCCGGCCGGCGCCGGGAAGACCGGCAGCGTGGTGCGGCCGCTCGCCGAGTCGCTGTGCCTGCACGCCCTCGCCGGACGCGCCGCCGTCGTGGTGGTCGGCGCCGCGGGCGCCGGACTCGGCGAGGCCGACGCCTACGACGTCGTCGTCCGCATCGGGAACCCGGAGTCCGTCTACGACCTCGACCTGTACGGCGGCACCACCGACCCCGACGAGGCCGCGGCGGTGCTCGCCGAGGCCCTCGTCGGGGACCTCGCCGATCCGCACCCCGGCAGCGACAGCCGCCGCTCCACGACCGTGCTGGCCCAGCTGCTCGGCCCCTTCCGCGCGGTGCACGGGCGTTTCCCGTCCGTGCCCGAGCTGCGTCAGCTCCTCGACGGCGCCCCCGGACCGCTCGCCGCGCTGCGTGCCGCGCTGGAGGGCTCCGGGCAGGAGTCGCTGCTGCGGGAGCTGGACGCCCGGGAGCGGCAGCTGGCACACCCCGGTGACGTGGGCGGCATCCTCGCCGACCGGGTGGCGCTGCTGGACCGGCCCGCGTTCGCCGGGTTCTTCGACACCTCGGGACAGTCCCGGCCCTTCTCGCTCAAGGCCCTCGACCACCCCGTACGGGTCCGGATCGACCTGCCCGCGCGCGGGCACGCCGACGCCTCGCGGATGCTGGCCCGGCTGGTGCTCGCCCAGTTCACGGCGAGCGTCGCGGTACGCGAGGACCGGTCGCTGTTCGCCTGTCTGATCCTCGACGACGCCACCGGCGTGGTGACGCCCGAGGCCGTCCGGGGCATCCAGCGGCTGCGCTCCGGGAACGCCGGGGCCGTGCTGACCCTGCGCGGTCTGGACGACGTGCCCAGGCCGCTGCGCGGGCCCCTGCTCGGCGCGGCCGGATGCCGCATGGCGCTGTCCGGGCTCACCCCGTGGGACGGGCAGGACTTCGCCGAGGCGTGGGGCAAGGAGTGGACCGAGGCACGGGACGTCACCGACCGGCAGATCATCGCGGAGACCCCGGCGGGCAAGGCGGTGCACGCGGTGCGCCGGGTGATCACCGGAAAGGCGCCGACCGCGCGGGCCGTCACCGTACGGCAGGTCGAGCGGGAGCGCTGGTCGGCCTCCGAACTGGCGCACGCGGTGCCCCCGGGACACGCGGTGCTGTCGTTGACCAGCGTGCGCGGTGAGCACGCGCCGCCGCTGCTGGTGGACCTGCGGGAGTGACGGCGCCTCCGTACGGTGAGGCAGAATCGGCATAGGCTGTTCATACGCGGCGGCCAAAAGATCAAGCCGCCTTCATCTGCTCGAATCTGCTCGAATCCCCTCGCGTCTGCCCTCATCGATCCGAAGGCCCCATGCCTCCCACCCTCGCCTCGCTCGTCCACCACTCCGCGCTCAAGCTGACCGTGCGGGCGGGCGAGGACCGGCTCGACGTGCCCGTGCGCTGGGCCCATGTCAGCGAGCTCGCCGACCCCGTCCCGTACATGGAGGGCGGGGAACTGCTGCTGATCACCGCGCTCAAGCTGGACGCCGAGAACCCCGAGGAGATGCGCCGCTATGTGAAGCGCCTCGCCGGTGCCGGGGTCGTCGGGCTGGGTTTCGCGGTCGGCGTCAACTACGAGGACATCCCGCACCCCCTGGTGGAGGCCGCCCGCCAGGAAGGGCTGCCCCTGCTGGAGGTGCCGCGCCGCACCCCCTTCCTCGCGATCAGCAAGGCGGTGTCGGCGGCCATCGCGGCGGACCAGTACCGGGCGGTCACCGCGGGGTTCGCCGCCCAGCGCGAGCTGACGAAGCAGGCGCTCACGGACGGCCCCGAAGGACTCCTGGCCGCGCTCGCCGCACAGGTCGACGGCTGGGCCGCGCTCTACGACGCCTCCGGCGCCGTCGTCGCCACCGCCCCGGAGTGGGCCGTCCGCCGGGCCGCGCGGCTCACCGCCGACGTGGAGCGGCTGCGGGAGCGGCCCGCGCCCGCCTCCTCCGTGGTCGGCGGGCCCGAGAACGAGGACCGGGTCGAACTGCACAGCCTGGGCACCGGGCGCCGGCCGCGGGCGGCACTGGCCGTCGGCACGGCCGCCGCCCTCGGCACCGCCGAACGGTACGCCGTGCACTCCGCCATCGCCCTGCTCACCCTCACCACAGAACGCTCCCGCTCGCTGCACGCGGCCGAGCAGCGGGTGGGCACGGCGGTGCTGCGCATGCTGCTCGCGGGCGAGCCGGACCACGCGCGTGCCGTCGCCGGGGACCTCTACGGGCAACTCCTCGACGCCCCCTTCCGGATGATCGTCGCGGAGTCGGTGACGGTGTCCGGCTCGGCGTCGGCCGCGCTCGCCGCCGCGGCGGATTTGGGCCGTACGCCCGCGGGCTCGACCCCCTCGCCCGCCGTGCTCGCCGCCGCCGCGGATCCTGGCGGTGATCCGCTCGGGGCGCTCGCCGAGGTCGTGGAGTCGGCGGCGGCGCGGGCCGGGGAGGCGGTCCTGGTGGTTCCGGAGGGGGAGCGGCTGGTGGTGCTCGCCGGGGACGGCGGCGCCGCGGTGATCGCGTGCGCTGAGTACGCGACGGCGCTGGAGGCCGCCCGGGCGGGCAGCGCGGTGCGGGATGCGGGTGAGGCGGGCGAACTCGTCGTCGGGCTGTCGGCGCCGGCCGGGCCGATCGCCGCGGCCGCCGCCTACAAGCAGGCCGAGCAGGCGCTGTCAGTGGCCCGGCGGCGGGGCCGGGCGTTCGTGGAGCACGAGCGGATGGCGGCCGGGTCGGTGCTGCCGCTGCTCGCGGACGACGCGGTGCGGGCGTTCGCGGACGGGCTGCTTCGGGCGCTGCACGAGCACGACGCGACCGGGCGGGGTGATCTGGTCGCCTCGCTGCGGGCGTGGCTGTCGCGGCACGGGCAGTGGGACGCGGCGGCGGCGGATCTCGGGGTGCACCGGCACACGCTCCGGTACCGGATGCGGAGGGTCGAGGAGATCCTCGGGCGGTCCCTGGACGACCCGGACGTCCGGATGGAGCTGTGGCTGGCGCTGAAGGCGACGTCCGTGGACTGAGGCGGCGTGCTCGGCTGCGGCGCCGCGGTGGCCGGTCGCGCAGTTCCCCGCGCCCCTGGGGGTGGTCGGGTGCGGCGTCGTCGTGGCCGGTCGCGCAGTTCCCCGCGCCCCTGGGGTGGCCGGTCGCGCCGTTCCTCGCGCCCCTGGGGGGTGGGGTTCACTCCGACATTCCGTAGCGGATGGTTTTGGTACTGCTACGGGGCGGACAAAAGCCCCGGGGCGTTCGCGCGCCTACCGTGGGTCTCGGACCAAGGAACATCACCCCTCAACGCGGAAGGGCCGGGACTCGACAATGACTTCCACCTACGCCTTCTGGCTCGCCGGCCGCCAGGCCACCGGCGCGGACACCTTCGACGTCACCTCGCCGTGGGACGGCCGGACCGTCGGCAAGGTCAGCGTGCCGACCGACGCCCAGGTCGAGGAGGCCGTCGCCGCCGCGTACGCCGTACGGGACGAGTTCGCGGCCACCCCGGCGCACGTCCGCGCCGCCGCCCTGGACCACGTGAGCCGCCGGCTGGCCGAGCGCACCGAGGAGATCGCCCAGCTGATCTCCGCCGAGAACGGCAAGCCGATCAAGTGGGCGCGCGGCGAGGTCGGCCGGGCCGTCTCGGTGTTCCGGTTCGCCGCGGAGGAGGCCCGTCGGTTCAACGGGGGCGAGGCCCAGCGCCTCGACACCGACGCCGGCGGCCAGGGCCGGCTCGCGCTGACCCGGCGCTTCCCGAAGGGCGTCGTGCTCGGCATCGCGCCCTTCAACTTCCCGCTGAACCTGTGCGCGCACAAGATCGCCCCGGCCATCGCCGCCGGCGCGCCGATCGTCCTCAAGCCCGCGCCCGCGACCCCGCTCTCCGGCCTGATCCTCGGCGACCTGCTCGCCGAGACCGAGCTGCCCGCCGGTTCCTGGTCGATCCTCCCGGTCGCCAACGACAGGATGCCCGCGCTGGTCCAGGACGAGCGCCTGCCGGTGATCTCCTTCACCGGGTCCGAGAAGGTCGGCTACGCGATCATGGACTCGGTGCCGCGCAAGCACTGCACCCTGGAGCTGGGCGGCAACGGCGCGGCCGTCGTGCTCGGCGACTGGGCGAGCGACGCGGACCTGGACTGGGCCGCGACCCGCATCGCGACCTTCTCCAACTACCAGGGCGGCCAGTCCTGCATCTCGGTGCAGCGGGTGATCGCGGACTCGTCCGTCTACGACCGGCTGCTCCCGCGCGTCGTCGCCGCCGTCGAGGCCCAGGTCACCGGTGACCCCTCCGACGACAAGACCGACGTCGGCCCGCTGGTCAGCGAGGACGCCGCGCGGCGCGTCGAGGCGTGGGTCGCGGAGGCCGTCGAGGCCGGCGCCACGCTGCTCACCGGCGGCAAGCGCGACGGCGCCTCCTACGCGCCGACCGTCCTGACCGACCTCCCGGCCGGCACCACGCTGGCCTGCGAGGAGGTCTTCGGCCCGGTCCTGTCGGTGCAGAAGGTCGACGGCGAGGCCGAGGCCTTCGCCGCCGTCAACGACTCCAAGTACGGCCTCCAGGCAGGCGTGTTCACCCACGACGTCCAGGCCGCCTTCCGCGCCCACCGCGCGCTGGAGGTCGGCGGTGTGGTCGTCGGCGACGTCCCCTCCTACCGCGCCGACCAGATGCCGTACGGCGGCGCCAAGCAGTCCGGCGTGGGCCGTGAGGGCGTCCGCTACGCGATGGACGACTACACCTACGAGCGGGTCCTGGTCCTCACCGGCCTCGCTCTCTGAGCCGACTCCTCGGCCCCGGCGGCCGGAACCCGAACTGTGCGGGGGTTCCGGCCGTCGGCGTACTCCTGGGACCCCGAAGGGGCCCGGCACCGGCGCTTCCCGGTACCGGGCCCCTCCTGCTGTGCCGGCCTGGTCCGGACCCTCAACCGGAGAAGCCGACCTGCGCGAGCCGCAGCGGGCCGCGCAGTCTCAGGCGGACGTCGTGGACGCCCTCGGCGGTGAACCCGGCCTCCAGGACGACATGGTCGTACGGGCCGGTCGGACCCTTCGTCGTCAGTGCCGCGGACGCGGAGCCGCCGTCGAGCGACACCTCAACGGTCCCCTCGCCGGACACCGTCGCCGTCACCCGGGTGACGCCCGCGCCGAAGTCGCAGGCCCGGTAGAGCAGTTCGCCGGTGCGGGAGCCGGACGGCGTCACCGCGTCGCCCGCCGTCCGGGTCCGGTCGACGATCGCGGTGCCGCTCTGCTCGTCGAAGTCCGCCGCGGCCAGGCCGTGTTCGCGCACCGCGCGGGGCGGTACCGGCGTTCCGGCCAGCAGTACGGTCGTGCGCAGCCGCACGTCCTCGCTGGACCCGCCGACCAGCAGCTCGTAGGGGCCCGGGTCGAGATGCGGTCGGCCGTGCGCCACGTCCCAGAACTCGAAGGCGGAGAGCGGCACTTCGAAGGCGACCTCGGCACGCTCGCCCGGGGCGAGGGTGATCCGGCGGTGCGCGAGCAGCTCGCGGCGCGGACGCGGGACCGACGGGTCCACGGCGCGGGTGTAGAGCTGGACGACCTCGTCGGCGGTCGGCTCGCCGGTGTTGGTCACGGAACAGGTGACGCGCACCGACTCCCCGGTCACCCGGGTGGCCAGGTCGCCGTAGGAGAACGACGCGTAGGACAGGCCGTGGCCGAAGGGGTGGAGCGGGGTGCCCTCGAAGTACAGGTAGGTCTGCCGGCCGCCGATGATGTCGTAGTCCAGCAGGTCGGGCAGATCGGCGTCGTCCGCGTACCAGGTCTGCGGGAGGCGTCCGGAGGGGGAGACGTCACCGGCCAGGATCCGGGCCAGCGCGGTGCCGGCGGCCTGGCCGCCGTGGGCCGTCCACAGCACGGCCGCCAGGGAGCCCGGTTCGACCGCGTAGGGGTAGGCGGAGACCAGCGCCAGCACGGTCCTCGGGTTCGCGGCGCGGGCCGCGCGCAGCAGCCGCTCCTGGTGGTCCGGCAGGCGCAGGGTGGTGCGGTCCTCGGTCTCGCGGCCGTTGATGTGCGGGTCGTTGCCCGCGACCACCAGCACCACGTCCGCCCCGGCCGCCGTGCGGCGCACCGCCTCCTCGCCGCGTTCGACGACGAGCAGTTCGAAGACCTCGCCGCCCTGCTCGGCAACCTTCACCCCGTCGGCGGCGACACAGACATGCCGACCTGTGCCGAGGTGCCGAAGGAGGTGTCCCCCGTCGTGCGGTTCCAGCCGGAACGTCTCCTGCACCACCCAGCCACCGGGCTGGTCGGCGGAGGCGCGCACCCGCCCGTCCTCGGCGACCGACAGATAGCGGCCGTCGGGGGCGCGCAGCGTCAGCACGCCCTCGCCCCAGTCCACCAGCGCCAGTTCGGTGCCCACGGCGTCCGTGGTCAGCGCCGGCAGATCGGTCCGGCCCGCCAGCAGCGCGGGGTCGAGGGCGCCCTCGGCTCCGCGTACCTCGTCGTCGGCCGCCGCCTGAGGCACGTACAGGAAGGCGCCCGCCGAGGTGCGCAGACGGACGCGGTCCACGCCCTCCACGAACTCCACCCGCTCGGCGCCGAACCGCTCGTACAGTCCCTCCAGCGGGGTGGAGCGGTGCAGCAGGGTGCCGCTGTACCAGTCGAGCTTGCACTCGTCGGCGAGCAGCCCCACCACGGCGAGGCGGGTGCCGGCGGCCAGCGGCAGCACCCCGTCGTTGCGCAGCAGGACGACCGCCTGCTCGGCCGCCTCCAGGGCGAGCGCGCGGTGCTCGTCGGTGTCGAAGGCGTCCGGGTCGTCGAGCCCGCCGGAGCCGTCGTCCCCGTCGAACTCGCCGAGCCGGAACCGCACCGACAACTGGCGGCGGACCGCGGTGTCGATGTCCGCCTCGGACAGCAGACCCCGCTCGCACGCCCCGCGCACCCGGGCGGTGATCGTGGAGCCGTCCGTGCCGTGGTCGGTGAAGCTGTCGACGCCGGCCAGCAACGCGGCCGCCGTCGCCTCCTCGTGGGTGTCGAAGTAGTGCTCGGAGTCGACCAGGTTCGACGGCGCGCCCGCGTCCGAGCAGACCAGCAGGTCCTCCTCGGTCCAGGTGCGCAGGTGCTCGCCCAGGTACGGCGAGACGTGGTTGGGGCGGCCGTTGACCAGGTTGTACGCCGGCATCACCCCGGCCACGGCGCCCGCCGCGACCGTCTCGCGGAAGGCGCGCAGGTCGTACTCGTGCAGGACGCGCGGCCGGACCGAGGCGGACGAGGTGTCGCGGTCGGTCTCGTTGTTGTGGGCCAGCCAGTGCTTGAGGACCGGCGCGGTGCGCCAGTACACGGGGTGGTCGCCGCGCAGGCCCCGGGTGTAGGCGGTGGCGATGGCGGAGGTCAGCCTCGGGTCCTCGGAGTAGCCCTCCTCGTTGCGCCCCCACAGCGGGTGGCGCAGCAGGTTCACGGTCGGCGACCAGACGTTCAGGCCGACCCGGTCGTCCCTCAGGCGCATCGCGCGGACCTCCCGGGACACCGCCTCGCCGACCCGGCGCACCAGCTCGGGGTTCCAGGTCGCGCCGAGCCCGACCGCCTGCGGGAACACGGTCGCCGGGCCCATCCAGGCCACCCCGTGCAGCGCCTCCTGCCCGGTGCGGAAGGCCGCCACCCCGAGCCGCTCGACGGCCGGGGCGAACTGGTGCAGGAACGCGGTCTTCTCGTCGAGGGTCAGCCGCTGGAGCAGGTCGTCGACGCGCTTCGCGAACGGCAGGCCGGGATCACGAAACGGCGGAACGGGCGGCGGGTGTGCGGTCACGTGGGGATCCCCTTGCGATGATCGGCTCGGCTATTTCGAAGCGCTTCGATGCTCATTCGACGCGGGGGTGGGTGTCAAGGGATCGACACTGTCAGTTCAGGCACCCCATGAGAAATGGTCATGCGCCCGGTCGGCGAGGAATCTTGGGAACGACCCTTGTGCGCCCCTGGGTGTTCACTTAACCTCGCAGCAACATCGAAGCGCTTCGACTGGTTCGCACACCGAGGTCTCATCGAGCCCTCACCGAGGTCGGAGCAGCGCTTCAGCTCAGCCAGTTCCACTTACGACACCGCAGCCGACGGCCCACCGCCGGGTGTCCAGGTGCGCCACGAAGGGTTGACGCAATGACGCCGAACGCCTCCTCCGCCTCCTCCGATCCCAGCCGGAGAAGCTTCCTCGCCTCCTCGGCGGTCGCCGCCGCAGCGGTGGCGGGAGGGATGCCGCTGCTTGCCGCGTGCGGCGATTCGGACAGTGGCTCACGCGAGGGCACCACGTCGGACAAGGACGCCAAGAAGATCCTCCCGGCCTACGTCGCCAGCAACGTCGTCGTGCCGGACATCCCCGCCAAGAACGGCTCCTCCGCCGGGTTCACCAGCAAGCTGGAGCTGGCCGGCCTCAAGACCTCGGTGCCGAAGCAGCTCGGCAAGGGCGGCAAGGTGACGATCATGTCGCCGTTCTGGGGCTCACCGCCCAAGGCGGGCAACGCCTACTACGCGGCGATGAACGACCTGATCGGCGTCGACGTGCGGTGGCAGAACCAGGACGGCAACACCTACGACGAGAAGCTGGGCGCGGTCCTCGCCTCCAGCGACGTACCCGACGTGGTGGTCGTCCCCGGCTGGAACATGGGCGGCAAGATACCCAGCGCCATCATCAGCAAGTTCGCCGACCTCGGCCCCCACCTCTCCGGCGACGCGGTCAAGGACTACCCCAACCTGGCCGCGATCCCCACCGACGCCTGGCAGCGGTCCATCTTCGGCGGCAAGCTGCGCGGCCTGCCGATGCCCGCCGCCTACGTCCCCAACATCGTGCCGCTGTACCGCAAGGACCTCTTCGACAAGGAGGGGTACGAGGTTCCCACCTCGGCGGACGAGTTCTTCGCCCTGGCCAAGGAGATCACCAGCCCGAAGGCCAAGCGGTGGGCCTGCCTGGACATGAAGTGGACGGCCTTCAACGCCTTCGGCGTGCTCTCCGGCAGCGAGAAGCCGCTCGGCTGGAACCTCGTCGACGGCAAGCTGGTCTACCGCGTCGAGACGGAGGAGTACCTGGAGGCGCTGGAGTGGGCGCGCAAGCTCTTCGCGGCCGGCGTGATCCACCCCGACGTGGACACGATGAGCGACCCGGGCCCGAAGTTCGCGGCCGGCGAGGTGCTCATCTACAACCAGGACATCTCCCAGTGGTACAGCCGCAACGCCGAACAGGCCGCGCAGAACCCGGACTTCGTCTGCTCGGGCATGGACATCTTCGGCCACGACGGAGGACAGCCCACGCTCTGGGCGGGCCAGCCCGCGAACATCTTCGCCTTCGTCAACAAGAAGGCGTCGGAGCAGGTCGTCAAGGACGTGCTGGCCGTCGCCAACGTCACCGCCGCGCCGTACGGCACCAAGGAGTACATGCTCACCAACTACGGTCTGGAAGGCACCCACTACACCGTCGAGAACGGTGTCCCTGTCAAGAACGACAAGGGCAACGGCGAGGTCATCAACGCCTATGTGATGGTCGCCAGCCCCGCCTCGACCATCGCCCACCCCGACTTCCCCGACATCGCCAAGGGCCAGGTCGAGTGGCAGCAGCGGATGGGCGCCCGCACCAAGAAGAGCGCCTTCTACGGCATGCAGATCACCGAGCCGAGCCGCTACACCAACCTCTCCAACGACTTCGAGCAGCTGGAGGACGACATCGTCCGCGGCCGCAAGAAGATCTCCGACATGCAGCAGGCCGTCTCGGACTGGAAGAGCAAGGGCGGCGACCGGCTGCGCGACTGGTACCAGCAGATCCTCGACGAGAACGGTTCCGCGGCCAACTGATCCGGCACCGAGGCAAGGAGAACGGCCGTGTCCCACAGCACGGTGCCTCGGAGCAGGACCGAGGCCGACGCGAAGTCCCCGGTGGCATCGGGTGATGCCACCGGGCCGGACGCCAGGCCCCTGACGGGGCGGCTGACCCTGCGGCACAGGTTCCGACGCGACCGCGTCCTGCTGCTGATGACCCTGCCGGCGGTCGTCCTGGTATTGGTCTTCAACTACGTGCCGATCCTCGGCAACGTGGTCGCCTTCCAGGACTACGACCCCTACATCAGCGAGAACGGCATCGTCTCCATCCTCAACAGCCCCTGGGTGGGGATGGAGAACTTCCAGCGGATCTTCGAGGACTCCGCGTTCTGGCAGGCCGTGCGGAACACGCTGGTGCTCTTCTCCCTCCAACTGGTGCTGTTCTTCCCGATCCCGGTCCTGCTCGCGCTGCTCATCAACAGCGTGGTCAGACCCCGGGTGCGGGCCTTCGCCCAGGCCGTGCTCTACCTGCCGCACTTCTTCTCGTGGGTGCTGGTCATCGCGGTCTTCCAGCAACTGCTGGGCGGCGCAGGGCTGCTCTCGCAGCTGCTGCGCGACCACGGGTACGACGGGCTCGACATCATGACCGACCCCAACACCTTCAAGTTCCTGATCACCGCGCAGGCGGTGTGGAAGGACGCCGGCTGGGGGATCATCGTCTTCCTCGCGGCGCTCGCCGCGGTCAACCCCGATCTGTACGAGGCGGCCGCGATGGACGGCGCCAACCGCTGGCGGCGGATGTGGCACGTCACGCTGCCCGCGCTCCGCCCGGTGATCGCCCTGCTGCTGGTGCTGCGGGTGGGCGACGCGCTGACCGTCGGCTTCGAGCAGATCCTGCTGCAACGCGACGCGGTGGGGCCGGGCGCCTCGGAAGTGCTCGACACCTTCGTGTGGTGGAACGGCGTGCGCAACCAGGACTTCGGCTACGCGGCCGCCGCGGGTCTGGTCAAGGGCGTCATCAGCATCGGACTCGTCCTCGCCGCGAACAAGGTGGCCCATCTGATGGGCGAGCAGGGGGTGTACAAGAAGTGAGCGCCGTCATGGACAAGCAGGTGCGTTCCGTGCCGCCGGCGCGCGGCCGGTGGGCCGGGCCGCCGCGGCCGGTCTGGGAGGAAGCGCCGACGAAGGCCGGACTGGCCGGCAAGGCGCTGGTGCTGGGCCTGGCCTGCCTGGCGATCCTCTTCCCGCTGTGGATCGTCGTGGTCACCAGCCTGTCCACCCGCCGGACCATCGACGAGGCCGGCGGACTGGTGATGATCCCCAAGGACATCACCTTCATCGCCTACCAGGAGCTGCTGAGCGGCGGGCAGGTGACCCGCGCGGCGATCGTCAGCGTCCTGGTCACACTCGTCGGTACGGCCTTCTCGATGACGGTGTCCGTGCTGTGCGCCTACGGGCTCTCGCGCAGCGGCTCGCTCGGGCACCGGTGGATCCTGATGACCTTGCTGGCGACGATGTTCTTCAGCGCCGGCCTCATCCCCACCTACCTGCTGGTGCAGACGCTGGGGCTGACCGACAGCTACCTCGCGCTGATCCTGCCCAGCGCCATCAGCGTCTTCAACATCCTGGTACTGCGCGGCTTCTTCATGGGCATCTCGCCCGAACTCACCGACAGCGCGCGGATCGACGGGGCCGGGGACTTCCGCATCCTGTGGCAGATCGTGCTCCCGCTGTCCCGGGCCGTCATCGCGGTGATCACGCTGTTCTACGCGGTCGGGTACTGGAGCGCGTGGTTCAACGCCTCGCTGTACCTGAACGACCAGGACATGATGCCGCTGCAGAACGTGATGATCCAGCTGGTGCAGAAGCAGGAGGCGCCGGTCGGGCTCAGCCAGGCCATCAAGACGGGGCAACTGTCCGGGCTCGCCGTGCAGATGGCCGTCATGGTGATGGCGCTGCTCCCCGTCGCCGTGCTCTCGCCGTTCGTCCAGCGGCACTTCAAGAAGGGCATGCTGACCGGCGCGGTCAAGGGCTGACGAGGGCGTCTCCGACGGGGGCCGGGATTCGGCCGCGGGCCGGTGGGGGTTCGGCGCGCAGTTCCCCGCGCCCCCAGGTGGGTCCGGCCGCCGCCAGTCGTGCCCGTGGTCCGCGCACCCCCGCCCCTCCGGCACGTGTGTCCCGCACCACCCATGTCCACCGACCCGACCCCTGCGAGGTACCCCATGCTCAGCCGACGCACCGTCCTCGCCGGCACGGCGGTCGCCGCCGCGCTCACCGCGCTCCCGGTGGGACAGGAGCGGGCCCACGCGGCCGGGAGCTCCGCGCCCTACCGCTGGCGCAACGCCGTCATCGGCGGCACCGGCTTCCTCACCGGCGTCCTCTTCCACCCCGCCGTGCGCGGCCTCGCCTACGCCCGCACCGACATCGGCGGCGCCTACCGCTGGGAGGACCGCACCGCCCGCTGGACCCCGCTGCTGGACCACCTCGGCTGGGACGACTGGAACCTGCTCGGCGTCGAGGCGCTGGCCGTGGACCCCGCCCACCCGGACCGCCTGTACGCCGCCGTCGGCACCTACGCCCAGTCCTGGGCCTCCAACGGGGCCGTCCTGCGCTCCGAGGACCGGGGCGCCACCTGGGCGCGGACCGACCTGGCGGTGAAGCTCGGGGCCAACGAGGACGGCCGGGGCGCGGGGGAGCGGCTGCTGGTCGACCCCCGGGACAGCGACACGCTCTGGCTCGGGACCCGCCACGACGGGCTGCTGAGGTCCACCGACCGGGGCGCCACCTGGGCCCAGGCCACCGGGTTCCCCGGTGTGCCCTCCGCCTCCGGGCAGGGCGTCACCCTGCTGGTCGCCGCGGGCCGCACCCTCTACGCCGGCTGGGGCGACTCCGGCGGCACCGCGGCCAACCTGTTCCGCACCACCGACGGCACCACCTGGGAGGCCGTCCCCGGGCAGCCGTCCGGCGCCGCCGCCGAGGTGCCGATCCGCGCGGCCCACGACCGGGCGACGCGCCGGCTGTACGTGACGTACGCCGACGCGCCCGGACCCAACGGGCAGTCCGACGGCAGCGTGCACCGGCTGTCCACCCTCGACGGGACGTGGACCGAGGTCACCCCGGTGAAGCCGGGCGGCACCGCGGCCGACGGTTCCGCGGACACCTTCGGCTACGGCGGCGTGGCCGTCGACGCCCGCCGCCCCGGCACGGTCGTCGTCTCCACCAACAACCGCTGGGCCGCCGTCGACACCGTGTACCGCAGCACCGACGCGGGCCGCACCTGGACCTCCCTCAGGGACACCGCGGTCCTGGACGTCTCCGAGACCCCCTATCTGAAGTGGGGCGGCGACGCCCCCAAGTTCGGCTGGTGGATCCAGGCGCTCGCCCTCGACCCCTTCGACTCCCGGCACCTGGTGTACGGCACCGGCGCCACCCTCTACGGCACCCGCGACCTCAAGCACTGGGCCCCGCAGATCCGGGGCCTTGAGGAGGCGTCGGTGGTGCAGCTGGTGTCGCCCCCGGTCGGGAAGGCGCACCTGCTCAGCGGGTCGAGGGACATCGGCGTGATGTACCACGACTCGCTCACCGCCTCGCCCTCGCGCGGTATGGCCACGAACCCCGTGTTCGGGTCGGCGACGGGACTCGCGCAGGCCGCGCGGAAGCCGGCGTACGTCGTCCGCACCGGCTGGGGCGACCACGGCAACGGCGCCCACTCCTTCGACGGCGGACGGACCTGGGCCCCCTTCGCCACCCAGCCCGGCCTCGCGCCGAGCGCGCCGGGCCCGATCGCGGTCAACGCCGACGGCACCGTGCTGCTCTGGGTCTTCGTGCACTGGGACGGCACCAAGTACCCCGCCCACCGCTCCGCGGACCAGGGCGCCACCTGGACCGAGGTCGCCTCCTTCCCGAAGGGCGCCACACCGGTCGCCGACCCGGCCGACCCGGCCCTCTTCTACGCCTACGACACCGACACCGGAACGCTGCTCGCCAGCACGGACGGCGGCCGTTCGTTCACGGCGCGCGCCACCGGACTGCCCTCCGGAGACAGCCAGTTCAAGGTGGTGGCGGCACCCGGCAGATCCGGGGACCTGTGGCTCAGCGCCAAGTGGAACGGCCTCTACCGGTCCACCGACGGCGGCGCGAGCTTCACCAAGGTCGACAGCTGCTGGGCCTCCTACACCCTCGGCTTCGGCCGGGCCGCCGACGGCGCCGACTATCCGGCCCTCTACCAGGTCGGCTCGACGGAGGCGATCACCGCCGTCTACCGCTCCGACGACGAGGCCGGCAGCTGGGTCCGCGTCAACGACGACCGGCACCAGTGGGGCTGGACCGGCGAGACCATCACCGGCGACCCACGGGTCTACGGCCGCGTGTACCTCGCCACCAACGGCCGAGGTATCCAGTACGGGGAGCCGGTCTGATGCCGGCACTCCAGGACGTCACCCGCGGCCGCATCCTCTTCGGCGGCGACTACAACCCCGAGCAGTGGCCGGAGGAGACCTGGCACGAGGACGTCCGGCTGATGCGGCGCGCCGGCGTCAACTCCGTCACCCTCGGCGTCTTCTCCTGGTCCCGCATCGAACCCCGTCCCGGAGAGCGGGAGTTCGACTGGCTCGACCGCCTGATGGACCTGCTGCACGCCCACGGCGTCGGCGTCGTCCTCGCCACCCCCACCGCCTCGCCCCCGCCCTGGCTCGGCCGCCTCCACCCCGACACCCTCCCCGTCGACCGGGACGGCCGCACCGAGTGGTGGGGCGGCCGCCAGCACTTCTCCCACTCCAGCGCCACCTACCGGCGCCACGCCGCCGAGATCACCGAAGCCCTCGCCGCCCGCTACGCGGGCCACCCGGCCCTGACGATGTGGCACATCAACAACGAGTACTGCACCTACGACTGGGGCGACGAGGCCGCCGCCCGCTTCCGCGCCTGGCTGCGCCACCGGTACGGAACCCTCGACGCCCTCAACACCGCCTGGGGCACCGCCTTCTGGAGCCAGGGCTACGGCGACTGGGAGGAGGTCCACACCCCCCGCCACGCCCACTACCTGAACAACCCCTCCCAGGTGCTCGACTTCAAGCGGTTCACCTCCGACATGCTCCTGGAGTGCTACCTCGCCGAACGCGACATCGTCCGCCGGCACACCCCGCACCTCCCGGTCACCACCAACTTCATGCCGCTGTGGGCCGGTCAGGACGCCTGGCGCTGGGCGGAGGAGGAGGACGTCGTCTCCGTCGACCTCTACCCCGACCCCCGCGACCCGCTCGGCGCCCAGCACGGCGCCCTGGTCCAGGACATGACCCGCTCCCAGGCCCGCGGCCCCTGGATGCTGATGGAACAGTCCGCCGGCGCGGTGAACTGGCGGGGCGTCAACCACCCCAAGCCGCGCGGGATGAACCGGCTCTGGTCGCTCCAGGCCGTCGCCCGGGGCGCCGACGCCGTCTGCTACTTCCAGTGGCGCCAGTCCCGGCAGGGCGCCGAGAAGTTCCACTCCGGGATGGTCGGCCACGCGGGAGAGCAGGGGCGCACCTACCAGGAGGTGGAGCGGCTGGGGGCGGAGCTGGCCCGGATCGCCCCGGAGGTGTCGGGCTCCCACACCGCCAACGACATCGCCGTACTCCACGACTGGGACTCCTGGTGGGCCGGCGCCCACGAGGGCCGGCTCTCCGGCGAAGTGGACCACGCGCGGATCCTCACCGCCTGGCACCGGGCCCTGTGGGAGGCCCACCTCACCACCGACTTCGCCCACCCCGAGCACGACCTCACCCCGTACCGCCTGGTCGTCGTGCCCCAGGCGTACGCCCTCACCGACACCGCGATCGACAACCTCCTCGCCCACGTCCGCCGGGGCGCCACCCTGGTCTGCGGCTTCCTCACCGGTGTCGCCGACCGGGACGACCGGGTCCGCCCCGGCGGCATGGACGCCCGGCTGCGCGCACTGTTCGGCATCCGCACCCTGCACGAGTGGTGGCCGCTGGAGGCGGGGGAGAGCGTCGCGTGCGACGGGCTGCGCGGCACGCTGTGGTCCGAGGAGATCGAGAAGACCGACGCGGCCCACGCCGAGGCCGTCTACAAGGGCGGCGAGCTGGACGGCCTGCCCGCGGTCCTGCGCACCGGCGCCGCCTGGTACCTCTCCACCCTCCCCGAACCGCCGGACCTGCGCGAGCTGCTCCTGCGGATCGCGTCCTCCGCGGGCGTACGGCCCGTGCTGGACGGGCTGCCCGCACACGTCGAGGCGGTCCGCCGCGGCGAGACCCTCTTCGTGCTCAACCACTCCCGCGAGCCGGTCACCGTCACCGTCCCCGGCACCCACCGCGACCTGCTCACGGACGCCACCGTCACCGGCGCACTCACCCTCGGCCGCTACGGGGCGGCGGTGCTGAAGCGATGACCGCCGGCCCCGTCCACGGCACCTGGGAGAGCACCCCGGCCGCCCGCTGGGAGGACGGCTTCCTCAGCGGCAACGGCCACCACGGCGCCCTCGTGTTCGGCGATCCGAACGACGAACGGGTCATCGTCACCCAGCACACCCTCGTCCGCCCGAACGGCGGCGAACGGGCCCGCCCGCCGGAACTCGCCGACGCCCTCCCGGAACTCCAGGACCGGCTCCTCGCGGGCCGCGCCGACGCCGCCGAGAGCTTCACCGACGGCCGCCCCCTGCAATGGGTGCAGCCCTTCCACCCGGCCTTCGCCGTCCGACTGCGCGAACCCCGGGCCGGGGAGGTCGTCGACGGCTACCGCCGCTCGGTCGACTTCACCACCGGCGAGACCGTCACCAGCCGCGCGGGCCGCTCCGCCCGGGTCTTCGTCTCCCGCGCCGACGACGTGATCGTCCAGGAGATCACCACCGCGGGACCGCGCCTCGACATCACCCTCGACCACCGCCTCCCCGGCGCCCCCGAAGGGCTCGGTGTCGGCCACGGCGCCGTGCTCACCCCCGAGGGCGCCCTGCTCGGCCTGCGCGCCCGCTACCCCGCGAGCGACCGCGCCTACACGGGAGTCACCCTCGTCGTGGTCACCGGCGGCACCACGGCCCTGGTGCCGCCCGGGGTGCGCGTCGAGGGCCCCGCCACGGTCCTGCTCCTCACCCGGGTCCGCCGGCACACCGGCGAACTCGACGTGACCGAGGAGGGCCGTGCCCTGCGCGCCCTGCTGCCCGGCACCGGCCGGCCCTACGAGACACTGCTCGCCCGCCACCTCCCCCCGCACCGCACCGCCTACGAACGGGTCGCCCTCGACCTCGGCGGCGATCCGGCGGAGCGCGCCCTGCCCGGCTCCGAACTGCTCAAGCGGACCCGTGGCGCGGCCCTGCTGGAGCGGCTCTTCGCGGCCGGCCGCTACCACCTGCTGTCCAGCAGCGGAGCGCTGCCGCCCCGGCTCACCGGCCTGTGGACCGGCGACTGGGACACCGCCTGGTCCGGCGCGTTCACCACCGACGCCAACCTGGGCCTCCAGATCGCCTCCGCCGCGGCCGGGGCGCTCCCGGAGGTCACCGAGGCCCACGCCGCCCTGATCCACGGCCAGTTGCCCCACTGGCGGGACAACGCCCGAGCCGTCTTCGGCGCCCGCGGAGCGGTGGCCCCCGCCCACACCGACGGCGAGTCCGGGCACAGCTACCACTTCAGCCGCGAGTACCCCCTGCACCTGTGGACCGCGGGCGCCGACTGGCTGCTCCACCCGCTCGTCGACCACGACGAGACCCGCGGCGCACGCGACCCGCGGACCGCCGCCGTCCTCGCCGAAGTCGCCGAGTTCTACGAGGACTTCCTCACCCGCACCGACGACGACGGCCGCCTGGTCGTGGTCCCCTCCTACTCGCCCGAGAACCGGCCCGCGAACGCGAGCTGGGGGGCCGTCAACGCGGCCATGGACCTCTCGGCGGCGCGCCACGCCCTGCGCACCGCCGCCGACTACCACCCGGACACCCCGGACGCCGACCGCTGGCGCGCCCTCGCCGACCGCCTCCCCCCGCACCGCGTCAACGCCGAGGGCGCCCTCGCCGAATGGGCCCACCCGGACCTGACGGACTCCTACGACCACCGCCACCTCAGCCACCTCTACGGCGTCTGGCCGCTGGACGAGATCACCCCCTACGACACCCCGCGCCTGGCGGCGGCCGCCCACCGGGCTCTCGAACTGCGCGGCACCGAGAACGACTCCGCGCACGGCCACCTCCACCACGCCCTCGTCGCGGCCCGCCTCGGGGACGGCGACCGGGTCGCCCACGCCCTCGCCCGGGTCCTGGACGGCGACTTCTTCCACGCCTCCCTGATGAGCGCCCACTACCCGAACCGGGACGTCTACAACGCGGACGCCGCCCACACCCTGCCCGCCGTGCTGATCGAGGCGCTCGTCCAGTCGACCCCCGGCCGGCTGGTCCTGCTGCCCGCGCTGCCGGACACCTGCCCGCGGGGCCGCATCCACGGGGTGCGCACCCGGTTCGGCGCCGCACTCGACCTGCACTGGGGCCCGGAAGGTGCGGGAGCCGTGATCCGCCCCACCCGCACCGTCCGGATCGAACTCAGGACTTCCACCGGCGCGAGACCGCTCGACCTCGTCGCCGGAGAAGACCACGTCCTCACCCCGGGGACGTGGTAACTCCCCGCATTTCCCCCCACCCATGGAAGGGACACCATGGCAACAACCCGCACACTCGGCCGCGTCACCCGGGCCCTGCTGGCCCCGGCACTCGCCCTCGGCGCCACCGTCGGTCTCGCCTCCGCCCCCGCCCACGCCGCCGTCTGGAGCTCCTGCGACCAGTGGGGCAACACGACGCTGAACGGCTACACGCTCTACAACAACATCTGGGGCTCCGGCGCCGGCAGCCAGTGCGTCTGGGCCAACTCCGGCACCAACTGGGGCACCTGGGCGAACCACCCCAACACCGGCGGCATCAAGTCGTACCCGAACGCCAAGAAGGTGGTCAACAAGTCGATCACCTCGCTTGCCTCGCTGACCAGCAGCTACAACGTCACCGTCCCGTCCTCCGGCGCGTACAACACCTCGTACGACATCTGGGACACCGACTACGACTACGAGATCATGCTCTGGGTCAACCACAACGGCGCCGTCGGTCCGCTCGGCACCTCCCAGGGCTCGGTCACCCTCGGCGGCCACACCTGGAACGTCTACAAGGGCGACAACGGCGCCAACCAGGTCTTCTCGTTCCTGCGCACCTCGGACTCCAGCTCCGGCACGGTCAACATCCTGCCGATCCTGAAGTGGATCAAGGACACCAAGGGCTGGATGGGCAACGAGACCATCGGTGACGTCCAGTTCGGCTACGAGATCACCTCGTCCTCCGGCGGCCTGGACTTCCTCACCAACAACCTGACCGTCAGCAGCAGCTGACCCCGAGGAACGAGAACGTGCGGCCGGTCCCTCCCCTACGGGACCGGCCGCACAGCCCTATGCGGCGATCGGCAGCCGCGCCCCGTCCCGCAGGAACAGCGGGATGCGGTCCAGCGGGGCGTCCACCGTCACCGAAGCCCCGCCCGGGTACGTCCGCCCGGTCCACGCGTCGGTCCACTCCGCGCCCGCCGGCAGGTACGCCGTGCGGGCCGTGGCACCCGCCGTCAGCACCGGGGCCACCAGCAGGTCCCCGCCGAAGAGGTAGGAGTCGTCCACCGACCAGCACGCCGGGTCCCCGGGGAACTCCAGGAACAGCGGCCGCATCACCGGCAGCCCCTCCTCGTGCGCCTGGCGCATGACCTCCAGCACGTACGGCTTGAGCCGCTCACGCAGCCGCAGGTACCGCTCCAGGATCGGGCCGGCCTCCTCGCCGTAGGACCAGACCTCGTTGGGGCCGCCGGTCATGTCCGGGCCCAGAGGGGTGCCGGGGTCGCGGAAGCCGTGCAGCCGCATCAGCGGGGACAGCGCGCCGAACTGGAACCAGCGCACCATCACCTCCCGGTACGCCGGGTCGTCCGGGTCGCCTCCGTGGAAGCCGCCGATGTCGGTGTTCCACCAGGGGATGCCGGACAGCGCGGTGTTGAGCCCGGCCGCGATCTGGCGGCGCAGGGTGGGGAAGTCGGTGCCGATGTCGCCCGACCACAGGGCGGCGCCGTAGCGCTGACTGCCCGCCCAGGCCGAGCGGTTCAGCGTCAGCACCTCGCTCTCGCCCGAGGCGAGCAGCCCCTCGTGGAAGGTGCGCGAGTTCTCCGCCGGGTAGAGGTTGCCGACCTCCAGGCCCGGCCCGGCCCAGTAGCGCAGGTTCTCCTGGAAGCCGGGCTTCAGCTCCGGCTCGCAGGCGTCCAGCCAGAAGGCCGTGATGCCGTACGGGATCAGGTAGTTGTCCCGGATCCTCGACCACACGAACTCCCGCGCCTCCGGGTTCGTGGCGTCGTAGAAGGCGACCTGGACGGTGGAGGCGACCTCCTTGTCCGGCCAGTCGGCGTGCGCCATCGGCCCGTACTGGGTGCCGATGAAGTAGCCGCGCTGCTCCATCACCGGGTGGTTCTCGGACAGGGGCGAGACGGACGGCCAGACGCTGACCACCAACTTCACGCCCAGCTCGTCCAGTTCGCGGACCATCGCCGCCGGGTCCGGCCACTCGCTCGGGTCGAACCTCCACTCGCCGAGGTGCGTCCAGTGGAAGAAGTCGCAGACGATCGCGTCCAGCGGCAGCCCGCGGCGCCTGTACTCCCGCGCCACGGCGAGGAGTTCGTCCTGGGTGCGGTAGCGCAGCTTGCACTGCCAGAACCCGGCCGCCCACGCGGGCAGCATCGGCGTGCGGCCGCTGACCGCGCTGTAGCGGCGCTGGCCCTCGGCCGGGTCGCCCGCGGTGATCCAGTAGTCGATCTGCCGGGCCGAGTCCGCCACCCAGCGGGTGCCGTTGTGCGCCAGCTCGACCCGGCCGATCGCCGGGTTGTTCCACAGCAGGGTGTAGCCCCGGCTGGAGGTGAGGACCGGGACGGAGACCTCGGCGTTGCGCTGGATCAGGTCCAGGACCAGGCCCTTCTGGTCCAGCCGGCCGTGCTGGTGCTGGCCGAGGCCGAAGAGCTTCTCGTCGTCGTAGGCCGCGAAGCGCTGTTCGAGGCGGTGGTGGCCGTTGCCGACGGCCGTGTACAGACGGGGTCCCGGCCACCAGAAGTGGGCCCGCTCCTCGGCGAGCAGTTCCTCGCCGTCCGAGGTGCGCAGAAAGCGGATCAGGCCCTCGGCGTCGATGTCCACGGTGAGCGCGCCGACGATCAGCCGCGCTCCGCCGCCCTCGATCTTGACCGTGGAGGAGGCGGGAGGGGCCTGCTCCAGGAGCGCCCCCGGCAGACCCTCCAGCACCGGCCCGCCCAGCCGGGTCCGCACCCGCACCGCGTCCGGGCCCCACGGTTCGACGCGGACAGTCTCCTGCCGGCCGCTCCACACCAGCGCGCCGTCGCGCTCGCGGAAGGTGCCGACGGTGGGGGAGGACTGCGCCAGACTGACCTTCACTTGGGTTTCGGCAGGCTGATTCACGAGGCGTACTCCTGAACGATGACAGGGGGAAGCCGCCCCCGCGGGGGCCGCACGGGAGACGTACTGATCAGGAAGTGGCCGGGCCCGAGCTGGCCCGGACCGTCAACTCGGGTGCGATGAGCACGACTTCGTCCTCGCCCCGGCCCTCCAGCTTGGCGACGAGACGCGCCACCGCGTGCCGCCCCATCTCCTGGGCGGGGATGGAGACGGACGTCAGCCGCACCGAGGCCTGGGTGGCGACCTGGTCGGGGCAGACCGCGACCACCGACACGTCCTCCGGCACGGCACGGCCCTGCTGGCGCAGCAGGGCGAGCAGCGGCTCCACCGCCGACTCGTTCTGCACCACGAAACCGGTGGTGTCCGGGCGTTCGTCGAAGACCCGGGCCAGCGTCACGGCCATCGCGTCGTACCCGCCCTCGCACGGGCGGTGCAGCAGCCGCACCCCCAACTCCCGGCCCCGGGAACGCAGTCCGTCCAGGGTGCGCTCGGCGAAACCGGTGTGCCGTTCGTAGACCGCGGGGGCCTCGCCGATGACAGCGATGTCGCGGTGGCCGAGCCCGGCCAGATGCTCCACGCACAGCGCGCCGGTCGCCCGGAAGTCGAGATCGACGCAGGTCAGCCCGGAGGTGTCGGCCGGCAGCCCGATCAGCACCGAGGGCTGATCGGTGTCCCGCAGCAACGGCAGCCGCTCGTCGTCGAGTTCGACGTCCATCAGGATCATCCCGTCGGCGAGCCCGCTGCCGGTGACCCGGCGCACGGCGTCCGGTCCCTCCTCGCCGGTGAGGAGCAGCACGTCGTAGCCGTGGGTGCGCGCGGTGGTGGCCACCGCGATGGCGATCTCCATCATCACCGGCACGTACATGTCGGTGCGCAGCGGGATCATCAGCGCGATGATGTTCGACCTGCTGCTGGCCAGGGCGCGGGCGCCGGCGTTCGGGTGGTAGCCGAGTTCGCGGATGCTCTGCTCGACCCGCAGCCGGGTGGTCGCGGAGATGGACCGCTTGCCGCTGAGGACATAGCTCACCGTGCTCGCCGAGACTCCGGCGTGCTGGGCGACCTCGGCGAGGGTGACCATCCAGCTCTCCAAGCTTTGTGAAGCGCTTCGACAGTGCGCACGGTGAATAGGGGCGGGTGAGGGTGGTTCGACAGTAGCTCCACCGGGGGTGGGTGTCCATAGGTTGTCGAAGCGCTTCGACAACCAATTCCCGGGCCGCGGCAACCAAGGCGCCGCGGGCGGCCACTGAAGGCCGTACACGCACCGTCCCCCGGGAGGATCCCCGATGCAACACCGCAGGCCCCGCCTGTCGAAGAAGGCCAAGACCCTGACCGCCTCCGCCGTCGCCCTCGCCGCGGCCGCGGGGGTCACGGTGGCCCAGGCCGGCGAGACCGAGAAGAAGTGCGCCGCCTTCGACACCGTCGCACTCGGCAAGTACTACGTGAACAACAACCTCTGGAACCAGGAGAAGGCCACCGGAAGCCAGTGCGTCTGGGACAACTCCCTCTCCGGCTCCACGATCTCCTGGGGCACGCAGTACAGCTGGGCCAACAGCGGCTCCGGCCAGGACTACGACGTCAAGACCTACGCGAGCGCGGTGCTCGGCTGGCACTGGGGCTGGAAGACCGACCGGGCCGCCACCGGGCTGCCGCTGCGGGTCGGTGACCGCAAGCCGGTGCGGACCACCTGGGAGTTCACCGTCAGCCCCGGCCCCGGCACCATGAACGTCGCCTACGACCTGTGGCTGCACGCCAAGGACGACGCGGACTGGCAGGACCAGCCCACCGACGAGATCATGATCTGGCTCAACCGCCAGGGCGGCGCCGGACCCCTCGGCACCAAGTACGGCAGCGTCAGCCTCGGCGGCACCATGTGGGACCTCTACCAGGGCGACATCGGCTGGAAGGTCTTCTCCTTCGTCCGCCGCGCCAACACCACCGCGGCCACCCTGAACCTGGACGACTTCACCCAGGCCCTGGTCCGCCGCAAGCTGATCTCCAAGGACAAGTACCTCTCCGGCATCGAGTCCGGCACGGAGGTCTTCAAGGGCACCGGCCGACTGGACACCCGGCGGTATTCCGTCGACATCGGCTGAACGGCCGCACACGGGGTGGCCACCTCGCCCCGAATCGGGTACATACGATCGGGTAGCACCCGTCAGTAGCTCTCGGTCCCGCACGGGCCGTCAGAGATCCCTATGCGCGGCGAGGTGAGCCTCATGACCGCACCAACCACCAAACCCACCGTCACCGAGCGTGAGGCCCGCCAGGTGGCGGAGGCGGCCCGCGAACAGGACTGGCGCAAGCCCAGCTTCGCCAAGGAACTGTTCCTCGGCCGCTTCCGCCTCGACCTCGTCCACCCCCACCCCATGCCGACCGACGAGGCCGTACAGCGCGGCGAGGAGTTCCTCGCCAAGCTCCGCGACTTCATCGAGACGAAGGTCGACAGCGCCCTCATCGAACGCGAGGCCCGCATCCCCGACGAGGTCGTCAAGGGCCTCAAGGAACTCGGCGCCCTCGGCATGAAGATCGACACCAAGTACGGCGGCCTCGGCCTCACCCAGGTGTACTACAACAAGGCCCTCGCCCTGGCCGGCTCCGCCTCGCCCGCCATCGGCGTGCTGCTCTCCGCCCACCAGTCCATCGGCGTGCCCCAGCCGCTGAAGCTGTTCGGCACCCAGGAGCAGAGGGACCGGTTCCTGCCGCGCTGCGCCCGCACCGACATCTCCGCCTTCCTGCTCACCGAACCCGACGTCGGCTCCGACCCGGCGCGCCTGGCCGCCTCGGCCGTGCCCGACGGGGACGACTACGTCCTCGACGGGGTGAAACTCTGGACCACCAACGGAGTCGTCGCCGACCTGCTCGTCGTGATGGCCCGGGTGCCGCGCTCCGAGGGACACAAGGGCGGCATCACCGCCTTCGTCGTGGAGACCGACTCGCCCGGCATCACCGTGGAGCACCGCAACGCCTTCATGGGCCTGCGCGGCATCGAGAACGGCGTCACCCGCTTCCACCGGGTCCGGGTGCCCGCCGCCAACCGCATCGGCCCCGAGGGCGCCGGCCTGAAGATCGCGCTCACCACGCTGAACACCGGGCGGCTGTCCCTGCCCGCGTCCTGCGTCGCGGCCGGCAAGTGGTGCCTGAAGATCGCCCGCGAGTGGTCGGCGGCCCGCGAGCAGTGGGGCAAGCCGCTCGCCCACCACGAGGCCGTCGGCGCCAAGATCTCCTTCATCGCGGCCACCACCTTCGCCCTGGAGGCCGTCACCGACCTCGCCTCCCAGATGGCGGACGAGGACCGCAACGACATCCGGATCGAGGGCGCCCTCGCCAAGCTGTTCGCCTCCGAGATGGGCTGGCGGATGGCCGACGAACTCGTCCAGATCCGCGGCGGACGCGGCTTCGAGACGGCCGAGTCGCTCCGGGCCCGGGGCGAGCGCGCGGTCCCCGCCGAACAGATCCTGCGCGACCTGCGCATCAACCGGATCTTCGAGGGCTCCACGGAGATCATGCACCTGCTGATCGCCCGGGAGGCCGTCGACGCCCACCTCTCGGTCGCCGGGGACCTCATCGACCCCGAGAAGTCCCTCCAGGACAAGGCGAAGGCGGGCGCCGGCGCCGGAGTCTTCTACGCCAAATGGCTGCCGAAGCTGGTCACCGGTCCGGGCCGGCTGCCGTACGCCTTCGGCGAGTTCCGGCACGACGTCGACCTCTCCGGCCATCTGCGCTACGTCGAGCGGACCTCCCGCAAGCTCGCCCGCTCCACCTTCTACGCCATGTCCCGCTGGCAGGGCCGGATGGAGACCAAGCAGGGCTTCCTCGGCCGGATCGTCGACATCGGCGCGGAACTGTTCGCGATGAGCGCGGCCTGCGTGCGCGCCGAGCACCTGCGCGCCCGCGGCGAGCACGGCCGCGAGGCGTACCAGCTGGCCGACGCCTTCTGCCGGCAGTCCCGGCTGCGGGTGGAGGAACTCTTCGGCCGGCTGTGGACCAACACCGACGAGCTGGACGGCAAGGTGGTCGAGGGCGTCCTGTCCGGCACCTATGAATGGCTGGAGCAGGGCATCGTCGACCCCTCGGGCGACGGCCCCTGGATCGCCGACGCGACCCCCGGACCCAGCGAACGGGACAACGTCCACCGCCCGATCGGCTGACCGCCCGGCGACAGGATGTTCCCCTCCGCGGCGCGGGAGGGGGACACCCTGTCGGCCCGGCGACGGGTTGCGGCAACAATGGAGGAATGAGCGACTCTCCAGCCCCCCTCGCCGACCCGCACCTGGTGTACGACCCCGTCGCGGGTGACGGCCCGAAGGACGTGGTGATCCTCGGCTCCACCGGGTCGATCGGCACCCAGGCCATCGACCTCGTCCTGCGCAACCCCGGCCGCTTCCGGGTGACCGCGCTCTCCGCCCACGGCGGCCGCGTCGCTCTCCTCGCCGAACAGGCCCACCTGCTGAAGGTGCGCACGGTCGCGGTCGCCCGCGAGGAGGCCGTACCGGAGCTGCGCGAGGCCCTGCGGACGCGGTACGGCGCGGGCGAGCCGCTCCCCGAGATCCTCGCCGGGCCCGAGGCGGCCACGCAGGTCGCCGCCTCCGACTGCCACACCGTCCTCAACGGCATCACCGGCTCGATCGGACTGGCGCCGACGCTGGCCGCCCTGGAGGCGGGCCGCACCCTCGCGCTCGCCAACAAGGAGTCGCTCATCGTGGGCGGCCCGCTGGTCAAGGCGCTCGCCAAACCGGGCCAGATCATCCCCGTCGACTCCGAGCACGCGGCGCTGTTCCAGGCCCTCGCCTCCGGCACCCGGGCCGATGTGCGCAAGCTCGTGGTGACCGCCTCGGGCGGGCCGTTCCGTGGCCGCACCAAGGAGCAGCTGGCGCACGTCACCGTCGAGGACGCCCTCGCCCACCCGACCTGGGCGATGGGCCCGGTCATCACGATCAACTCCTCGACCCTGGTCAACAAGGGACTGGAGGTCATCGAGGCGCACCTGCTCTACGACATTCCCTTCGACCGCATTGAGGTCGTCGTGCATCCCCAGTCGTATGTTCACTCGATGGTCGAGTTCACCGACGGATCCACGATCGCCCAGGCGACGCCCCCCGACATGCGGGGGCCCATCGCCATCGGTCTGGGCTGGCCCGAACGCGTCCCCGACGCGGCGCCCGCCTTCGACTGGAGCACCGCCTCGACGTGGGAGTTCTTCCCGCTCGACAACGAGGCGTTCCCCTCGGTGGACCTCGCCCGGCACGTCGGCGAGCTCGCGGGCACGGCCCCGGCGGTGTTCAATGCCGCCAACGAGGAGTGCGTCGAGGCCTTCCGGTCCGGCGCCCTGCCGTTCAACGGGATCATGGAGACCGTGACCCGGGTGGTCGAGGAGCACGGCACCCCGGCCACGGGAACCTCGCTCACCGTCGCGGACGTCCTCGAAGCGGAGACCTGGGCGCGCACCCGGGCCCGGGAACTGGCGGCACAGACGGCGGAGGCCCGTGCATGACGACCTTGATGTTCATCCTCGGCATAGTGGTCTTCGCCGTCGGGCTGCTGTTCTCGATCGCGTGGCACGAGCTGGGGCACCTGTCCACCGCGAAGCTCTTCGGCATCCGCGTGCCCCAGTACATGGTCGGCTTCGGCCCGACCATGTGGTCGCGCAGGAAGGGCGAGACGGAGTACGGCATCAAGGCCATCCCGTTCGGCGGCTACATCCGCATGATCGGCATGTTCCCGCCGGGCCCCGACGGCCGGCTGGAGGCCCGCTCCACCTCGCCCTGGCGGGGCATGATCGAGGACGCCCGCGAGGCCGCGTTCGAGGAGCTCAAGCCGGGTGACGAGACCCGCCTCTTCTACACGCGCAAGCCGTGGAAGCGCGTCATCGTGATGTTCGCCGGCCCCTTCATGAACCTGATCCTCGCGGTGGTGCTGTTCCTCATCGTGCTGATGGGCTTCGGCATCTCCCAGCAGACCACCGCCGTCAGCTCCGTCTCGCAGTGCGTGATCTCCCAGAGCGAGAACCGCGACACCTGCGAGAAGGGCGACCCCGCCTCCCCGGCGGCCGCGGCCGGCCTGAAGGCGGGCGACAAGATCCTCGCCTTCGACGGGGTGCGCACCGACGACTGGAACGAACTCTCCGACCTGATCCGCGCCAACCCCGGCAAGGAGGTCCCGATCGTCGTCGACCGCGACGGCGAGGAGGTCACCCTCACCGCGAAGATCGCCACCAACCAGGTCGCCAAGAAGGACGCCGGCGGCCAGGTCGTCCAGGGCGAGTACGTCACCGCCGGCTTCCTCGGCTTCAGCGCCGCCACCGGCATCGTCAAGCAGGACCTCGGCTCCTCGGTGACCTGGATGGGCGACCGGGTCGGCGACGCCGTCGACTCCCTCGCGGCCCTGCCCGCCAAGATCCCCGCCCTGTGGGACGCGGCCTTCGGCGACGGACCGCGCGAGGCGGACTCGCCCATGGGCGTGGTCGGCGCCGCCCGGGTCGGCGGTGAGATCTTCACCCTCGACATCCCGGCCTCCCAGCAGCTCGCCATGGCCGTGATGCTGGTCGCCGGCTTCAACCTCTCGCTGTTCCTGTTCAACATGCTCCCGCTGCTCCCGCTCGACGGCGGCCACATCGCGGGCGCCCTGTGGGAGTCCCTGCGCCGCAACCTCGCCCGGGTGCTGCGCCGCCCGGACCCCGGCCCCTTCGACGTGGCCAAGCTGATGCCGGTGGCCTACGTGGTGGCCGGGATCTTCGTCTGCTTCACGCTGCTGGTGCTGATCGCGGACGTGGTTAACCCGGTGAGAATCTCCTAGTCATACGGAGTTCGCGACGGCCGGGAACCCTGGGGTTCCCGGCCGTCCACCATTGAGTGGGTTTGCCGGTGCGGGCGTCCCCCCGCCGGGTGGGCTTCGAGGTGGGGGAGTGCTGGGACCGACGCCGGTGCCGTAATCTCGAAGCCTGGGGCCCGCCGCTGACGGGACCGGAGCTTGATCCACGACTTGGGGTTGCACAGCAGATGACTGCGATTTCTCTCGGCATGCCGTCCGTTCCGACCAGGGTTGCCGAGCGCCGCAAGAGCCGGCAGATCCAGGTCGGGTCCGTGGCGGTCGGCGGGGACGCGCCGGTCTCGGTCCAGTCGATGACCACGACCCGCACCTCCGACATCGGGGCGACGCTCCAGCAGATCGCCGAGCTGACCGCCTCCGGCTGCCAGATCGTGCGCGTGGCCTGCCCCACCCAGGACGACGCCGACGCGCTGTCCACCATCGCCCGCAAGTCGCAGATCCCGGTGATCGCCGACATCCACTTCCAGCCGAAGTACGTCTTCGCGGCCATCGAGGCCGGCTGCGCCGCGGTCCGCGTGAACCCCGGCAACATCAAGCAGTTCGACGACAAGGTCAAGGAGATCGCGCGGGCGGCCAAGGAGCACGGCACCCCGATCCGCATCGGCGTGAACGCCGGCTCCCTGGACCGGCGCCTGCTCCAGAAGTACGGCAAGGCCACCCCCGAGGCGCTCGTCGAGTCGGCCCTGTGGGAGGCGTCCCTCTTCGAGGAGCACGACTTCCGGGACATCAAGATCTCGGTCAAGCACAACGACCCGGTCGTCATGATCGAGGCGTACAAGCAGCTCGCCGCCCAGTGCGACTACCCCCTCCACCTCGGTGTCACGGAGGCCGGCCCGGCCTTCCAGGGGACCATCAAGTCGGCGGTCGCCTTCGGCGCCCTGCTCTCCCAGGGCATCGGCGACACCATCCGCGTCTCGCTCTCGGCGCCGCCCGCCGAGGAGGTCAAGGTCGGCATCCAGATCCTGGAGTCCCTCAACCTCAAGCAGCGCGGCCTCGAAATCGTCTCCTGCCCCTCCTGCGGCCGCGCCCAGGTGGACGTCTACAAGCTGGCCGAAGAGGTCACCGCGGGCCTGACCGGCATGGAGGTCCCGCTCCGCGTCGCCGTCATGGGCTGCGTCGTGAACGGCCCCGGCGAGGCCCGCGAGGCCGACCTCGGCGTCGCCTCCGGCAACGGCAAGGGCCAGATCTTCGTCAAGGGCGAGGTCATCAAGACGGTCCCGGAGTCCAAGATCGTCGAAACCCTCATCGAGGAGGCCATGAAGCTGGCCGAGCAGATGGAGGCGGACGGCGTGACCTCGGGCGAGCCGTCGGTGTCGGTCGCCGGCTGACCCGCTCGCGGCCGACGGGCCGCCCGGCCGGCGCCGCCGGGCGCCGGGCCCCGGGGCGGCCCCGCAGCGGGGGCGGCACTCCACATCCGCGCCAGGTACAGTGCGGAGATCAGCAGTCTTAGTGTGAGGCCCCGCCGTTGTTGACCCAGACCACATCCCGGGTCCTCGAACCGAGCGACCTGGACGCAGCGCTCGCCGTTCTGGACCGCGAGCCGGTCGTGAACGCCTTCGTGACCTCCCGCGTCCAGGTGGCCGGCCTCGACCCGTGGCGCCTCGGCGGCGAGATGTGGGGCTGGTACGAGGGCGGCATGCTGGCGTCCCTGTGCTACGCCGGGGCCAACCTGGTCCCCATCTGCGCCGGGCCGCGCGCCGTCCGCGCCTTCGCCGACCGCGCCCGCCGGGCGGGCCGCCGCTGCTCCTCGATCGTCGGCCCGGCCGAGCCCACCGCACAGCTCTGGCGCCTGCTGGAACCCAGCTGGGGCCCCGCCCGGGACGTCCGGTCCCACCAGCCGCTGATGGTCACCGACCGGATGCCGGGGACCATCGCGCCCGACCCGGGCGTCCGCCGGATCCGCAAGGACGAGATGGACACGATCATGCCGGCGTGCGTGGCGATGTTCACCGAGGAGGTGGGCGTCTCCCCGATGGCCGGGGACGGCGGACTCCTCTACCAGGCGAGGGTCGCCGAACTCGTCGGTTCGGGCCGCTCGTTCGCCCGGCTCGACGACCACGGCCGGGTGGTCTTCAAGGCGGAGATCGGTGCCGCGACCGAACGCGCCTGCCAGATCCAGGGCGTCTGGGTGGCCCCCGAGTACCGCGGCCAGGGCCTGGCGGCCCCCGCCATGGCGGCCGTCCTGCGGTACGCGCTGGCCGACGTGGCCCCGGTGGTGAGCCTCTACGTCAACGACTTCAACACCGCGGCCCGCAGGACCTACACCCGGGTGGGGTTCGAAGAGGTGGGCGCTTTCATGAGCGTGCTGTTCTGAAAACGCCGCCGACGGGGCCCCTGTACCCTCCCCGCATGGACCTCGTCATCGGCCCCCTGGACCTGTCAGCCCACGTGGACGAGGCCCTCGCCGTCCAGGCGGTCGCCTTCGGGCTGGGCCCGGACGAGGTCGCCGTACGCCGTCAGATCGTGCTGCGCCACATGACCTACCCCGGCGCGCGAGCCCTGGGCGCCACCGCGCGGGGACGGCTCGTCGGGTTCGTCTACGGGATGCCCAACGACCGCACCCACTGGTGGTCCACGGTCGTGGAGCCGTACCTGCGGGCCCGGGACAACGACCACTGGCTCGACGACTCCTTCGTCATCACCGAGCTGCACGTCCACCCGGACCACCAGAACCGCGGCGCCGGCCGCTCCCTGATCACCGCGATCACCGACGGAGCCGCCGAGCCCCGCTCGATCCTCTCCGCGATCGACACCGAGAGCCCGGCCCGCGGCCTGTACCGCTCCCTGGGTTACGAGGACCTCGCCCGCCAGGTCCTCTTCCCCAGCGCCCCCAAGCCGTACGCCGTGATGGGCGCCCCCCTGCCGCTGCTCCGCCGCTAGGGCCTGTTCCGGGTTTCCCGTCGTCCGCCCGAAGGGCAGACGGGAAACCCGGAACAGGCCCTAACCGATTTCCGCCGCCCCGCACCGCCCGGCTAACCTCCTGCCATCACCTTCACGCAGCAGGAGTACGACACCCATGGCGAACGCACCGGTCCAGCGCATGTCCCAGTTGATGGCGAAGACGCTGCGCGATGACCCGGCGGACGCCGAGGTCCTCAGCCACAAGCTCCTCGTCCGGGCCGGATACGTCCGCCGCACCGCGGCCGGCATCTGGTCCTGGCTGCCCCTCGGCAAGCGGGTCCTGGCCAACGTCGAGCGCATCGTGCGCGAGGAGATGGACGCCATCGGCGCCCAGGAGGTGCTGCTGCCCGCGCTGCTGCCGCGCGAGCCGTACGACGCCACCGGCCGCTGGGACGAGTACGGCCAGGAGCTGTTCCGGCTCAAGGACCGCAAGGGCGGCGACTACCTGCTCGGCCCGACCCACGAGGAGATCTTCACCCTGCTGGTGAAGGACCAGGCGTCCTCCTACAAGGACCTGCCGGTCATCCTCTACCAGATCCAGCACAAGTACCGCGACGAGGCCCGTCCGCGGGCCGGCATCCTGCGCGGCCGCGAGTTCCTGATGAAGGACTCCTACTCCTTCGACACCGAGGACGAGGGCCTCGCCCACTCCTACGCCCTGCACCGCCAGGCGTACCAGCGGGTCTTCGAGCGCCTCGGCCTCGACTACCGCATCTGCGCCGCCACCGCGGGCGCCATGGGCGGCTCGAAGTCCGAGGAGTTCCTCGCCCCGGCCGAGGCCGGCGAGGACACCTTCGCGGACTGCCCGAGCTGCGACTTCGCGGCGAACACCGAGGCGATCACCTACGAGCTGAAGCCGGTGGACGCCGAGGGCGTGGCCGCGCTGGAGGAGATCCCCACCCCCGACACCCCGACCATCGAGACCCTCGCCGCCCACCTCGGCGTCCCGGCCTCGGCCACGCTGAAGAACCTGCTGGTGAAGGTCGACGGGGAGATCGTCGCCGTCGGGGTCCCCGGGGACCGCGAGGTCGACCTGGGCAAGGTCGAGGCGCACTTCGCCCCGGCGGCCGTGGAGATGGTGACCGAGGACGACTTCGCGAGCCGCCCGGACCTGGTGCGCGGTTACGTCGGTCCGCAGGGCCTGGGCGAGAAGGTCACCTACCTCGCCGACCCGCGGGTGGCCCCGGGCACCGCCTGGATCACGGGCGCCAACAAGGCGGGCACGCACGCGAAGAACGTGGTCGCGGGCCGTGACTTCACGGTCGACGAGTACGTCGACGTCGTGGTCGTCCAGGAGGGCGACCCGTGCCCGAAGTGCGGCACCGGCCTGAAGCTGGACCGCGCCATCGAGATCGGCCACATCTTCCAGCTCGGCCGCAAGTACGCCGACGCCCTCAAGCTCGACGTCCTCGGCCAGAACGGCAAGCCGGTCCGCGTGACGATGGGCTCGTACGGCATCGGCGTCTCCCGCGCGGTCGCCGCGCTGGCCGAGCAGACCGCCGACGACAAGGGCCTGTGCTGGCCCGCCGAGGTCGCCCCGGCCGATGTGCACGTGGTGGCCGCCGGCAAGGCGCTGCAGACCGAACTCGCCCTGGACGTCTCCGCGCAGCTGGCGGCGAAGGGCCTGCGGGTCCTGTGCGACGACCGGGCCGGGGTCTCCCCGGGCGTGAAGTTCACGGACTCCGAGCTGATCGGTGTGCCGCACATCCTGGTGGCAGGGCGCCGTGCGGCCGAGGGTGTCGTCGAACTCAAGGACCGCCGTACCGGTGAGCGCGAGGAGCTGACGGTCGAGGAGGCCGTCGCCCGCCTGAGCGCCTGACCCTTTCGGGTGCGCGCCGGGTCCCCGCCGCCGGGGGCCCGGCGCCTTCGCGTCCTCCGCCCCGGCGGCGCCCGGTCAGCCGGCCTCCGCCCCGTGGACACAGGGGAGGAGTTCGTGCGGCAGGTCCACGCGCATCCCGCAGAAGCAGCGCAGCGGACCGCCGCGGGAGGCGGGTGCCCCCAGGTCGATCATGAGGATGTCGGCCACTTCTCTGAGGGCCTCGCCCGCCGACGCTCCCCGGGCGACACGGATGCTGACTTCGTCAGGGTCCCAGAGCGCGATGCTCGTGAGGCCTTCGGTCACGGCGATGTGGACGCACACAGCTGTCTCCCCAGGGATGCTCTACGGCATGAGCGGTCCGCTCCGGGAGGTCAGCGGCAGCCCGATGGTACCGATGACTGTGGGGTTCGGGAGCACTTTCGTCATATTCCGTAGTCACACGAGTCCCCTGCGTCACATGCGACGGCGGACGGTGCTGCGGACCCCCAGGGCGGTCGGACGGCGCTGATCTCAGACGATGCGACTGACCTGAAGCATTGCCTCGGCATCCTTCAGCAATGCGCGCTGGCGTGACTCCGGCAACTGCCGGTACAGCTTCAGCAGCCGCGCCTCGCGTTCGTCCCCGCTGGGTCCGGGTATGGGACGGCCGACGGCCTCGAAGAACTCCCTCGGCGTCGTCCGCACGCCCCAGCGCCGGAACACCTCGACCATCGCCCGCAGCTTCTCGGGGTCGATGCGCGAGGTGCCGCGGGTGCGGTTCATCCAGGCGTTGAGGGTCGGGTAGGAGATGCCGGCCTCGGCGGCCAGATCCTTCTGGGTCCTGTCCGTCGCCTCGGCGAGGAGACGTTCGAGGAGAGCGGCCAGATCCTCGCCTCGGTGCGGTGGGGCGTCCTGGCCGGGCTCTGCGTCCCCTGGGCGGCTCTGCTCGTTCGTCACGCCTCAGAGGATCGGCCATGCATATCTACAAGTGCAAGTAGATCGCAGATTGCTTCCGGGCGGTTTGGCGTGCAGGGGGTGTTCCGGTGAAGGGAATGCCCCCACGCGCCCCCATCCTCCTCGCAATCTCCCCAACTTTCACTCTGTGCACGCATCTTGACACGATATACATCTACGTGAAGACTGTAGATATCCCCGGACGTGAACCGCGGCCCCGCCGACGTGCAGGCCGTGGCCTCGCTTCACCTCAGGAATCTACATCTACATGAATATTGAAGATATGGCGTGAAGTCGCCCTTCCACGCCCACGCACCACACCTCCCCGCAACCCGAACACCGAACAGGAGAACCGATCGTGTCCCAACCGGACAACGTCACCGCCGCCCCTCCCGGTCCGGAACCGGAGCTGGTCGCCCGGGCCCGCACGGGCGACCGGGAGGCGTTCGCCGCGCTGTACTACGAGCACTACCGCGCCGTGTACACCTTCCTGCTGGTACGCACCCGCAACAGACATCTCGCGGAGGACCTGACCCAGGAGGCGTTCATCCGCGCCCTGCGCCGCATCGAGGACTTCACCTGGCAGGGCACCGCCTTCACGGCCTGGCTGAAGACCATCGCCAAGAACCTCTGGCTCGACGAACTCGGCCGCGGCCGGGTCCGGCTGGAGACCCCGGTCGCCCAGTTCGACGACATCCGGGAGGCGGCCCGCGCCACCGAACCGCTCGCCCCGCGCGAACTGGAGGCGATCGAGGCGCACGAGACGGTCCGCGCCGCCCTGCACGCCCTCAACGCCCGCGAACGGCACTGCGTCGAACTGCGCTACCTCAACGAACTGACCCCGCAGGAGACGGCCCTGGCGATGGGCCGCAGCGTCGGCGCGGTCAAGACCCTGACCTACCGGGCGCTGCAGAAACTGCGCCGGCCGAGCGGGGCGGTGTCGGCGTGAACAGCAACCTTCCCCGGGCCGTCGGCGTGATCAGCGCGGTCCTCGACGCCGTACGGCCGGAACAGGCGGCCGCCGTGGCCTCCGCGCTCGACTCGGCCCATCTGCTGGTCGACCCCCAGCGCTCGTTAGCCGCGGTACTGCGCCGCACACCGGACGGCGGCTGGTCCCGGGGGCCGCGGGCCCTCACCGACCTGGAGCGCAGGGCACTGGCCTGGGACGCCTCCTGCACCCGGGCACGCGCCGTCGCGGACGCCATCGAGAGCCATCTGGCCGGCCACGCGGGCCCCTCCGACGTCCGTGTCGACGGCGACCGGGTGCGGGTCGTGCTCCGGGTGGACGGCCCCGCGCCCTGGGCCCACTGGCGGGTCTACTTCGGGATCACCGCGGTCGGGGAGAGCGCCCGCCCCCACCTGGTGATCGGCGAGGGGGAGCGCGACGGCGTACGGGTCACGGTGGTGGCCCACGGGGCAGCCGCGCCGGCCAAGGACGACGGCGAGGGCGGGGAGCGCCTCTACCGGCTCGGCCGGGTGATGTACGACCTGACCCTCCCGCAGCGCGACGCGCACGGCGAGGTCTGGTACTTCCAGGGCTGGCGGCGGCACGACGGCATGCCGCTGATGTCCCTGGACAGCCGCCCCGAGCGCTGCTCCCTCGCCAACGTGGTCGCCCATCTGGGGCCGTTGGCGCCGGTCCGGAGCGCGCGGCGGGACGAGGGGGCCGGTGACCCGGCCGCCGCCGCGAGCGTCGTGCCGATGCCGCCCGCGCCGTCGGGCCCGGCTCCCGCGTCCCCGCTCCGCACCCCGGCCGGACCGGTCGGATGAGCCTCGACGCACCGGGCCGCGCCGGCCTCCCGAGCGACGGCGGATCGCGGGCGTGGGAGCGCAGCGCGGCCTGCGGACAGCGCGACGCGGACCTCTGGTTCTCCCGGAGGTCCTCGTCCGCGGCCGTGGCGATCTGCGCGGCCTGTCCCGTGCTCGACGCGTGCCGGGCCGCCGTGCTGCAACGGGAGCGGGGCCTGCCGCGGTGCCGCCGCCAGGGTGTCGTCGCCGGTCTGACCGGGCCGCAGCGCCACGCCCTGGACCGCATGGCCGACCGCCGGCAGGCACCGGACCGGCAGGCACCGGACCGGCAGCAGCGGCCGGAGGAGCAGCCGGGGGAGCGACTGCGGACGCCGGACCTCCCTGAGGCGTCGGACCGTCAACCGGCGAGCGGCCGGAAGCCGCCCCCGCCCGGAGGTCCCGCCCGCACCGGAGTCGTCCCCGCGCAGCCCGCCCCCTGCGGAACCCGGGCGGCCTACCAGCGCCACCTGCGCCGGGGCGAACCCGTCGACGACGCCTGCCGGGCCGCCAACGCCCGGGACGCCGGCCGCTACCGCCGTACCGGATCCACCCGTGAACGGGCCGACTCCGCCCGCTCCCGGGACGGCCCCGCACGGCACCGCGCCGCCCCGGCCGGCGCCCCGAACTGACCGCCGTCGGCCCCGTCGGCCCCGTCCGCCCCGTCCGTCCACCGTCACCGGAGAACCTCATGCCCCCGCCCCCCTCCGACGCCCGGTCCGCCGGGCCGCCGGGTCTCCTGGGCCGAACGGCGACGTTCCTGCTGCGTGCCCTGCGGCGTCCGGGCCGCCCGCGCGGCCGCCTCGTCCGGGACCTGGACGACGTCCGCCGGGAACGCGACCGCTGGCAGGGACACGCCGACTCCTTCGAACGGGAGCTGACCGGCGTCCGGCACGAACGCGCCCACCTGCTGGCCTGGCTCGCGGCGCTGCACCCGGCGAGCGCCGTGCTCACCCCCGGGCCGGAGAGCGGCCCCGACGGCGGACACCGGCTGTGCATCGAGGCGGGAGGACGGCAGTTGTCCTGGCGGCTGCACCCGGCCGACCTCGCGCTGTTCCCCCACATCCCCTACGGCCTGCCCGCCGCACCCGCAGCGTCCGACGGTCACCCGGGCCCCGACCAGGCCGCCCATCTCCGCAGGCACACCCGGCTGCTGGCGATGGAGGGGCTGCTGTACACGGCCCCGGCCGACCGATGGGCACCGACCCGGCCCCCGCGCCGGGAGGACCTCTGACGCCCGTGCGCACCGGGCGGAACCCCGCGAGACTCCGGTCGGCAGGCTCGGGAGGCAAGCCGACCGGATCCACCACGCCCCCCTGCGAGCTCCCAGCAGGGGGGCGTGGTCACCGGAGCACCCGCACCGCCCCTACAGCCAGGCGGCGAACTCCAGCAGCAGCTCGGCGTCCTGCGGCCGTCCCACGCGCAGCGCCCGCACCCCCGACTCCACGGCCCGGAAGAGGGTCCAGCCCCGCAGCCGTTCCTGGTCGACCTCCAGCGACTCCGCGAGCCGCTTCACCCGGCGCCGCGTCGTGGCCGCACCCGACGGGGAGGCGATCAGGTCCTCCACCCGGTCGCGCACCAGCCGGGCCAGGTCGAAGGCGCACTCGCCGACCACCGGGTCCGGTCCCACCGCCAGCCACGGCGCCCGCTCCCCGGCGAGCACCTTGCTCTGCCGGAACGTGCCGTGCAGCAGCCGGTGTTCGGGCGGCGCGGCCAGCAGCTCCGTCCGGGCGGCGAGCGCCGCGTCGACCAGTGCCGTCACCGCCGGGTCCGCCGACGCGGCCGCCCGCATCGCCTCGGCCTGCCGTCCGGTCCGCTCGGCCACCGTCTCGAACACATGGTCAGCGGGCGGCTCCACCCACAGCCGGCGCAGGGTCCCGGCCGCCTCCAGCAGAGCCTTGGCCTCCGGCAGCGACCGCACCGACACATCGGGATGCAGCCGCTCCAGCAGCAGCACCCCCTCACCGGCGAACGGCTCCTGAAGCTGTACGGCGCCCAGTCCGTCCCAGCGCGCCAGCGCGGCCCGTTCGCTCTCGGGACGGGCCCGCGCGGGGGCCAGCTTCAGCACGGCGGGCGTACCGTCGGCCTGCCGGACCAGGACGACGAGGCTGCTGCGCCCGCCCGGCACCTGGACCCGCTCCACGGCCAACTCGCGTACTGCCACGGCCTGCTGAGCCGCCTCGGGCAGCTTCTCCAGCCAGCCTTCGGCGTCCGGTGCCGTCTCACCGAGCGCCCTGACCAGACGCCGCGGCGGTTCGAAAGCCATACGCGAGAGTTTCCTTCCAGTACACGTCACGCCGTGGGCGTCGCCGATGCCGAGCCGGTGGCCGCCCGCTCGGCGAGCCCAGGGAAGGCTACGCTCTCGCCGCGCCAGCGCACCGCCCGCACCGCCGCCTCGCGCAGCGCCCCGGCGGCCGTGCGCCGCCGCTCGCCCGTCGTGGCGCGCACCACGTCCGAGTAGACGCCGGCCACCCGGTCCTCCACCTCGGCGGCCAGCCGGGCCGCCGCGTCCGAGTCCGGCACCGCGAACGGCAGCGCGTACCCGGCCTCCGCCGCCACCGGTTCCCCGCCCAGGTCCAGCACCTCGCGCACCAGGGCGTCCCGGCGCGCCCGATGGGCGTCGTACCCGCCGCGCGCCTCGTCGCGCCGGCCCTCGCGGATCGCGCCGCCGACGACGCCGTACCCGTACACCGCCGCGTGCTCGGCGGCCAGCGCCGCCTGGAGGGCCGTCAGTTCCGCGGCCTTCGCCTTGCTCACGAGTCGCCCTCCGTCAGCAGATAGACATGAGCGGCCCCGGCGGCCGCCACCGAGGCGAGCAGCCGGGCCAGTTCGCCGGGCACCCGCAGCAGTGCCTCGGTCCTGCGGTCGGCGAGAGTCCGTTCGGCCGCCGCGAGTTGTGCCAGCGCGCCCTTCTCGTCGGCCGGCACCCCGGCCGTCGCCGTCGCGGCGGAAGGAGAGGCCGAGGCGGATGCCGTGGGAGTGGCCGTGGGAGTGGGCGCGGCGGTCCTGGCCGCGGTGCCGCCGAAGGCCTCCGCGTGCCGGACCGTCTCCGCGCGCAGCGGGGCGAGCCGCTCCGCCAGCGGGGGATGCGCCGCGGCCACCGCGTCGTAACGTTCCGCCAGTTCCGCGCTGTCCCGGGCCGCACGCGCGCGGGCCCGGTCGGCGGCCGACGGGCTGCCGCCCGTGCCGCCGTCGGCGTCCGGACCGGGGGAGCAGCCCGTCAACAGGGCGGCGCCGGCGGCCGAGACGAGCAGGCTCCTTCTGCGCGGCCCCGAGGGCTTGCGCGACAGCGGGGGAAACGGCACGGCAGTCGTCCTCGGTGCTCGTACGGAGGGGGAGGGCGGCACGCCCGTGATCACGGTACCCGTGGACCTGCCGAAGACCACTCACCGGCACCCGTCGGCTACCCGATGGACGGCAACACACCCTGGGACCGGATACCCTTTGACCAGACACGCGACCCATCCCACAACAGCACACGCGGCCGAGGAGTCACCCGGATGAGCACCACCCAGAGCGAGAGGCTCCGAGAACTTCTGGAACCGCTCGTCAGCTCCCAGGGCCTGGATCTCGAAGAGATCGCCGTGGACTCCGTCGGACGCAAGCGGGTGCTGCGCGTCGTCGTCGACTCCGAGACCGGTGCCGACCTGGACCGGATCGCCGATGTGAGCCGCGCGCTCTCGGCGAAGCTCGACGAGACCAATGTGATGGGCGAGGGCGCGTACGACCTCGAAGTGGGTACCCCCGGCGCGGAGCGCGAGCTCAAGGAGCACCGGCACTACGTGCGTGCCGTCGACCGCCTGGTGAGGTTCCAGCTCGCCGAGGGCGGGGACCTGGTCGCCAGGATCCTGACCGTCGACGACGAGGGCGTCGAACTCGAAGTCCCGGGTGTGAAGGGCCGTAAGGCGACCACCCGCAGGCTCGGCTTCGGTGACATCGACAAGGCCCGCGTCCAGGTCGAGTTCAATCGCAAGGACAAGCAGGACGAGAAGGACATGAAGGAAGAGGAGGAGGCGTAGCCGTGGACATCGACATGAGCGCCCTGCGGGGCTTGGTGCGGGAGAAGGAGATCTCCTTCGATCTGCTGGTCGAGGCGATCGAGTCGGCCCTCCTCATCGCCTACCACCGCACCGAGGGAAGCCGCCGTCACGCGCGCGTGGAGCTCAACCGGGAGACCGGGCATGTGACCGTGTGGGCGAAGGAGGACCCCGAGGACCTCGAGGAGGGGCAGGAGCCCCGCGCGTTCGACGACACCCCGTCCGGCTTCGGCCGTATCGCCGCCACCACCGCCAAGCAGGTCATCCTGCAGCGGCTGCGCGACGCCGAGGACGACGCGACGCTCGGCGAGTACGCCGGGCGCGAGGGCGACATCGTCACCGGAGTGGTCCAGCAGGGCCGCGACCCGAAGAACGTGCTCGTGGACATCGGCAAGCTGGAGGCCATCCTGCCGGTGCAGGAGCAGGTGCCCGGCGAGACCTACCCGCACGGCATGCGGCTGCGTTCGTACGTGGTGCGCGTCGCCAAGGGGGTGCGCGGTCCGTCCGTCACCCTCTCGCGCACCCACCCGAACCTGGTGAAGAAGCTCTTCGCGCTGGAGGTGCCGGAGATCGCCGACGGTTCCGTCGAGATCGCCGCCATCGCCCGTGAGGCCGGTCACCGTACGAAGATCGCCGTCCGGTCCACCCGTTCGGGTCTGAACGCCAAGGGCGCCTGCATCGGCCCCATGGGCGGACGGGTGCGCAACGTGATGGGCGAGCTGAACGGCGAGAAGATCGACATCGTCGACTGGTCGGACGACCCGGCCGAGATGGTGGCGAACGCGCTGTCGCCGGCCCGCGTCTCCAAGGTGGAGGTCGTGGACATGGCGGCCCGGTCCGCCCGGGTCACGGTCCCCGACTACCAGCTGTCGCTGGCGATCGGCAAGGAAGGGCAGAACGCCCGCCTCGCCGCCCGTCTGACCGGCTGGCGGATCGACATCCGGCCCGACACCGAGCCCTCCGGGGAATAGATCCACCGCCCCGGTGGCTTAGATCACGACAACAATCGTTCGATTCTTGCCCCAAAGGGGTGAGGTCGGTGCGGGGAGGTAGACTTAAGAGTGTCTGGCCGGACGCAAGCCCCAGCATGCCCCGAGCGCACCTGCGTGGGGTGCCGGGAGCGAGCGGCCAAGAAGGACTTGCTGCGCATCGTGGCGATCGAGGACGAGTGCGTCCCCGATCATCGCGGTACGCTGCCCGGCCGGGGTGCTTATGTGCACCCCGCCCTGGTCTGTCTCGACCTGGCGGTACGCCGTCGGGCGTTCCCGCGGGCGTTGCGCGCCCCGGGGCCGCTCGACACCAAGGCGTTGCGCCTCTACGTCGAGCAGGCAACACCGTAAGAAGCGTCGCGCGGGACCCCGTGCGGCCCTGGTATTCCGCGAGTTGGAAGTAGGTCGAGATTGCGATGAGCACTCGATGAGCACGCGATGAGTACGCCCATGAAGTAGCGACGGTCCGGACGCACCCGGACCTAAAAGGAGCGAAGTGGCTAAGGTCCGGGTATACGAACTCGCCAAGGAGTTCGGGGTTGAGAGCAAGGTCGTCATGGCCAAGCTCCAAGAACTCGGTGAATTCGTCCGTTCGGCGTCTTCGACCATCGAAGCGCCCGTCGTCCGTAAGCTGACGGACGCCCTCCAGCAGGGAAGCGGTGGCGGCAAGCCCGCCTCCGCCCGCAAGGCTGCCCCGGCGAAGCCGGCAGCACCCTCTCCGGCGCAGGCTGCCCGTCCGGCCGCCCCGCGCCCGCCGGCCCCCAAGCCGGCCGCCGCCGAGAAGCCCGCGGCTCCCGCCGCGCCGGCCGCTCCCGGCCCCCGTCCCACCCCGGGCCCGAAGCCCGCGCCGCGGCCCGCCCCGGCGTCCCCGGCTCCGACCACGCCCGAGTTCACG